>CAYZEH010000035.1:0-2699 GCA_964477135.1 uncultured Pirellulales bacterium | reverse complement strand
GCAGCGGTTTGCAGGGTTGTTAAAGGGCTCAAAAACGTCAGGTTCGGTGCGATAGGCGCAAGGCCTGCGGCTTTTAATACGGTTCGATACAGCGAGAAGATACTCGAAGCCAACGGGATTTCTGTTGAGCCGATAGACCTTTCAGAAATTTTTGGTCGTGCAGCCAAACTCGGCGCTAATGATGTAAAAACCAAGCTCGATGCGATAAAAGCATATACTGATGCCTCAGATGTGCCGGAAGAAACTATTGTTAAGATGGCAAAATTCGGCACTGTTGTTGATAACTTTGTTAAGGAAAATGAACTGGCTGGGGTTACGATTCAATGCTGGACGTCTATGGAGGAATATTTTGGCATAGTGCCTTGCGCGATAATGAGTATGCTCAGCGAATCGCTTTGCCCGGCTGCCTGTGAAGTTGATATGACTGGCCTATTAGCGATGTATATCTTACAGCTTGCATCGGGAAGCGCCAGCGCAATACTGGACTGGAACAATAATTACGGCAAGGATCCGAATAAATGTGTGCTTTTCCACTGCAGCAATTTGCCAAAGTCTTTCTTTGAATCGACAACTATGGATTACCAGGCGATAATCGCAGGGGCAGTTGGTAAGGAAAATACTTTCGGCACTATAGTCGGAAGGATCGCTCCGAACCCGGTGACATATTTCAGGACAACAACTGATGATGTCAGCGGAAAAATATCTGCTTACATCGGTCAAGGTAAATTTGTGGATGATCAGCTTGAAACTTTCGGCGGGTATGGAGTTTTGCAGATACCCAATATGCAGTCTCTGATGAAGTATATCTGCAACAATGGCTTTGAGCACCATGTGGCTTTGAATATTTCCCAAACTGCCGATGCAATTAGTGAAGCTTTGAACACTTATCTGAAATGGGACCTCTATCTGCATGAATAATTGCTGACAGAAGTTGCACATCATATAAAACGATAGACGGATTTGAATTTGGAAGGAATGATTATGTCGACCACCCTTGTTGGTCTGGATTGGCTGGTACTTGCAAGTTATTTTTTGATTCTTATCGCAGTTGTATGGTGGTCATCAAAACAGCAGAACACTTCCGAGGATTATTTTCTTGCCGGCAGAAACATAGGTTGGTTTGCGGTTGGTGCTTCGCTGTTTGCTTCTAACATTGGTTCGGAACATATCGTAGGTCTTGCCGGTAACGGAGCTACCAGCGGAATGGCAATGGCACACTGGGAGCTGCATGCATGGGTTATGATAATGTTAGGTTGGGTATTTGTGCCTTTTTATTATCGCAGCGGTGTTTTTACCATGCCGGAGTTTCTGGAAAAGCGTTTTAATTCCAAGGCCCGCTGGATACTTTCAGTTGTTTCATTGGTTGCATATGTTTTCACAAAGGTCTCGGTGACAGTCTATGCCGGTGCTTTGGTATTCCAGACTTTGCTGCCTGATACTTTTGGCTCGCCGGAAAATGCTTTCTGGATCGGTGCTTTCTCGACGGTTATACTGACAGGCATTTACACGGTCTTCGGAGGTCTGCGGGCTGTTGTTTATACCGATACCGCACAGGCAATAATTCTGATCATCGGTTCGGTATTCATCACGTATTTCGGATTGAGCAAGCTTGGTGGCTGGGGAGAGCTGCAAGCTGTATGCAGAGAAAATTCTGCCCGTTTTTCACTTTGGCGTTCAATGTCTGACCCGGATTTCCCCTGGCTCGGCGTAATGATAGCTTCACCTATAATCGGCATCTGGTATTGGTGTACAGATCAATATATAGTTCAAAGAACCTTAGCTGCCAAAAATCTCAAAAACGCACGCAGAGGTGCTTTGTGGGGCGGTTTCTTAAAAGTCTGGCCTGTCTTGATCTTTCTGCTTCCAGGCATGATAGGCTATGCTCTTCACCATAAAGGCCTTATCACTATACCTACTAAAGAATTTAATGGCCAGGTAAGTCTTGACGGCGATAAGATTTTCCCACTTATGGTAATGAACCTATTGCCGGCAGGCATACGTGGTTTAGTAGTTGGCGGTTTGCTCGCAGCTTTGATGAGTTCGCTTTCATCGCTGTTTAACTCCTGCGCATCTTTGTTCACAATTGATATCTACGAAAAGCTAAGGCCGGGTAAATCTGAAAAACATTTAGTAACAGTCGGGCGAATCGCAACCGGCGTTATAGTCATCTTTGGTATTATGTGGATACCTGTTATGCCTATGGTCTCACAGGGCGGCTTATACAAATATCTGCAAAGCGTACAGGGATATCTTGCTCCGCCTATCACAGCAGTCTTTTTGTTGGGACTTTTCTGGAAACGCATCAATTCCCACGGCGCAGTATGGGGACTTTGCACAGGCTTTATTCTCGGTATGGCAAAACTCACCGTACAGGCTTTCTTTGGCGCAGGCAAGATCGAAACGCCTGCTTATCTGGCAGCGATAGGGGACTTCAACTTCCTTTATTGCTCAGGTGTACTTTTCGCTATCAGCATACTGATCATTGTATTTGTCTCTCTGGTGACAGTGCCTCCAAATATGGAAAAAATTGCAGGTCTGACTTTTGCCACCGCGACAGAAGAAGATAAACGCAATAACCGAGCCAGCTGGAACAGATGGGACATATTACTGACTGTCACGGTCCTTGGCTTGGTCCTTGGAATGTACCTGTACTTCACATTCTGGTTAAGATAAAATTGACAATACTATTTTAGAGTAAT
>CAYZEH010000034.1:13765-17987 GCA_964477135.1 uncultured Pirellulales bacterium | reverse complement strand
GTTCTGTAACTGGCCGAATCGGTGATTCAGAAATAAAAGGTGCTCACTTTAGCTTAAAAAGCGACATCTATCTCAAACGGTTAAAGCATACACAGAGATATATAATTACAGGCCAATTATCAGGCCCGATTATCAAAAGTGAAGATATTTCTCGTAAAAAGTTTACGATGGGGCTGGATATTACGGATGCAAACACACTTAAAGGCCAAGTTGGTACCAGCGGGCTTCTTTTCGGCGCCAAAAAACTTGGTGAGATGCTCGTTGCCCACAATATGGTTCTTAAAAAAGAAAGTTTCAGACCTACCGGCGAATCAGGTTTCACTGCTGCTTTGCCTAATGGTGTTACGGTTGAGCTGGTTGGGGTTTGTGAGCATCCGAGTGAGGGTAAGCAGTGGTGGCGGGCAGATGGGAGTTTGCTGGAAAAAGCTATTTATAAATGGCATGGAGAAGAGCTCCAAGAGGAGGAAATGTTTAAGGGATATGAATTTGTGGTTCGGATTAAAGGAGGCGATGATATTCGTGTAGTATGGGATAATGCTACTGATGCAGCACGGAAGTCAATATCTTCCGGGTTGACATTTAATGATAGTGGTAAACGTGTTGGTGATAAGGTTGCCTGTGTAGTTCTGATTGATAAAAATGTTATAGCAACACCAGTTAAGATTGGTGTTACAGCAGGAGACTGGGAAACAGAGGCTGTGTATGATGGCCAAGAAAAGAGATATCTACAACACTATACCGGGGGCAATATTGTTTTTTCAGATGCTCAGGAGTCAGATGGTGGGTTGAGGATTACTGTCTCGGATAGCTTAATTGACTTAGATAGCCGGCTAATTGTTGTTAATTCGGCTGGTAAGGTTCATGTTAGTGCTCCTGAAGTTGTTGGTTTTTGGTCAAAAGAATCATCAAGCATTAGTGGTGATGGAATACGACAGTCAACTGGTTTTTTTCCTAAGTTGAAACTTAAGCAAGTTAAAGAATTTCAATTTCAGACTCGGTCTTATGAGTGGGTGGCGTTTAAAAATGTTTCTTTGCGGGCTGGGGTTAAAAGTGATGTTGTTGTTGAGGTTGAAGGTGCTGCTAAAATTGCTAAATCTGAGGATAGGGTTCATGCAAATGATGGTGAAACAATTATTGAATCAGAGCCTAACAGTTTTAAAGTTGCTTTGGCTAATGGTGTTACGGTTGAGTTTGTTGGGATTCGTGAGCATCCGAATGGTAAGCAATGGTGGCAGTTGGATGGGAAAATTATTGAGCGTGAGCTTTTGCAATATAAAAATCATAGCTACCCTGTTCATGACGGCAATCGTGGTATGGATATGATTTTGAAATATCATGGAGCGATGACAAAAGATGTTGGATTTAGATGGGAATTTCCAGGGGCTTTGCGTAGTTCCATGTTGCCTATAGGTTCAGATTGGCTTACGATTTGTTTTGAAGCTGAACACGAATTAAGTAATAAGGATATTAGTTTTGGTTTTGCGGCTGGGCAATGGAAATATGAAGCAGGATTACTCAATGGCATAGGCGGAAGCACATTTGGCAGTAAGTCGAAAGCATCTATTGAATTTCATAAGCCATATCAGGAAAATGGGAAAACAAATATTGTTGTTTCATATGGTGATGCAGAAGTTGACATGCGGTTATTGGCGGTTGATAAAACAGGTGTGCGACATCCATACACAAAGCGTTCAGGCGGCAGAGGTGGTAAGTTTGTTAGTTATACTTTCAGCTTTGATCTGCCTGAAGATGAGATAAAATCCTTTGATATGGAGATCAGGCCTTTCGAATGGATCACGGTTAAAAATATTTCTCTTAAGGCTGGGGTTAAAAGTGATGTTGTTGTCGATGTTGAAGAGCCAACTTTGAAGGTGGAGGCCGCAGATGACAGTCAGGGCATGATCGAGAGTGGTAAAAAGGTATTCTTGCCTAACTTTGACAAAGTCCAGAAAGTACTTGTATTAGGTAGTAGTCATCTTATTACAATAACCGGTATAAAAAATGATAATGAATTATTCGCTTTACTCGACAAAGGGGGTAAATCTGTGGTTCTTTATGATGGGGATAAAACCAAGGGACGCATAGTGATTTTTCGAGGCAAAATATTAAATCGTGAATCCAGTAGTGAAGAAGGTTTTTCGCTAACCACATTTGATTTTGATGAGCTTCCCATCGAATTTGATATAGAAACTGTTGAAGGATGTAGATATCGCATTAGAACAGAGCAGGCAGATGGCTATCAGTGTCAGCTTGAATATTACCAGCTGCCAATTGCCCAAACCACTGCTGGTCAGGGTGAAAATAAAGAAGCTCAGCAGGTTAAGGAGCAGGTAGTTGTGTCAGGAGAGAACTCTGGTGCTCCTGTTGGTGATTATTGTCTTGAGTTTGATGGGGTTGATGATTTTTTGGAGGTGCAGGCTAGTAAGAGTTTGGAGCTTGGGCGTTATTTTACGGTTCAGATGTGGGTTAAGCCTGATTTTTCTAATGCTGTGGTTCCTAATCAGGAGTATGCTTTGCTGTCTAAGGGAGGGCATGTTTTAAATGAGCCGGATGAGAAGGGAAATAGAAAATATGAGCCTTATGGGTTTAATTTTTGCCTAGCTCCGAGGGGCGAGTCAGAAATTACTTTTCGAGTGAGTACGGGAGCTAAGAGAGGGTATTTAGGACATGATTGTATAATGCGAAAACCTTCGGGTTGGCAACATTTGGCGGTGGTTTTTAATGGTGAAAAAGGGAGGTTCTACAGAGGTGGTGGTTTTGTATTAGGGGAAGATTATTATGAAGAGGCTTTGAAGAGTAATCTTGTTATTGGTGGAGAAGCTCAGGAGACCTGGTTAAGTGATTTTAAGGGTCAGATAGGTTCGGTTCGTGTGTGGAACAGGGCGTTGAGCATTGAAGAAATTGAGGAATTTAAAGGGAAGGCTTTGACTGGTGATGAGGCTGGTCTTGTTGGATGCTGGGGTTTTGAGGAGGGGCAAGGGGGGCGAGCGAATGATATTAGTCCTTATAAGAATCGTATGAGGCTTGGTTCGAGTTATGGGGAGGACGAATCTGATCCTAAGTGGGTTCGGGTTGGTGGGGAGAAGGACAGTGAAAAATGATTAAATTTTGGTGATGGGTAACTGATATTAAAAGATAAAGATAGGCTTGCTTTGTTGGGGAGGTTTGTTATTCTGGGGGCTAAATAGCGAATGACATTAATGAGGGAATCTAATGAAACGCAATGAAGTAGTAAGGAAGATTGTTGCTGGGTTGTTGGGGGGATTGGGATTGTTTTTTATTGGGGAGGTGATCTATTGTTTTTTGGGTTTGTTTGATGAGGAAGGTTTTTTCTCACATATCTTTTTCCTCGTTTGTGTTTTGATTCCATTTGTTTTGTTTGGGGGGTATTGTTTATTTGTTGCACATAAGGTTTGGTTGGATATTTCTGTAAGAACTGTAAAGCGGATATCCTTTGTTGCAGCATTTTTTATGTTTTTTGTAATTGCGGGAATAATTGCTTCTATTTTTAAATGCGAGACTTTGGCTAATCGCACGATGTGGTTAGGGCTAATAAATTTATTTTCTGTGTTAGTTGCTGGCGGTTTTTATTTATTGTTTAATAAATTGTTGATGCGATGGCTTGACCAGAAGGAAGTGATCGATTGGGGGCGTCGTGAAAAAACAGATCAAAGATTTTTTTTCCTGGTGGCAATTTTAATATGGGTTGTTTGCAGTGATGTTATTTTGGTTTTGGAGAAGGGAATTTCAGAGGGTGCGCGTGACTGGGGTATTTTGTGGGATATTGTTGTTTTATTTGGGCCAATAATTATAGCATTTTGGGTTTATAAGATTTGTGTTCGTATTGCGCTTCGTAATAGGCCTATGGTTGTTGATGGGGGTGTGGTTGAATCAGGGTAGGCTGGTTGATAGCTGGGGGTTGTTTACATCAGATGGTTTTGTATAATGCTTTGATGCGTGATGTTGATGGGATATTTTTGGCACTTGGGCGGAGTAAGTTTCGTAGTCGGTTTCGGCTTAAGGGTAAGGATGCTGAATATTATAAAAATAAGGGGCTTGAGGTTGTTCTTGGACATGGGCGGGAATTTATAACACAACGGCTTGGGGCGGCTTGGCCTATTAATGATGGTAAGCAGACGCCTATGAGGAATCATCCGGTTTTTGTTGCTCAACATGCTACGGGGACCTGTTGTCGGGGGTGTCTGGAGAAATGGCACGGGAT
>CAYZEH010000034.1:0-13665 GCA_964477135.1 uncultured Pirellulales bacterium | reverse complement strand
CTCAACATGCTACGGGGACCTGTTGTCGGGGGTGTCTGGAGAAATGGCACGGGATAAAGAAGGGGGGTGAATTAACCGAGTTGCAAATCGACTATATAATGTCAATAATTAAACATTGGCTTACCGAGCAGGATGTTGGGCTTTGATGTCCGGGTAAAAATTGACAGAACATATCGGCTTTGTTATCTTATGGGCTGACGAAGTGTTCACAATTAGAAACACGATTACTGACAGATTTTAATATAATTTATAAGGGTTAATAAAATGGGTAAGTCTTTTGAGTTTTTAGTGTCTGGTAAAATTAAGTTGTCGGCTTTGATCGTTATTCTGATGGTTTGGCCTACGTTTTTGTTTGGGGCGGAGAAGGCTGAGTATCTTAGCGATCTGCTTGTTGATCTTGATATGGATTATTATCAGGGGTGGGGATATCTTGGTATTGACAGTTGTATTGGTGAGTGGGGCAAGAAACGTGGTGATCTGACTATTGGCAGGAAGGGTTATAAAAAAGGATTGGGACATCATGCGTTTGGTGATATCACGATAGATTTGCAGGGAGAGTATAAGAGGTTTCAGGCGGATGTCGGAGGTGGTTGGCCCGGGCATTATGACGGACAGGTTATTGCAAGAGTCATTGTCGATGGTCAGGAGAAATTTAACAGCGGTAAGATCGGTTCATTGAGTAAGCCTGTGAAAGTTGATGTTGATGTCACGGGTGGACAGATAATGGTTCTTTCTGCTGATGAGGCAGATGACAACAGGGGTGATGACACTTTGACGTGGGGAGAGGCTAAGCTGATAAGTGATGACAGTAGAGGTCAGATCAAAAAGAACTGGCTTGATATAACGGCTGCTGCGGAGATAGTGACAAATGACCCGGCGAGGAAAAAAGGCACAAAGGCCGGCAGAGTTGAAGAATTCCCAGCTGAAGATTTGGATATGGATACCCAGCTTGTTAAAGACGCCAATGGTGTTTATAACCTCAAGGCTTATGCTGACGGCAACAGTGTTATTGGTCTTACATGGATGGAAAAACGCAAGATAAGGCATATTGAGCTTGAGTTTGCTGATGGTTCAGCTATCCCAGCGGCAAATGATGTTGAGATTGAATTCTGGTATGATAAGACTTTGTGGAAGGGGATTTATTCTCTCTGGCAGGGTAATTATGAGCCTATTCGGGCCAAAGTTACTGTCGATGGTAATAAGATGAACTTTCTTGTTAATCCTCAGGATATGGTCAAAGCCAGGGTTGATTTCTGGGCTGGAGTTGGTATTCAGAAACTGCGATTTATTTTTCCCGGGTCAGATAAAGCTGTGCTGATAAAGGATATCAGGGCTTATTCATTTTCAAAGCAGGGGCAGACGCTTGTTAATCTTCAGCTTGAAAATCCACGTGGTATTAAGACTGCGAAGATAAGTGTTTATAATGGTGAGATAATTGATGAGCCCGAAGAATGGGATTTTTATCGGCCTTTAGAGTTGAGGCTGAAGTATAAGGCCAGGGGGCTTGCGATTTCTGATAAAACAGTATTGCGTGTGGAGATTGATGATAAGGCTTTTGGTATTTATGTTGATGATGTGCTTAAAGAGGGTGCGGTATATTATGAGGGGGCTGGGGTATATGTCACTAAGGCCAATTACAGATTGCCGATAGCGGATTATAAGAAGAAATTTTTGGGTAAGCCTACGATACTTGAGCAGGTTCGGAGTATGCCGGACCAGTCTTTTTCGCAGGCGATTGAGAAGGTGCATCATAGTGTGCAGGATAATTCGCCAACGATGCTTTCGCTGGCATGTGATAATAAGAAATTTATCGTTAAAGAAGATGCTCAGATCTATAGACATGGTCATTTAAACGCAGATAAGCCTGGAACATTTCGGGTTGTGCCTAAGTTTGGGACGCTTGAGATGAAAAATCCTAAGCGGTATTTGCTCGGGCAGTGGCAGCCTGTGCTGGTTAATGAATATGTGCAGAACGGTGTCAGGTATAAGCAGACTTCGTTTGTTGCTGATTTTAGAGATGAGCCTATGAAGGATCGGCCTTGGTGGTATAGTGACAAGCCTGTGTTTGTGTGTCAGTTTGAGATTACCAACGAGAGCCAGCAGCATAAGTCGGCATCGGTTAGTCTTGATTTTGATGGTGATGTTTTTAAGAAACTCAAAGCTGATATGGCGAAAGTTGACGGCGGGGTGACAGCGGTATTTGACGGTAAGCTAAAGGCGTTTGCCGATACTGCCGGCGCTGTGATGCTGGATGTTAAAGTTGATGGCGGTAAGCTTGTTTTATCTGGTGAATTGGCGGGGCATGTTTCTGAGAAGGTTGTTTTGTATATGCCTGCATGGGATGTTTCGCCTGGGGAGTATGGTTGTCTGTCTGGGGCTGATAAATTATTACAGAGGACGCAGAGCTACTGGAACAGGATCATTGCTGAGGGTATGCAGGTAGATATTCCGGAGCCAATGCTTTTGAATGTTATTCGGGCGTCTGTTGTGCATTGTTTGCTTGCAGCGAGAAATGAAGGTTCCGGCGAGCGGGTTAGTCCGTGGATAAGTTCGGATAGATATGGGCCTTTGGAGAGTGAATCGCAGGCGATCATTGTTGGTTTGGATGAGATGGGGATGAGTGATTTTGCGAGAAGGTCGCTTGAGTTTTTCCTTGTTAAATATAATGATAAGGGTTTACTGACGACGGGCTACACTTTGACAGGGACCGGACAGCACTTGAATGCTGTTGCGAGACATTTTGCTCTTACTGGTGATAAGAAGTGGATGGAGAATGTCACGCCTACGATGGTGAAAGCTTGCGAGTGGATCGTTAGTCAAATCGAAAAGACTAAGCAGAAAGATGTTTTTGGTAATGATGTTTATTATTATGGTCTGTTTCCGCCTGGAGTTACTGCGGACTGGGCGAGGTATCGTTTTGATTCGGGATTGAATTCTAAATTTTATCAAGGATTGAAGGCTTCTGCGATTGCACTGGAGAAGCTGGGCAATCCTAAAGCCAAAGAGATATCTGAGAAGGCTGACGAGTTTAAGGAGAATTTCTTTAGAGCGTATAGGTGGTCGCAGGCGAAGTCGCCTTTGCAAAGAATCGGCAATGCGGGTTGGCAGATGTATGATCCTTCTGTCATCGGATGTTTTGGAATGGTGGGGCAGATCTTTAAAGGTGAGGACGGCAAGAGAGCGTGGGCGAAGGATAAGGGTGTTGCTATTGGTTTGATATTCAGGGGATTGATCGATGCTGTGCCAAGCGCGGAGGTTGATGCTATGCTATCTCAGCCTGAAGAAGTTTTGTTTTTGCATGCCGGACATGGTGACTATACTGATGAAGAGGAACTTAAAGCGGACTGGTTTAACCTTGGCGGGTTTGGGAAGATGCAGCCTTACTATGGCAAGAGTGCTGCGGTTTATGCGATGCTCGATGATGTTAAGCCTTTCATTCGTTCATATTTTAATCCTATTGGATCATTGCTGGATGTTGAGAATCTGAGTTTGTGGGAGCACTTCCATAATCAAGGTGGATGGAACAAGACGCATGAGACTGGTTGGTTCCTGCAGCAAACCAGAGCGATGTTTATTACTGAAAGAGGTGGTGAACTTTGGTTGGCGCCTTTTATTACAACAGGCTGGATGGATGATGGTGAGGTGGTTGAGGTTAAAAATGCGCCAAGTAATTTTGGGCATGTTAGTTATAAGATTGCTTCTCATGTGAAGGATGGATTTATTGAGGCTACTATTGCGATGCCGAGCCGATGTAAGGCTGATGCTGTTGTTATTCGGTTACGACATCCGCAGGAAAAGAAGATGAAATCTGTTACGGTTAACGGCAAAGAATATAAGGACTTTGATGCGGAGAAAGAGATCGTGCGATTGAAAGATTTTGATGGCCAAGTAAATGTTCGGGTTCAATATTAATACAAAGGTTATGTAGATATGAAGATGAAAATGGTACTTATTTTTGCAGCGCTGGCATGTTTTTTTTCTGTTGCTGGCGGGCAGGAGAAGTTATTTGATATAGCTGACCAGAGTTATATTGTAACATGGGATGATAAAGCGCCTGCGTCAGCTTATCCGCGAAGGGTTGAAACGCTTGAGATGGGTGATCTTTACTTTGACAAGTTTGCAACGGTGCTGGATGACGGGACATATCTGCTTAGTCCATATCCAACTATAGGCAAAGGCTATATCGGGCATCAGTGGTATAATAAGCGGTTCATTAAGGAGCTTTATATTGAATTTAAGTATCCGGAGAATATGCCGGAGACTAAGGATGTAACGGTTACTTACTGGATCGGTGAAAGTGCTATTCAGGGGTATTGGTCGAAATTGCCCGGCGAATTGAAAAAAGAAAAAGATGGTTTTCGTTATGTAGTTGGTAATCCTAAATGTGTTGCGATGACTAAGGGGACCTATAAGGTGAGGTGGTGTTTTAGCAATAACCATGTGCCTTTTATATTCACGAAGTTGCAGGCGTTTACGAAGTTTGATTTTAAAGACGTTGAGTTGAAAATATCCTGCGATAGTTTTAAGGGCAGGACTAAAGTCGGAATCAATAATGGTAAGTTTGTCGGCGGCAAGGCTGATGAGGTTGAAGTTGATCTTTCTAAAGAAAATGATTTGACGGTTAACTATGCTGAAACTGGTAAGTGTAAGATAGAGAGGGCTGTGCTTTGTTTTGATTTACCGGAGTATGGTAAGTTTGCGGTGGCGGTTGAGGATGTTCTGAAGGGTAAGTGTGTTTATGTGAAGGGGTGCGGGCTTTATATAAGGACAGCGGATGGGCCTTCGCCTGGTGAATTTAAGGCTTTTATTGCGGGCAGGAAAACGATATTGGAACAGGTTCGGGAAAGGGAAGACCAGTATTTTGAGAACGTTATTGGTAAGACACATAGTAAGATCACTAACGGCGGGCCTGCGATGCTTTCGCTGGCGTGTAATAATAATAAATTTGTTATTCGCGAGGATGGTTCGATAAGGTATTTCAGGAATCTTGATGCGCCTGCGAGTCCGCTTAAGAGTCAGAGGGGACATTTCGATGATTATCGTAAGGATATTCTTGATGTGACGCCTTGGTTTGGTTCGCTTGAGCCTGGTGGTGGTTATAAGAGGCAGTGGCCTTGGTTTAGTGCTTCTAAGTATCCGAACCAGAGCAGGAGTTTGGAGGGTTTATATTACCCCGCTCCTTTGCATACTGTTAAATGTGACGGGGTGACATATAAGCAGAAAAGTTTTGTTGCTGAGATTGATAAAATCGATATGACTAACAAGCCTGACTTTAGTAACTGTAAATCTGTTTTTGTTTCGAGGTTTGTATTAGAAAATAATAGCAATTCACAAAAGCAGGCTTTTTTGAAGCTTGCGTTTGAGGATGATATCAGGGCCCATACTAAGCCTGCGATGACTGGTGAGAGAAGAATTGTTTTAAGTAAGGGTGATCTGAAATTAGCTTTAGTGGATTGCAGCGGCGCGGCTACGCTTAGATGTTCGAAAAGTGATGGTGAGATAGTTATTGAGGGGACTTTGAAGGTGGGCCAGTGTGGTGAGGTTGTGCTGTATATTCCGGGTTGGGATAATAGCGAGGCGATTAGATGCGATGGCCCTGGTAAGATGCTTTCTAAGATGAAGGATTATTGGGATAGTTTTTTGGCGGGCGGAGCTGCAATTGAGGTGCCGGAGAAAAGGCTTGATGATCTTATTAAGGCCAGCAGAATAAATTGCAGTATTGTTGCCAGAAATGAGTTTGAAGGTAAAAACATTTCCCCCTGGTGCAGCGGGGCGCATTTTGGAGTTATTGAAAGTGAATCGCAGTCTGTTATTGAGGCGATGTCACTGATGGGCCATGAGGAGTTTGCTACTAAGGCACTGGACTTTTTTATTCGCAGGTATGACCATAAAGGTAAGCTGACGAATGGGTATACTGTTATGGGAATGGGATGGCATCAGCGGGTTTTGTCGGATCATTTTTTGCGGTATAAGAATAGAGATTGGTTCCGGGCAAATCAGGATAAGGTCGCTAAGATGTGTGAGTGGATATTCGACCAGCAGGAAGCTACGAAGATGGTTAAGCCTGATGGTGAGAAGGTTATGGAGTATGGTTTGATGCCTCCGGGGACTGCTGCCGACTGGGGCAGGCTTATGCATCGAAGCAGGGTGCAGGCGGAATTTTATGCCGGGCTTAACCAGGCTGGTAAGGCTTTGAAGATGGTTAATTATCCCAAGGCGGACTGTTATATTAAGAAGACCAAAGAGTTTAAGAAGAATATTATTCGCAGTTATGAGATGACTAAGGCGAAGTCGCCAGCGGTTGGTATTGGCGGGAATATTTATGTTCCTTACTGTCCGACAGTTTTGACTCAGTTTGGGAATATGCAGGATATTGCGAATTTTGGGATGAAGGATTGCAGTATGGGGGCGCAGCATCTGGTGGTTGCTGGTGTGCTGGCGGCTGATGACAAGGATGGGTATTTTAAAGCGGACAGGCTTGAGAATATTTTTTACATGGAGAAAAGTCCTTTTTATAGTGCTGAGGATGTTAAGGCAGATTGGTTTAATCGGGGCGGGTATTACAGGAGTCAGCCTTACTATCCGAGAATTCTGGATGTTTATGCGCTTAATGATGATGTTAAGCCTTTTGTCCGGAGCTACTTTAATTATATTTCGCCGGTAGTGAATTTGGAGACGCTTACTTTTTGGGAACATGTGCCTGGGACGGGTGGTTGGAACAAAGCGCATGAGACGGGGTGGTTTCTTTATTATACCAGGAAGATGCTTGTTGACGAAAGGGATGGTCAGTTGTGGCTTGCGCCTTTTGTTACTAATTACTGGATGGGCGATGGGAAGAGAGTTGTCGCGAAGGATATGCCTACGAGTTTTGGAGAGGTTAGTTATGTGATTAGTTCGCATGTTGATGATGGTTATATTGAAGCTGAGGTTATTTTGCCAAAGAGGTCAAAGCCTGATTCTATTTTTCTGCGTCTCAGGCATCCGCAGGAAAAGAAGATGAAATCTGTTACAGTTAACGGCAAGGAGTATAAAGACTTCGATGCGGAGAAGGAATGTATCAGGCTGAAGCCGACGGATGGCAAGGTCGTTGTTAAAGCGCAGTATTGATTTGTTTTGATGTTTTTATAGGTCCGGATAGCAATTTTGCTTTAAATTTGGGTGTAACTTATAAATATTGCATATTTGGTTGATTTTTGGCTTTGAAGAAGTACAATTGCGATTATTGTAATGCCATTTATGTTGATTAAAAGGATTTATAAGTGGAAAGTGTTATTTTTAGTGAATCATGGGATTCTTATTTTGAAAAATCGGGGCTTAAGGCTTTTGATGATTTTTTCAAATATGATAAGGGTACGGTTGTAAATAAGAACAGCCGACGTGATGTGACGAGGTTTGAGCTGACTGCCGGCGGTGATAAAAAGACGTTTTTCATGAAGCGTTTTTACAGGCCTCATATCAAGGATATGATCTTTTCGTTTTTGAGTTTCGGTAAGGCCTGTTCGCAGGCTCAGCTGGAATTTAATAATGCTAACTTGCTGCTTGAAAACAATATTGAAACCTATCGGCCAGTGTGTTTCGGTCAGAGGGTCAATTGTGGCATTGAATCGGAATCTTTTTTTATTACTGAAGAGATCGACGGGGTTTGTCTTACTGACTGGTTAGCGGAAAATTACGAGAAGACCGATACCCGACAGAAGGAAGCTGTTATGGTATCGATGGCGGATTTTATTCGCAGATTGCACAGGGCTGGGGTTTCTGTGCCTGACCTTTATGTATGGCATCTTTATATGCTTAATCCGATCGATCCGGATGATATTAAATGGGCGGTTATTGACCTGCACAGGATGAGCTACGCTGTTAAGGATTCTGATAAGAAGATTCGCAATCTTGGTTCGCTTGATTACAGTATGCTTGATAAATATTTTACACAAGAGCTGAAAAAGGTTTTCATAAAAGCCTATGTTAAAAATGACGGCTTGTTCGCTGATGATAAGGTTACCAAGAAAATGCAGAAACGCTCAGCACAAATCTGCAAAAGACGCAATAAAAAAGAGTATTAGTGAGGATGGATTAAAGTCTATCCCGCAAAACTGGATAAAATTATGGCAACGATAATAGATCAGCATAAACAAAAGTTGGTTGAGTTGTGCAGAAAGTATCATGTGATTGGGCTGGATGTTTTTGGTTCAGCGGCAACAGAAGAATTTGATAGTGAAAAAAGTGATATTGATTTTCTTGTACTTTTTGATAAATCAGTAAAGCAAAATCGCTTTGATAATTTTTTTGCATTTCAGGATGAATTGGAAAGGCTTTTTAATAAGCCTATAGACCTTGTTGAGCCGGGTGGTTTGAAGAATCCATATTTTATTGAAGCAGTGAACCAGACAAGGAGAAATATTTATGCCGCGTCATGAGTCTGGTAAATATCTCTTTGATATTGTAAGCAGCTGTGAATTTCTGCTTGAATTTACTGAAGGTAAAACAGTTGGTGATTATAAAGAAAACAGAGCTTTCCGTTCAGCTTTGGAAAGAGAGCTTCAGATAATTGGTGAGGCGATGATGAGACTTGACAACGAATATCCTGAATTGGCAGAGAAAATAACAGAGCACCGCAGCATTATTGGTTTCAGGCACGTTCTTGTTCATGGATATGATAGTCTTGACCCGGATACGGTCTGGAATGTGGTAGAAACTAAACTAAAGCCATTGCTTAATCAGGCAAAGGGGTTGCTTGGATAATGCATTGAACGTGGTTGTCTAACGCCCATCTTGTGAGTTTTAATAATATATGTCTGTTAGAATGGTGGGAGTCTAATTATTGCAATGGTTTGCTGGTTTTGGTATAAGTGTTGGTTTGGATTTGAAATCGTTAAGGAATCGGTATAAATATGGAACCAGCAGAACTTAAACAGTCTATTAGTGGGTTATTGGCTCGGGTTGAAAAGATCCGGGACTGGCTTTGACTTGCCAACGAAAAAGTCTCAATTCGAGGAAATTCAGCAACAAATGGCAGAGCCTGATTTCTGGGATAATCCGGAAGTCGCGCAGAAAATCGCAGGTCGCCTTAGTGGTTTAAAGGCTGTCATTGGGCCTATCGAGAAATGCCAGAGTAGTGTTAATGATATGGCGGATCTTTTTGAAATGGCGATGGAAGAATCTGAGGCTGAGATTCTTGGGCAGCTGGCGGATGATCTGGAGGGTGTTACTAAGCAGTGCGAGAAGATAGAATTGCAGGGTTTGCTTTGCGGGCCTAATGATATGAATAACTGCTTTTTCAGTATTCATGCCGGCGCCGGTGGTACCGAAAGTTGTGACTGGGCGAGTATGCTTTTGCGGATGTATAGCAGGTATTTCGAGCGTAACAGGTATAAGTTTAAAGAGCTTGATATAACCGCTGGTGAGGAGGCGGGGATTCGTTCTATTACGCTTGAAGTGGCTGGGCCTTTCGCTTTTGGAAAATTGAGCTGTGAGGTTGGTGTTCACAGGTTGGTTCGGATATCGCCTTTTGATTCGCAAAAGAGAAGGCATACGAGTTTTGCGGCTGTCGATTGCATACCGGATTTCGGTGAGGATATTGAAATCGAGATCGATGATGATGATTTGCGGATAGACTTTTATCGTGCCAGCGGCGCCGGTGGTCAGCATGTTAATAAGACATCGTCTGCGGTCAGGATAACTCATCAGCCGAGTGGTATTGTTGTGCAATGTCAGAATGACCGCAGTCAGCATAAAAATAAGGCGCAGGCGATGAAGATGCTTAAGGCTAAGCTTTATATGCAGGAAGAGCAGAAACGCAATGATGAGGTTGCTAAGCTTTATGGTAATAAGGGCGAGATCGCGTGGGGCAGCCAGATACGCAGTTATGTTATGCAGCCTTACCAGATGGTGAAAGACCACAGGACTAATTTTCAGATTGGTAATGTGTCGGCGGTTATGGATGGTGAATTGGACGGCTTTATTGAAAGCTATCTTCGGTTCAGGGCTAAGAGTAAAAATAATAATAAGTAGAAACTTATCAAGGGGAAAAATATGAAGAGTATGATTGCTGTTAATGTTAAGGCGAGAAAGGCTGACCCCTTAAAATGTGCTTGTGATGTGCTTTGTGTGGGAGTTTGGGCGCAGGAGAAGCTTGATAAGTTTGCAAAACAGGTTGATGATGCTTTGGCAGGCGGGATTGGAAAGCTTATTGATTTAGGGGATTTTAAAGGTTCAGTTGCTACGAGTGCATTGCTTTATGGTAATGATGGTATACCAGCGAAGAGGGTTTTGCTGGTTGGTCTGGGTGAGAAGAAAAAAGCTAAGCTTGATACTGTTCGCAATGCGGCATCGCTGGCGAGCTTCAGGGCAGTTGAGATTAAGGCGGAGAATGTGTGCATGGCGATGCATTATTCTTTTGGCGGGAAATTCGATATTACGCAAGTGGGCCAGGCGACAGCTGAGGGGGTTTATATGGGCAGCTATCGTTATGATGAATTTATGGCAGAGGATAAAAAGAACAGCAGGGTGGAGAGGGTTGTTTTTGAGGTGGTTGAGAGCGATTCGAATAAGCTCAGGAAAATGCGCAAAGGTGTGGACGGCGGTGTTGTAATCGGACAATCGCAGAGCCTTGCGAGAACGCTTTGCAACAGACCAGCTAACTATGTTTATCCGCAGGTATTTGCTGATGAGGCTAAGAAGCTGGCTAAGCAAACAGATGGTTTGAGTTGTACGGTTTTCGATGAGAAACAGTTAGAGGCTAAAAAGATGGGCGGGATCGTTGCTGTTGGTAAAGGCTCGGTGAATAAGCCCCGGATGATAATTTTGAAATATAGCCCGAAGAGCAAGGCTGCAGAGAAGCTTCCTACGGTTGGAATTATTGGTAAGGCTATTACTTTTGATTCCGGCGGTATAAGCTTAAAGCCTGGTGCGGCGATGGATGAGATGAAGATGGATATGACAGGCGGGGCGGCGGTTTTGGGTGCTATGAAAGCGATCGCTGAGCTTGGGCTTGGGGTTAATGTTTATGGTGTTATCTGTGCAGCAGAGAATTCGCTTTCGGGTGAGAGTTACAGGCCTGGTGATATTATTACAACTTACAGCGGGAAAACTGTGGAGGTACTTAATACTGATGCTGAGGGCAGGATGGTGCTTTGCGACGGGATCGCTTATGCTAAAGAAATCGGTTGTGAGCCCATAATTGATATTGCTACTTTGACCGGTGCGTGCATGGTTGCTTTGGGTAAGCATAAGGCTGGTTTGATGGGTAATGATGATAAGCTGATTAAACAATTGCAGACAGCTTCGGTTAAAAGCGGTGAGGTTTTATGGCATTTGCCTTGCGGCGATGAATATGCAGAGGAGATAAAGAGCAAGATCGCAGATTTGAAAAATATCGGCGGCAAGTGGGGCGGAAGCTGTACTGCGGGATCTTTTTTAGGTGAATTTGTGGGCGAGACTAAGTGGGCGCATCTGGATATTGCGGGTAAGATGGATGCTTCTGAACCTATGAAAAAAATAATGTCGGCTGGTTCGTTGGGATTTGGTGTAAGGCTTTTTGTTGCATTTATCGATGAGCTGGCAAAAAAGAAATAACAGAAGTTTGAGTTTAATTTTAGTAAGGCTTTAAAAATGATAAGTGAAAAAATAGATATCGACAGAATTGAAAAAGCGGTAAAGGAAATACTGTTGGCGATAGGTGAAGATACCGACAGGGAGGGGCTGCGAGAGACTCCTGTGAGAGTTGCGAGGATGTATAAAGAGCTTTTTTCCGGTATGAGAGAAGATCCCCAAAAGCATATAAAAAGTGTTTTCTCTGAAAAATGTGAAGAGATCGTTTTGTTGAAAGATATACCGTTTTATAGTACATGCGAGCACCATTTGATGCCTTTTATCGGTTCTGCGCATGTTGCGTATTTGCCTCGTGAGAAGGTTCTTGGGGTTAGCAAGATAGCCAGGATCGTTGATAGTTTTGCAAAACGTTTGCAGATACAGGAAAGGCTTACAAGTCAGGTCGCTGATTTTATTATGGATAATCTTCAGCCTCAAGGTGTTGCGGTTGTTATGGAAGCTTCGCATAGTTGTGTAACAATAAGGGGTGTGCAAAAACCTGGTTCGGTCATGGTGACATCTGCTTTGAGAGGGATATTCAAGAAAGATATCAGAAGTCGAAATGAAGTATTGTCTTTAATGCATAAAAGCATTTAATTAAGGAGCGGCAGTGCAAAAGTTAGCCAGAGATGTTCGATTCTCTATTAATCCTTTTCTGGATGATGATGTTGTCGGCTTTAACAGCTTTGCATCTAAGCCTGCGGGGGATGGGTTGGCTTTATTTTTTGAACTTACGGTCGCTATTGTGGGCGATGTAAATGAGCAGACCGGTTTTGTGGTAAATGTTGTCGAAATTGACAGGGTAGTGAGGGAGCATGTTGTTGGTATTTTTTCAGAGCTAATAAGGCAGGAGTATCGTGCCGGCAGGCATATTGATTATGCACAAATTAATCGGCTGTTGGTAAAAAGCAGAGATGTTCTGGTCGGTAAGTTCGGCAGAGCAATGTTGAGCGATCTTACTTTGAAGTTGAATCCTTTCAGGAAGATAGCTATTGATTGTGAGGATATAAAGATGAGTTATTTTAGTGAAAAATTTGAATTCGCGGCTATGCACAAATTGTGGAACGAGGAATTTTCAGATGAGAAGAATTTTGAGGTTTTCGGCAAGTGTGCGAACCGGACAGGTCATGGTCATAATTATGTGCTTGAAATTACGGTAAAGACGCCGACAGATAATAGTGATTTTTGTGTGGGGCAGTTTGAAAAAATAGTTAATGAAAACATTATTGAGCTGATAGACCATAAGAATTTAAATGCTGATGTCGAAGAATTTAAGAAAAAGAACCCTACTATTGAAAATATCGCATCTTTTGCGTGGGGCAGGATAGTCGGTAACTTTGCCGGGGCAAAGCTGCATAGTGTAACTGTCTGGGAGACTGATAAGACTTGTTGCACTTTTTATGGGTGATTTTATTTTTTTATCAGGTGATCGAGTTATGAGAGCAGTTGTTCAGAGAGTTTTAAACGCCAAAGTTGAGGTCGAAGGTAAGATAGTCGGCGAGACAGGGAAGGGATTATTAGTCTATCTTGGTGTTGGAAAAGAAGACAATGAAAAAGATGCCCGGTATATGGCTGAGAAAATCGCGCATTTGAGAGTTTTTTCGGACGTTCGGGGTAAGATGAATCTGTCAGTTAAAGATGTTGGCGGAGCGGTTTTGCTGGTTAGCCAGTTTACTTTATATGGTGATTGCAGGAAGGGCAGAAGACCCGGATTTGACGATTCTGCGGAGCCTGATCTGGCGAAGAAACTTTATGAGAAGGTTGGTGAGATAATAAAAAATGAAGATATCAATGTTGAAAACGGCATTTTTGCCGCCCATATGCTCGTGAGCAGTGTTAATGACGGGCCTGTCAATTTTCTTATTGACAGCAGTAAATTATTTTGAAATTTCAGCATCATTTCTGTTTGCATATAGTCTGGTCTGATCTGAGGTTCAATTGAGTCCGATAACTTAACAACGATTAATGTTTGCAGTTGTGAACTTATGGGACGTGAAAATTGTATATTACTCCAGTATGTGGTGGTGTTTGTGAAAATCCTGATACAGTTATTGCTTTAAAGCTTATGTTCTTTATTTG
>CAYZEH010000033.1:7730-18437 GCA_964477135.1 uncultured Pirellulales bacterium | reverse complement strand
GGGTAGTATCCCGATATATCGGGACCGCGAATAAATCCGTAACTTGTTATTTTTGGATTATTTACCTGCGGATAAACGGTAAAATTCAATTGCGATCAGTATGTTAAAATCTTACTTTGGGGCTTTCTTGTGACGAAAAAATATATATCAGGTTGTATCTTTACGGTTTTGGTGTTTGGTTCTGTTTTGTTTGCAGTTAACACTCGCGATATTGATAAGATTCGGGAAAAGGGAGTATTGAACAACAGTGATTTTGCGGTTATAGAGGGGTTTATTGCTGAATCGATAGATGAGCTTTTGGCGGCGGAAGATTTTACAGTGCTGAGCAACGTACGCAATTCTATTATATCCCGAAACCAGGCCCAATCGGGTGATCAGTATAAAGAAGTTTTTTTTGACAGTCTGAATAAGTGTATTCCTGATGCATTTAAAAAAGCTCAGTCTTTGGTGCCTGAAAAAAACAGTGTGACCATAACGGCTAACCTTTTGATCCTTGTCGAATCTTTGCAGGATGAGAAATTAACGGATTATGCAATGGGGTATTTGAAAAGCAGCAATGCTGTTGTTCGTTACTGGGCGGTAAAGTGTGTCACTAATCAGTTTATGGTGAACAAGTTTAATTCATCTTCAAATCCAATATTTGCGGCTAAAGCCACTAAGCTGCTCAATGACTTGATTGCCGATGGTGATATGGACTCGCTGGCAGCGATTGTGAATTTTGCATCTAAGATAAAATCTACAGCCGGCAATGAAATGCTGCTGGCTATCGCAGACAGAAGGATTGGTAAGTATGCCGGTTGGAAAGTTGATAATGAGCTTATTGACGCGGCTTTGCTAAATTCGCTTTTTGATATATATGTCAGGAATACAACGAAAAAAATCTACGCCCAGAAATTTGGTCAGCTTTTTTCTTATGTTATGCAGAGGTATATTAAGGGCCAGGCAATCTTAACCGGTAAGCAAAAAAGTAATCTTGCTTCAGTTATGATCGAAATTGAACAAACCTGTATGACTAAGGCTTTGGGGCTCAGGCAGTCGGTAATTAAAAAGGCAGTTGAGGGTAGTAAAATAGATGCTCTGAAAAAAGAGTATACAAGGCTGTTTGACGCTGACGGGCAAAAAGGTGAGTTGGCGGTTAAGATGAAGTTCGATTATGTACCAGGTGGGGCTAAGCCTTTAGAACTCAAGGTCAAATAGAACTTATAAAACATAGCGACATGGATGTTGAAAACTGCTGATTTTTGCAGCGGTGACAAGCTATGCAGAATCTGCGCACGGATTACTGGCATGATGAAGGAGCAGAATGTTAAAAAAAGTTTTCTTATTTATCACAATATTGAGTAGTTGTCTGTTTTTAATTGTTGGTTGCGGCAAAGATGACGGCGAGCAAACCAGCAGTGATAATGTAATCCACACCGCGTTAACGGGTAAGATAACTGGTCTTGATCCTGCGAATATGAGGGATTGGAGCTCGGGAGTCGTAGCGGGCAATATATTTGAAACGCTATATCAGTATCATTATTTGAAAAGGCCTTACGAGGCAATTCCTTTATTGGCGGAATCCATGCCGATTATAAGTGACGATGGCTTAACTTATACTATCAAAATCAAACAGGGGGTTTTGTTTCATGATGATAAGTGTTTTCCTGATGGCAGGGGGCGGGAACTTGTAGCGGAAGATTTTATTTATGCTCTCAAGCGAATCGCCAACATTAAAAATATAAGTCAGAACTGGTCCATGTTTGATAATAAGATCTTAGGTTTAGATGAGTTCAGAGAATATACCAAGACCTGTAAAACCAGAGATGAAGTTGATTACAGCTGGCAGGTGGAGGGGCTTAAAGCTGTTGATGACTATACCCTGGTAATCAAATTTAAAAGGAGATGGCCTCAGTTTATTTATATTTTAACTGATCCATCTACAACTGCTATCGCCAAAGAAGCTGATGATATGTATGGCAAAGATATTATTGCTCATCCTGTGGGGACCGGGCCTTTCAAGTTGAAAACATGGCATCGGGGCAGCTATATTGAATTGGTTCGAAATCCGAAATTCAGGGGGGAGCTATATCCGAGCGAAGGTGAGCCCGGTGATGAGGAAGCGGGCTATCTTGACGATGCTGGAAAGCCTATGCCTTTTGTTGATGGTATTACCTGGAGTATTATTGCCGAGCAGCAGCCAGCCTGGCTGTTATTCATGAATGGTCAAATCGATTCTAAGGCGATACCAAAGGATAATTTCGGTGAGGCTATAGATAGTAGTATGGAGCTGACAGATCAGATGGAAGCTCTTAATATCAGGCTTGAGAAGTTCTCGGACCCATCGACTTATTTTGTTGGTTTTAATATGGAAGACCAGTTGCTCGGTAATAATAAGCCTTTGAGAAGGGCGATAAGCTATGCGGTTGACCGAAAGCGTTTTATAGATTTATTTTCTAATAACAGAAATATTGTAGCTGATGGCTTTTTGCCTCCTTTGATGGCAAGTTATAATCCTGAGATCAAAAAGAAAGGCTATGCTGAATATAGTAATGAAAAGGCAAAGCAGCTCATTGAAGAAGCTGAGATAATTAATAAAGGTAAAATCCCTTTGTTGAAACTTGGGATGCCGGGGACAGGTACGTCTTATCGTCAGATGGGACAATTCTTGAAAAAGTGTTTTAACGATGTCGGCTTGGAAGTTGAGATGTTATATATGGATTGGCCTACATACCTGGAAAAGAAAAACAGCAAAAGTTTGCAGATGTTTGTTTCTGGGTGGATAGCTACAGTTCCTGATGCGAGGGATTTTCTGGAGATCTTTTATAGCCCTTATTGGAAAGCTGGTACAAAAAGTTTTAATTATTATAATCCGCAGTTTGATAAGCTTTTCGAGCAAGTTGAAGTTATGCCGGATAGCGGCGAAAGAAGAGAGCTTTACAGACGGATGGAAATGGTAGTAATGGATGATTGTCCGGCAGTATTTATAAATCATCGGGTTTCTTATGTTTTAAAACATAGCTGGTATAAGAATTATAAGCCTCATGTGTTTCAGTATGGTCTGGCGAAGTATCGCAGGCTTGATTGCGCCGAGAGAGCCAACTATAAACAATTTCTGAAGAAAGTTAAATGACAGCTTATATAATCAGAAGACTTTTTTATACGGTGCCTATAGTCGCAGGCGTTCTGCTGCTTACCTTTGTTTTATTTAATTTGGTAGGCGGTGACATCTCACTTGAGATAGCGGGCAAAAATGCAACTCAGGAAACCATAGATGAGATTCGTCATGAGTATGGTCTGGATAAGCCTTTGTTTTTGTCATTGGACAGTCAGTTCGTTAACCATTTCAAAAATGCTTTGGTGTTTGACTTCGGCAGAGCCAGGGATCGTGAACCTGTTATAGACAAAATAAAAAGGGGGATAGCCCCTTCGCTTTCGATAACAGTGCCTATGTTCTTTGGGGTTGTGTTCATATCGGTAAGTTTAGCTTTGCTGGTTGCATTTGTCAGAGGCTCAGCGTGGGATAGTTTGACGCTGTTTATCTGTGTGGCGGGGATGAGTATTCCGTATCTTAGTTTTATTTTGTTTGGTCAGTATTTCTTTGCGTATAAGTGGGGCTTTTTCCCTATTTATTATACGCCGGGCCTTAGTCTGTATGAATATGCCGCACTTCCGGTATTGATAGGGATCGTAACGGGCATCGGCAGTAATTTGAGATTTTACAGAACGGTTATGCTCGATGAGATGAAAAGCGACTATGTGCGGACAGCTTTTGCCAAGGGTCTTAGTACGCGAAAAGTGCTTTTTAAACATGTGCTTAAAAATGCAATGATCCCGATCATTACAAGGGTTGTTCTGGCGATACCGTATTTATTTCTTGGTTCGCTGCTGTTGGAGAGGTTTTTCGGCATTCCGGGGCTGGGTTATCTTATGATAGAGGCTATCGGCTCGAGGGATTACTTTATTATAAACGCGATGACATATATCAGCGCGATACTTTTTGTTTTATTCAATCTCACAACAGACATCTGTTATGCTTTAGTTGATCCGAGGGTTTCACTTGACTGATGTTGTAAAAGATAAAAAGATAGTAGCAGTTAAAGGCACAAGCCTGTGGAAGGACGGTCTGAGAAGGCTCAAACACAGGAAGTTTGCCATGGTTTGTCTGGTAATAATACTTGCGTATTTTGCGGTGACAGCTTTTGTCTATGTTGCTGAATTTTTTAATTGGCAAATCAGAGCTGTGATGTGGACCGAAGAGGTTGGACCAAGTTATCAGCCGCCAGATGTGAAGTATGTTTTTGGTACGGATATTTTTGGCCAGTCTGTTTTACGAAAAACTATCTACGGCGCAAAGACATCTATCACTGTTGCGTTATGTGCTTCTTTGATAAGCATATTGATAGGTGTGCCACTGGGGGCGATAGCTGGTTATTTTCGCGGCGTGGTCGATGAAATAATCGTCTGGATTTATTCGACGTTGAGTTCGATTCCGTATATTCTTCTGATACTTGCTTTTGCGGTAGTTTTGCGTGACAGGACGTTGTTTGGTTTTAGACTGACTGGGATGGTGACGGTTTACTTAGCGATAGGGCTTACAAGCTGGGTTGGGATATGCAGATTGATCCGGGGAGAAATTATTAAGCATAAAGACAGGGAATATGTTCTGGCGGCGAGGTCTTACGGGAGCAGCAACGCCAGGATTATTTTTAAGCAACTGCTGCCCAACGTTTTTCACCTTGTCATAATTGATTTTTCATTGAGGTTCGTTAGTTTCATACATGCGGAAGTGATATTGAGTTTCTTAGGCCTGGGTGAAGCTGATAAGCCGAGCTGGGGTGCGATGATAAATGACGCGAGGATCGAACTTGCCAGAGGGGTGTGGTGGCAGATGGCGGCGGCAACAGTCGCGATCTTTTTTATATCTCTGGCTTTGAATATTTTTGGTGATGCTTTGAGAGATTCTCTCGATCCTAAGTTGAGGATGCAGTAATAAGATGGGTGAAAACAATGAAATTTTATTATCGGTGAAAGGGCTTTCAACGCATTTCTACACCGAACAAGGCAAAGCCAAAGCGGTTCAGCAGGTTGGCTTTTCTATAAAAAAAGGCAAAACTTTTGCTCTTGTCGGTGAGAGCGGCTGCGGCAAAAGTGTTACTGCTTTGTCTATTATGAAGCTTGTGCCTTACCCGCCTGGTAAGATCGTTTCGGGTGAGATTATTTTCAGAGGCAAAGATTTGCGGTCTCTTTCAGGCAAACAGATGAGGCAGATTCGTGGTGACCGGATCGCTATGATATTTCAGGAGCCTATGACGAGCCTGAATCCGGTATTTACAGTTGGCAATCAGATAATCGAAGTTTTGAAACTGCACCAGAAAAAAACATCGGCGCAAGCAAGAGCTGATGCGATTGAGGTTTTAGATAAGGTTGGTATAGCTGATCCTGCCCAGAGGGTTGATGAATATCCGCACCAGATGAGCGGAGGGATGAGACAGAGAGTTATGATCGCGATGGCGGTGAGCTGTGAGCCTGATCTGCTGATAGCAGATGAGCCGACGACTGCTTTAGATGTTACTATACAAGCGCAGATACTCGATTTGATGGACGGCCTTCAGAAGCAGAATAATATGAGTATTTTTCTGATAACGCATGATCTTGGTGTTGTTGCTGAAAGAGCTGACGATGTTGCGGTAATGTATGCGTCCGGAATTGTTGAAACCGCCGACGCCAAAACCCTTTTTGCTGAGCCTTTGCATCCATATACTCAGGGGCTTTTAAAATCATTGCCGAGTCTTGGGTTCAAAGGCCAAAGGCTCAATACTATTGCCGGCAGTGTTGCTAATCCGTTGGATTTCCCGAAGGGTTGTAAATTTCATCCGCGTTGCCCTTTGGGTATTACTGATAGACGATGCCAGAGCAAAGAGCCTGAACTGAAAGAGGTTTCTGATGGTCATTTTGTTGCTTGTTTCAAAGCGGCTGGATATGAAGAATAGAAATAATATACCCTTCAGGGTAGTATCCCGATATACATCGGGATACCCGCGGATAAACGGAACACGAAGAGCCGCGATAGCGAAAATTTAATTGGGATCAGTATATTACTGAGTACATTTATGAGTGACACTGATAAATATATACTTGAGGTTGATGACTTAAGGACTTACTTTCCTATAAAGAAAGGTTTGTTCAGACGGACAATAGGCTATGTTAAAGCGGTTGACGGTGTTAGTTTTAAAATCGAAAAAGGTCAAACTCTTGGATTAGTCGGCGAAAGCGGTTGCGGCAAGACAACTGCTGCAAGAAGTATTATTCGACTTATTCAGGCAACATCGGGTAAGGTGGTTTTTGACGGCACAGATGTTTTTTCTGCTGACAAAATGTCACTGAGACAAATTCGTAAAGATATGTCGATCGTATTTCAGGACCCTTATGGCTCACTTAATCCGAGGATGACCGTCGGTGACATCATTGCCGACCCTCTGAAAGTAAATAAAAAATTATCATCAAGTCAATTAACAGAAAAAGTGATTGACCTGCTTAGAAAAGTCGGCTTATCAGAAATTTATATGAATCGCTATCCTCATGAATTTTCAGGTGGGCAAAGGCAGCGAGTTGGTCTTGCAAGGGCGTTGGCACTTGAGCCCAAATTGGTTATTTGTGATGAACCTGTAAGCGCATTAGATGTGTCAATTCAGTCTCAGATTTTGAACTTGCTCAAGGATCTGCAAGATAAATTTGGTTTGACTTATCTTTTTATCGCTCATGATCTGGCAGTTGTGGAATTTCTATGTGATATTGTGGCGGTGATGTATATGGGGCAAATCGTAGAAAAGGCGGCCTCGGAGCAGTTGTATAAAAATCCTCTGCATCCATATACACGTTTGCTGATGTCTGCTATTCCCAAGGTTGATACGTCTGCCCGTTTTGCTGTAAAATCTGAAATAAAAGGCGAGCTTACCGACAACAGGGGGCAATTGCCAAAAGGCTGTTTATTTGCACCCAGATGTCCGTTGGCAGAGGGTATTTGTATGGAAAAGAAGCCGAATTTGGAAGAAAAACAGCCCGGACATACTGTGGCATGTTGGAAATGTCAGAAAATGCTCGACTTAAATGAGGAAATTTGAGATAATACATTACTAAGAGATTATTTTATTATTTTTTAAATTTATATGGCTGAAGAAGAAATTATTGAAATAGAATATAGTGGTAACTGTGCTGTTGTAGTTTTTAAAGCTGCATCTCTAAGCAGTTCAAAACAGATATCTGAGCTTTCAGATACTTTGAGGGATTTTGTGGAAGAGCAAAAACCAACGAAGATGATTTTTGATTTTGAAGCGGTAAAATTCTTTTCATCTCAGGTGTTGGGGGTTCTTCTGGATATGCGTAAAAGATTAAAAGAATTCGATGGGCAAATCGTTATAAGTGCCATTGACCCACAGTTGTACAGAGTATTCAGGATTACAAATCTGGATAAGATTTTTGATTTTTTCCCTGATAGAAATGCTGCAATTGAAGCGACGGAGAAAAGATAATTTTTTAGAGGAAGGACAGGAAAATGCAGATCGCGCGACAGTTTTCAATATTTATGGTTAATAAACCTGGTGTGTTGGCTCAGGTTCTTGGCGAATTTGCAAAAAGCAAAAACAATATTGTTGCGATAACCATGATGGATTCAATCGAGCATGGCGTTATGAGGGTGATCTTTTCCGCTCCTGAAAAGGCTAAAAAAGTCCTGGCGAAACTAAATATGCCTTACAACGAAACAGATGTTCTCTGTGTTAGTCTTGATAATAAATCAGGCGCCCTTGCCACAGTTGCTGAGAAGCTTACCAGGAGCCACATAAATATTTCCTACGCTTATTGTACTGCTGGTGCTAAAGGCGGTAAGACCACCGGTGTTTTAAAGGTGGCTAATGTGGATAAAGCAATTAAAGTTTTGTCTCAAGTAGGCAAAAAGACAAGCAAGTCTAACAGGGGTGTTAAAAGAAATATAAACACAAGGAAATAGTAGCGGTTGTTTTGTTTTTAATTTTTTCGCCTTGGTTAAGATTATATTTGTTTAAATAGTGCCGATTCTTTTGGTAGATTATGTTTTTATACTAATCCCAATTGAATTTTCCGTTTATCCGCGGGTAAATAACTCAAAGATAACAAGTTATGGATTTATTTGCGGGCATTTACTACCCTGAAGGGTATAATTAATTGATGATTTAGGAATTGCAATGACTGACAGAATGAGTTTTTCGATTAGCAGACGTGATTTTTTGAAAAAGACAACCTTAGCAGCTTCCGCATTGACGATTCCTTCTATTGTCCCCGCTTCTGTCCTGGGGGCTTATTCTCCAGGTCAAAAAATCAATCTGGGATTTATTGGAGTAGGAGGGATGGGTATGCAGAACCTCAAAGGTTTCCTCCCTAAAGAAAAAGTTCAGGTTGTTGCTGTCTGTGATGTAGAAGAAGAAAGCAATCAATACGGCGGCTATTATACCGGAAGGGATCTCGGAAGGGCCCCGGCCAAGAGAAATGTAGAAAAGTTCTACGCAAACAAAAAAAATATTATTCAATATAAAGGTTGCGATGCTTATGAGGATTACCGTGATGTGCTGGCTCGCAAAGATATCGATGCTGTTGTTGTTTGTACTCCTGATCACTGGCATGTCCCTATCTCGGTAGCAGCTGCGAAAGCGGGCAAAGATATTTATTGTGAAAAGCCTCTGACTTTGACTATTGGTCAAGGCCGTGTACTGGCAGATGTTGTAAAGAGATATAAAACTGTATTTCAGACCGGTTCGCATCAAAGATCGAGCGGCCTTTTTCGTAATGCTTGTGAGCTGGTTCGCAATAACAGGATAGGGCAGTTGAAAAAAATGCACATTCAAATACCGGGTAACAATTGCTTTTGCCAACCTGCATGGAAGCCAATGGAGGTGCCGAAGACTTTTAATTATGATATGTGGCTTGGCCCGGCGCCCTATGCTCCATATCATAAACAACGCTGTCATTATGATTTCAGGTTTATTCTTGATTATTCGGGCGGACAGATGACAAACTGGGGAGCGCATCATTTTGATATCGCTCAATGGGGTTCAGGTCATGATGATTCTGGGCCGGTAGAGATCCAGGGCAGCGGTGAATTTCCAAAATCCGGGTTATTTACTACCTGCACCAAAGTTAATAAACTTACATACAGATATGCTAACGGCGTTGAGATCAATACAAAAATGGGTGGTTCTGATGTCATGTTTGAAGGAACGGATGGTTGGATTCGCGTTTCAAGAGAATCTATCAGTGCAAGTGACCCTGAAATTCTCACTTCTAAAATTGGTCCGGATGAAATACATCTTTATGAAAGCTATGACCATCGAGAAAATTTCCTCGAATGTATCGAAACCAGAAAAGACCCGATCTGCAGCGCTGAAACAGGTCATCGCTCAGCGACTGTTTGTCATCTGGGCAATATTGCGATGCTTTTGGGCAGGAAACTGAAATGGGATCCGGCAAGAGAACGATTTACTAACGATGATGAAGCAAATCGAATGATCAACAGAGCTATGCGTGCACCCTGGATTTTATAAAAGATGTAACAATAGATACTGATTATTTTCTGGCTGAATAATTTAAAAGCCCGAAAGAGATTAGATAAATAAAAAACTTCGGGCTTATTTATTATTAAGATAATATATTAGACAGCCGATTTGCCTTCTTTGATGTGTATATCCCGCTGCGGGAATGGAATGGTTATACCCTCAGCATCTAATGTTTCTTTGATTTTCTGAGTCAGATCAAAACGAACTGACCAGTAATCAGAAGCTTTTACCCAAGGCCTAACCACAAAATTTACGCTGCTGTCACCAAGCTCTGAAACAGCAATTGTTGTTTCAGGGTCAGAAAGCACTCTATTGTCAGCAGAAACTACTCTGGAAATTATATCTTTTGCCTTTGCAAGATTATCTTCATAAGAAACGCCGACCACCATATCAACACGTCTTGTGCCGTTAACGGTGTAGTTATGAATATTACCTCCAGTAATTTGTGCATTGGGAACGATCACACGGACATTATCAGGAGAATTCAGTACAGTATTAAAAATATGAATATCTTTAATAGTACCTTTGCACGAACCAACTTCGACAAAATCCCCAACTTTGAAAGGCTTAAAAATCAGCAATAGTATACCAGCTGCAAAATTCGCCAAAGAACCTTGTAATGCCAATCCAACTGCAAGACCGGCCGCACCTACAACTGCAATGATGGAGGCTGTTTGCACTCCGAGCTTAGCCAATGCGGCAACTACAACGAAAATCATTAAACCAAAATACGCAAAACGCGAGAGAAAATTAACCAGTTTTTCATCTACTGAAGAACGTTCAAGTAATTTTCGAATAATTCCAGATACTAGCTTGGCGATCCATCTACCAACAATAAAAATCACTAACGCTGCGATTATCTTCAGTCCGTACTCAGCAAGATATTGATAAATAGTCTGTAGTAACTCCTTGGTTTCTGAGGCCGATTGGCCAAAAACACCTTGTACATCTTTGTCATCGGCTGTAACCTATGCCAGAGTATTAAGACCTTGATAAAATATCCGTATTATAATATCCTTTCCAACATTAATTCACTAACAAATCGATGACGCCAATATTTGCTGACGCCATCGATTTGCCTATTTTAAATTTACTTCTCAGATTTGTTATTGCTCATATAAGAAAGTAGATTCCGTCTCTT
>CAYZEH010000033.1:0-7630 GCA_964477135.1 uncultured Pirellulales bacterium | reverse complement strand
CCTTGGTTTGTAGCAGTTATCACATAAGTAGTGTTGTTTCCTATTGCAATAGGATCTTGAACGTCGATAACTTCAAGCAGCACTGCCGGTATACCTTTAATACTGCTCTGTGCAGAAGCCGAAACTGCCTTAGCGCAATGTGCAGTTGCAGTAGCACGATTGGTAATGTTACCAGCACTAACAGCCTCATAGACCGCACTGAGTTGTTTAGAACCATTTGGTTTAAGAGAAGCAAATTTCCAAACGATTTTTCCTGCATCCACTTTACCGCCATTATCTGCTCTGACAAATTTAAGAGTGCTGGGGATCTGATCTTCCACGACAAGCTCATTTGCAGGAGCGTCACCTGTGTTTTTAACATTGACCTTGTAGGTTACCATACTATTTAGATAAACCTGTTTAGGTCCTTTTTTCGTTAGTGCCAATACAGGTTCTGTAATAACAATAGCACATTCACCGCTTTCATCTTTCAGACCGCCATTTGCAACAGCCGTTGCTGTCGTTGCAAAGCTGTCTGCTTTAGAGGCTTTAAGCTCCATAGCAAATTCTTTTACCTGACCAGGATTCAGATCACCAGCCGAGATCATCACGTTTTGGCTCCCTGCAGCAGTCTTTAATCCTGCTGGGAGTTTCTGATTGATTTTTACATTCTCAACTGCGCCGCTGCCATCGTTCTTGACAATATATTTAATATTTAATGGGTCACAAAGCGTAAGTTCTGATGGGCATATCATGCTCAGCATTAGTTTAGGTTCGACAACTTCAGTTGCAGAACAAACTGGAACCTTATACATGATGGTCGAGCAGTTAATAATACAACCTGCCGCAATAGGCGTGCCTGTGACAGTTATAACCGTTTTTGCACCTGCGTCCAGCTCGTCCATTTTCCAAACTGCTTTGCCGCCTTCTACTTCAGCTTCAGGAGAAGAACTTGTGTATTTGAAATTTTCACCAAAATGTTCTGTTAATTCAATATCTATTACAGGCATATCCGAAACATTGACGACCTCGATCTTGTAATCAAATTTATTATCAAGCGATGTTTTGTCAGGCATTGCTTTATTAATATTTAATATCCCACATGCATTGCAAGGATATTGATTTGACACAATATTTTTGCCGCATTTTGTAGTAGCAGCTACCGGTTTCTTTTTGGCGGGTTTCTCTTTCACTGGTTCATTAACCAACTTACATTCTTTATCCCAGAAAACCTTGTGAGCACCCTCAGGAGCAACAGGCCCATCACCTTTCATTTTGTGATAGCTTTCACAACTGTAACATCCTGCCAGAGCAATCACAATACCCAACAGACATGCTCCCAAAAGCAACAATTTCCAATTCTTCATTTTCAGTCTCCTTTAATAAGTTATAAATATTTACAGCTAAATATTTTTTTACGCACTTATCTTGTCAACAGAATTAAATTGTATTTCTTGGTATTTTAGTATTTTTTGGGAATTTGCTCTCGCCGACGGTTGTGTTGTACCGATTTGCTTTCTGTTTATATGAACAAGTTGTGTGTTATACAAATGCATAACGAACGTCTCAAACTTCCCTGTAAAACAAATACTATCAAGACCTCTATCACAACGTATTGCATCTTATCCTAGTGTAACCCTAATCGTCTAATTGTCTAAGCAAAAATCTAATTTTTAAGTAAATTAATTGTTACTGAGACTTTCACAAGGTTGTACTCTCAAATATTAAGCTTTCAAAACTGAAATCTTTGCCCATTTTAACGTCTGAATCGACAAAAACATCACTATTTCAAAACAAACAGTCTTAAAATAGGCAATTTAGTGTTAGGTTCACTGGTTCTCTATATACCTGAAATTATTAATTTCCCATGCGGCATTTATAAAGCTGATACCCTACTCTCGGCAAGCATTGATCGTTTCATAGTAAGGCTTATCACAAACATCTACAAGTCCGATCTGGTTTTGTAAGTAGTAAAAATATTAGTAATTAAAAGTTGATTGATAAAAAAAGCCGCTGGAAATATAAAGTTTCAACGGCTTTTTTGTGATGTATCAGCTTTTACAACTTTTCAGGCAAATCTTCATAGCTGTAATATTTATGCTCAAGACCGGCAGGGGACATCTTAACTATTCTAAAGCCGATAGGCTGTTCCGGCTCCCCCATTTGGCTTAGTGCGATCCCACTTGAGTTGGTTGTAATTAACTCAAGCTCACCATCTTTAACATAAGTATTATGATGGAAGTGCCCGGAGAATACCGCTTTGACGTTATATTTGTGGAACATCTCAAGCAGTTTCATTCGCCTTGTTTTTGGCAGATTGGCATATTCATCTGGCTCATCGACCTTTTTAAGTGCCAACGGGTAATGCGTATAAACTGTAATGTTATCATAATTTTTATTCTGTGCTTCCAGCAAAGTGCGCTCGAGCCATTGCATCTGCCATTTGTAGATATGCCAATCTTCCGAGCCGTATTTAATCATTGTGCTTTCAAATACAATGAATAAATTTTTCTTATACTCAAATCTGTACCATGGATTTCCAAATCTCACCTGGTACCACTCAAGTGACGCCGGCTCAGATATCTTGTAATCATGATTGCCACAGACATTATAAAGCGGTATCTTTTTATTCAGCTTGCCCGTTGCTTCCAGGTAAGCTTTTGCTTCGTCTTCATCACCGGCATTATTAACTAAGTCTCCGCATACCACAACGAAATCAGGCTTTAGTTTATTAGCAAAGCCGATAGCTTTTTCCCAGCTTTCTTTTGAACCCCAAAAGAGCTGTGGGTCAGCCATCACAAAATAGCAAAATTCTTTTTTATCGCAACTTACATCAGCAGCTTTTGTCCCTGCAGGCAACGCTAATGCAGCAACACCGATACTGGTGGTTTTAATAAAGTCACGCCTGTTTAATTTTTTGTTATCCATTTTTTAAGCCTCTATTTTAATTCTTTAATTCTTTGATTCTTATATTACGAAATTCCAGCGGGTCGCTATGACTTAAGAAGCCAATACGACCTGTAGAGCGTTTCAGCCCGGGATGCTCTTTCCCGTCAACTGTCGCAGGGGTGCTAACTTTATCAAGATCAACATCAAGGATGGTATTGCCATTAAGATTTACAGTGATCTGTCTGCCCTTTGCGATTACTTCCTGAAAATTCCACTGTCCTACGGGTTTGAGGAATCCACGCTTTGCCGGTGCTACGCCATAAACGCTGCCATGAAACTGATAAGCATGAAGGTCTTTGTATTTTTCTGCCGTGTTATCAATAATCTGCAACTCCATCCCGTCATAAGCTGCCCAGCTTTTGAAAGGTGTTCTTATCGCAAGCCCGTTGTTGGCTCCAGGCGTTAGTTTGAATTCAAAATGCAGGATAAAGTCACTGTAGTCTTTATCTGTAAACAAACTTCCGCCGCCGAGTTCAGGTTTGTAAGCCAAAACGCCATCATTGACGACATAAGCTTTTTTTTCACCGGCCCAGCCGGTCAGGTCCTTGCCGTTGAACAAAGCGTCACCCCAAGGCAGTTCTTTTATATAAACATTCCTGAAGTAAAGCTTGCTTGCATGAGCCTGCAATTCTATCTGACCGGTAGGGTACATGTCTTTATTTCTGTCCCAGTAGTTCTCAAGCTCAACATTATCAACGACAAGTTCGCCGTTAAGATATATAGTGACTTTGCTATCGACCATGATAATCCTGAAATGGTTCCATTGGCCGACAGGTTTATCAGCTACTTTTAAAGGCTTGTCCAGGTTTTTCTTATTATTATACAATCCGCCTGAACCTACAGGATTCGCCTCAGCATCCCATATCTGCACCTGTGGACAGCCTCGCAGGTATATGCCGCTGTCGGCGCCTTTTTCAATTTTCCATTCTAATTGAAGTTCAAAATCAGAATAATCTTTCACAGTACATATGCTGTCATAACCTTCGCCCTTAAAAACGATCATCCCGTCTTCAACACCCCAGTGCTGATTCATCAATGCATCAGCTTTTCCCTGCGCCTGTGTCAACTCTTCAGCAGTCATCTTTGCGCGTTTTTCCGGATTTTCAACCAGTCCTTTCCATCCACTAAGATCGACACCATTGAACAACGAAACAAAATCTTCCGGCACCTGTGGTATAGAATCAATTTGCTTCTGCACTTTTTCCTTAAGCTTATCATCTGTAATAAAATTCTTAGCCTTCTTCAAAAGCTCAGCAGCCTTCGGACACTGCATACCCTTATCTTTTTTACCATTACCGCATGCGATTTTCGCAACCGCTAGCGCTGCTTCACTATTTAGCCCATCATCATCAAGATACTCGCCAGCCATCAAAAGGGCGTCTTTATTTTTGATTTTTGACAGGCCTGCAAGGATCATTTTCTTCTCATCATCTCTCTTAGCTATTTTCATAGCTTTTTTATAGAGCTCTATTTTCTTACCAGCCGGTACAGCAGCGGTAGAGATAATCCTCAAACATCCGCGAAGTGTAATTACATGATATTTAGAATCTTCGGTTTTGGCTGCAATATCAAGCAGCGGGCTGATAGCATACTCGTCAGGCCAATTTGCCAAAGCTCTCAATGCTGCATCTTTGACTTTATCCACAGAGCTTGTTGTCTGTGCTAATACCTTGTTGATAGCTTCCTTGCCGCCGAGTTTTGATAGCGTTTCCAGAAGCAGAGCTTTTGATTTATCACCTGCGTTGTCTAATGCTGTCAGGATAGATCCTATCTCAGAGGCTCTCTTGGCAGCAGAGACAATAGTTTTTTGCGCAGCATTTCTTAACTTAGAATTTTCAGCATCAAGCATAAGCTTAACAAGCTGTCCGATGTCGCCTGCATTTGCCAAATCGGCAAGAGCTTTAGTTGCTGCCAGCTTTACTTTGTCGTCGGCGTCTTTTGTTTGCGCGAGAACTATATCTTTATGTTCTTTCGCAAGCCTTTCAGCGAGGAATTCGATAAGAACTATTTTGCTCTCGGCTGGTAGATTTGAAGCAGCGAGTTTATTTGCGACAGCATCGGTTACACCTTTGCCGCTGAGTAATTTCAAGGACTCTCTGACTGCTTTGACTCTTTCAGCCTCGCCGTTGTCAAGAGCGGACAATATGATGTTTATTGATTCTGCCTGCCCAAGTTTTGCGATTGCTGAAACAGCTTCTGCTGCAACTTTACCATTAGACTGGGTTGGTTTTATGAGTTTTGTCAGTTCGCCCAAAGCCGACTTGTCGCCTCTGTCTGCCAGCATTGTGATTATTCTTATCTTTGTATTGTCTGAAACTTCGTCCAGCTTTTTGGCCCACTTTAAGGTATCGTTTTCATCACCAAGATTTTGCGCCAGTTGCAGGATCGCTGCCTGCATCTGATCATTATCGCTTTCGATTGCTTCTAACAAAATGCCCTGAGCCCGGTTGTCCTGGATATCAACAAGAACACTCAATGCCTGAATCCGAACTGTGATCTGGTCACTTTTTTCATATATATTCTTGCAGATTTTAACTGCCTGCTTTTCTTTAGATTGCTGAGCCAGCTTTTTAGCGTACAAAAGATAGAACGAATTAGCCTTTGCTTTTTCGTAAAGGTTTTCTGACAGCGTTGCTTTTTTCAAAACTTTTTTTGCTGAGCTGTCACCTATGTTTGCGATAGCAAATAAAGCTGCCAACCTGATCTCTCTGTCAGAATTGTTTGTATATCCAATCAATTTTTTCGCAGCATCTCTATTTTCAAACTCGCCTATAGTTTTTATGACCGCTGCTTTATTCGAAACATCAACGCTATCCAATGCTATAAGCAGCATTTCCGAAGCCTTTTCAGTTCCTATCGCCAATAGTGCCCGGCACCCGGCATCGCAAACCCCTTTATTTTTAAGCAGCATCCCAAGCACCGTTACCGATTCATCTCCACCAACCAGTTGAAGCTGCTTAACAAAAAATTCCTTAACGAATCTATCCTTATTTGTCAAAACAGCTCCAGCTATCACATTGGCGTAATCTTTCCTTTGTTGCTGCGCAGCGTTTTTGCCGATGAATAAACTCAGGCTTTTGATTGCCATTCTTGCTTTTGTATCGTTGCCTTTACCCGCTGGCGTAACTTTGCTGCAAAGCATCCTCACTGCCTCAGGTCCCATCTCCAAAAGCTTAGCTGAAAGCTTATCAACTTCACCAGAATTCGATGCAGGTGTCTTCGATAGAACATTATTCACTTCTGTCTCAACATCGGCGAAAACCAGGCCGGTTAAAAGTGAAATCAAAACCATGGTTGTTATTATTGATTTGCTAAAACGGTTCATATTTATTATCTCCGTGTAATGTTTAGTTTAATTGATTCTTTGCCGTTAATTTACATTTGCCAATGACCTCTCATAGGCGGATCGATTAATTTGTTTGCCTGCGGGTCATCAACGAATAATTGTTTGTCGGAATCAAATTTAAGCTTCCTGCCGAGTTGTAAAGCGATTTTACCAAGATTTATCAAATTACACGATCTGTGAGCGTTTTCTTCATTGAGACCGAATTTTCTGCGGGTTCTTATGGACTCGTTGAAGTCCGTTATCATTGGCTCAGGATCAGGAAATGCCGCGAGTTTTTCCTTGAGGTTTTTAATATCAGATTTGAACCCCGGATAAAGCTTTCCCTCTGGTCCTTCGAGGAACGGTGCATCTTTGTCTTTATTTTCACCATCAAGGATAATCTTACAGCCGTCAGCGTATTTCATCTCGATTCGTCGCCATCCACATACCGCATCCGGATGCTGTTGAGGCGTGTCGGCTTCAATCTCAACCGGACTTTCATTGTCTTTGCCCAAAATGTATTGAGCCGGGTCAAGATAGTGCTGCCCCATGTCACCAAGGCCGCCGCCGTCATAATCCCAGTATCCCCTGAATGTTGCATGTGTACGGTGTTCATGATAAGGCTTATAAGGAGCTGGTCCAAGCCAGAAGTCATAGTCAAGATTCGCCGGTATTTGCTGCGGCACAAGATTCCTCTTGCCGCTCCAGTAAAACTTCCAGTCGAATCCGGTAGCAGCATTGATAGTAAGTTTTAAAGGCCAACCGAGCATTCCACTGTCTACAAGTTTTTTAATGGGCTTACTTGGTGTGCCGAAACCATAAAGATTATTTTTAAGACGGAACCATGTATTTACGCGGAACATTCTGCCGTTTTTCTGTACTGCTTCAATAACCTTTTTACCTTCGCCGATAGTTCTGGTCATAGGCTTTTCGCACCAGATATCTTTGCCAGCCTCAGCTGCTGCAACAGATATTAACCCGTGCCAGTGGGGCGGGGTGGGTATGTGGACAACATCAATATCATCTCTGGCTATGACTTCACGAAAGTCCTTATAGCCTTTGCAGCTGCCGCCTGCTTTTTCTAAAGCTATTTTCAAATGGTTACTATCAACATCACAAACAGCCAGCAATTCACCCTGGTTGTCGTTTAACACATACCCGATATGGCCTCTGCCCATTCCGCCGACACCGATGATGGCGTGATTTATTTTGTCACTTGGTGCGATATACCCGTTGCCGCCGAGTACATATCTTGGCACTATCGTAAATGCCCCAGCTGCGGCAAATGTCGATTTGATAAAATTGCGTCTGGTTATAATCTTACTTTCTTTCATAGCGAGCTCCAATCAGGATTTGTATAAAATCTATAATTGCTTA
>CAYZEH010000032.1:5707-18964 GCA_964477135.1 uncultured Pirellulales bacterium | reverse complement strand
GATAAGGTGATCGATTCACGCTCAAGTGACGGCAGCAGGATCATCCGTCGCAGACGTCAGTGCCTTGAATGTGACAGGCGATTTACGACCTATGAGAAGATCAGCGAAAGTTTTAAGCTTTATGTGGTAAAAAAAGATAAATCGAGAGTTCCATACGACAGAGAAAAAATTGTTTGCGGTTTGCAGAAAGCTTGTTATAAAAGAGCAGTATCGGTTGAGCAGATTCAGCTTATAGCAGATAAGGTTGAAGAAGATGTTTTTCAGAATTTTGATAAGGAGGTCATATCTGCGTTTATCGGTGAGAGTGTGATGACCCATCTTCGGCGGACGGACAAGGTAGCTTACATTCGGTTTGCCAGCGTGTATCGCGAGTTTAAAGATGCCGGAGAATTGATGGAGGAATTCAGTCACATTATTGACGATGTAGACGTAAGTGACCAGCCTGATCTTTTTGAGGATAAATAGAAGGACTTGTTACCTAAGGAGCGTGACGAGATGCGGGACTAATTTTGCAAGGAAGTAAAAGGAGTACCACTTATGCAGCTTCAAGTTATAAAAGCTGACCGGAGTCGTGAGAAGTACCTGCACACAAAAGTAGTCGGCACAATTAACAAAGCATTGAGCAGAGCTGAATGTGCTGATCTTTATGAAGCTGAGCAGCTTTCAGAAGTTGTCACTTACTATCTGCACAAAGACCCTGTGTCAAAAAGGGTCTCTGCGGGGGAGATTTTCGCAATCATTAAGGCTGTCCTGACTTCTACCGGCCATGAAAGAGCCGCAGCTGTTCTGAATGACTATCACTTTAATCGCAAAATGGGACGTGTACGAGTTGAGGTGGTTGGTATTGATATCCAGCAGCTTTGCGATGCTCATGTTCTCTGCAATGGCGATAATCTTGTCCAAAGCTGTCAATGGAACAAATCTGTCATAGTCGCTGATCTTATCGAAGAGCACAAACTTGACCGTCAAACCGCCAGGGTGATCGCATCGATGGTAGAAGAAAAAATACTGGCAATGAAGCTGACCAGAATTCCCGTGAGCCTTGTGAGGCAATTAGTGTTAAGTGACACGGCTTCGATTCTCCAGGCAGAAAATCAGTTACAGACAGTTTAAAATTTTGTCCGTTTTTTCCAGCACATCATTCGCATCCTGATCTTTGCGGATATCTATCCAGTTAATATTTTTAAAAGTTTTGAACCATGTGCGTTGATGTTTTGCAAGGTGACGGGTGTTTTTTTTAATCAATTCGACAGCATCTTCCAGCGAAAGAAGGCCTGTTAAATGACTGATGATCTCTGCGTATCCAATGGCACATGCAGCTTGTTTGCTTAGAGGCTTATCTTCTGCCAGCAGAGACTTTACTTCATCAACCAACCCGGCTTCAACCATTTTTTTTACACGCAGATTTATTCTTTTGCTCTCGATCTCTTTTTCGCGACTAAGGCCTATGATAGTCCAGTCATTCGACTGGTTGTCACTGTTGAATTGTTTTTGAAAGCTGCTTATGGGTTTTCCGGTCAGCTTAAAAACTTCCAGTGCGCGGACGATTCTTTTTGCGTCATTGGGGTGTATTCTCTGGGCGGCTTCGGGGTCTATTTCTGATAATTGCTTATGCAGATTAGCCAGACCATCGGCATCGGCGAGTTTTTGCAGTTCATTGCGAATCTGCGGGTCTGCGGGCGGCCCTTCAAACAGACCATAAAGCAGTGCCTTGATATAAAGAGCGGTTCCGCCAACTGCAATTGCCGGTTTGTTTTGGGCGGTAATACTATCGATAATATTATTGGCATCTTCAAGAAAAGACGCTACGGAGAACGCTCCGCTTGGCTCAACGGTATCTATCATGTGATATTTGACCTGTCGGCGTCTTTGAATATCAGGCTTAGCGGTGCCGATATTCATCCGTTTATACACTTTCATAGAGTCTATGCTGATTATCTCGGTATCCAGCATTTTTGCGAGGTCGAACCCAAGTCTGCTTTTGCCAGAGGCAGTTACCCCTAATATTAGAATTTTTCTGTTATCCATAATTTCCTGTCAAAGCTTCACTAAAGCGATATAATACACAATCAGGTTTTTTTAAGCAAAAGTAAACCTTATTATGGAAACAGGATATATGGATATGGCGTCTGTGAATGATTTTACAACCAGATTAAGCCAAAGGCGCGATTATGTTAACGGCCTGATTAGCAGTACTTTAAGCAAACATAGCGATATCAACGACGACTTGAAGCAGGCAATGGCATATACACTTGAGTCACCCGGCAAAAGAATACGCGGTGCTATAGTTTTGTGGTGTTCTGAGCTTATTGATGGCCAATCCAATTGTTATGCGGATACTGCTGCTGTTGCTATCGAAATGGTCCATACTTATTCGCTTATTCACGATGATCTGCCTGCGATGGATAATGACGACCTTCGCCGGGGCAGAGCTACATGTCATATTGCTTTTGATGAAGCTATGGCGATATTAGCGGGAGACGGGCTTTTAACAATGGCAATTGAAATACTCGCAGGCGAAATAGATGAGCCGGAAGTATCAGCAAAACTGATTTTGGAATTGTCACAAGCTGCGGGACCGGCGGGTATGATCGCTGGTCAGGCGGCGGATCTGCGGTCTGAAAATGTTGCCGGTGATATGGAATTGCTCGAATATATCCACCTGAATAAGACAGCTAAGATGTTTAAAGCTGCTGCTGTGATGGGGGCAATATCAGCAAATGCCGATCCTGAGCAAATAAAAGCCTTAGCTGAATATGGCATGAAAATAGGGCTGGGCTTTCAAATTGCTGACGATATACTTGACGTCTGCTCATCAAGCGAACATTTAGGCAAAACTGTCGGCAAGGATGAAAAGGCAGGCAAATTAACCTATCCGGTTTTAATAGGTCTGGAGCAGTCAAAGGTAATTGCTGAAAAAACCGCCAACCAGGCAATAGGAGCATTAACAAACTTTGACGAAAGAGCGGATGTATTAAGAGAGTTGGCTATAACCATGCTTAACAGAACCAGATAGAGATGTTATTATAAATGAAATAGAAAATATTTTCATACAATCACTGTTGTTACATGATAGACAGGTTTTTTAATGAGTAAATTTTTGGAAAACATAGATACCCCTGAAGATATAAAAAAGCTTTCTGTTGATGAGCTTAAGCAATTGGCAGAAGAAATAAGACAGTTTATTTTAAGCTCAGTCAGTAAAACCGGAGGCCATCTCGCCAGCAACCTCGGCGCAGTAGAACTTACAATTGCTTTGCATTATGTTTTTGATTTCGCATCCGATAGTCTTTTGTGGGATGTTGGTCATCAGTGTTATGCTCATAAAATCATTACATCAAGAAAGGATAAATTTCCTCAGCTTCGAAAAGCAGACGGATTGAGCGGTTTCCCAAATCCTGAGGAAAGCGAATACGATGTTTTTTCCGTCGGTCATGCGGGCACAGCTATAGCTACGGCGATTGGTATGGCAGTCGGTCGCAGACACCAAAAAAGTGACAAGAAAATTGTGGCTTTAGTTGGTGACGCTTCTGTTGTTAATGGTGTCTCTTTTGAGGCGTTGAATAATCTTGGGCTGGTCAAAAGACAGATGCTGATAGTTCTCAACGACAATTCGATGGCGATCGATAAAACACAGGGCGCGGTAGCGTCATATTTTTCAAAAGTCAGATTAAGTGAAACCTACGAAGATATCAGAAAGACAACAAGCAATATTCTTGAGCATTTGCCGCTAATAGGCAAGGGAATGGAAGAAGCCATCGAAATGATCAAGAAAAGCATCCGTATGGTTTTACCTGCAAGTCAGATGTTCGAGGGATTAAGAATTCCGTATTTTGGTCCTGTTGATGGCCATGATATCGGTTCGCTTATTAAACTTTTTGGTGAGCTTAAAAAATTAGACAGACCTGTAATACTTCATGTTCATACAACCAAAGGCAAAGGCTTCATTCCTGCCGGCGAAAACCCACGAAAATTTCATTCGACTGGGCCTTTCGAGCTTAATGGTGAAAGTTTTGATGCAGGACAGGGTTCGGATAAGAAAAGCTTTACAAAAGTCTTTGGTCAACAGCTTGTAAATATCGCAGGCAAAGATGATAAGGTGATCGCGATAACCTGTGCGATGTGTGACGGCACGGGACTAAGACAGTTCAGCGAAAGATTCCCGGAGCGTTTTTATGATGTTGGAATTGCTGAAAGCGTTGCGGTTGATATTGCCGCTGGTTTAGCCAGGTGTGGTTTGAAGCCAGTAGTTTGCATTTACTCAACCTTTCTTCAGAGATGTTTTGACCAGATTTTCCAGGAAGTGGCTCTGCAAAATTTGCCGGTTGTCTTCTGTATAGACCGCGCCGGTTTGGTCGGCAACGACGGCCCAACACATCATGGGCTTATGGATATCGGTTTCCTGCGAATGATGCCGAATTTGGTGCTGATCTCACCTGCTAACGAATCTGAAATGACTTTGGCGATGGATTTTGCCATAAATTGCGGCAAACCGGTTGTAATAAGGTATCCAAAAGATTTCATTTCGCCGGACACCAAAGATTTGTCAGCCTGTGACAGGCCTTTCGAGTTGGGCAAATCTGTTACAGTTAAAAGCTCAGAAGATTCAAAAACCGTCGTGGTTGCTTATGGAAGCGTTCTGAACGAAACTTTGAAAGCAGCCAAACTTCTCGAAAACCAAGGCGTATATATAGATGTGATAAATGCAAGATTTGCCAGCCCTGTTGATGAGTATCTGATGAGATTATTGGACCAGGGGAAAAATATTGTAACTGTTGAAGATCATGGCATTGCATGTGGTTTCGGTTCAGCTGTCCTTGAAATGGCTTCTGACAGCAAACCTAACCCAAATGCAGGAAAAATTATCACCTTGGGTGCGCAGAAAAAATTTATTAAACATGACAGCAGGGCCCATCAGCTTATGCAGATTGGCGTAAATGCCGATAATATTGCTGAGAAAGTAAAAATGCTTCAAAGTCAGGATTAAATAAAATGCCTAAAAGTGATTTGCCCAGATTGGTGGTTTTTGGCAATTCCCAAAAACAACATGTAGTTGAGGCTATAGATAAGTTCAAGGCTTTTGCCAAAGACAAAGCCTTAATAGTTGCCAGCTATTGCCGGCAGGATTGCGATCCACAAATCGTAAAGGATTGTGATTTTGCGGTAGTTTTTGGCGGCGACGGAGCGATTATATCTGCTGCACGTTACCTAAGACACACCAACGTTCCGATGATAGGCGTTAATCTTGGCAAACTCGGATACCTCGCTGAGTTCAGCGTTGCAGAACTTATGGAGCAGTTCGATGATATCATTTCAGCTAAAACAGCTATCGAAAAGAGAATGTTACTTTTAGCAAGAATATTTTCAAATGATAAAGAAGTCTTTGTCTCAACGGCGGTCAATGATGTTTTTATTACTGCCGGCAAACCTTTCCGCGCGATTGATTTAAAAATATCTGTTGATTCTGAAAAAGTTGCGGGTTGTGTTAGCGATGGTTTAATTATTTCTACTCCTACCGGCTCAACAGCATATAATCTTTCATGCGGCGGCCCGATTCTATCGGGACAATTGCAAGCCTTTGTGGTAACACCTATTAGTCCACATTCGCTGAGCTTCAGACCTATAGTTATAAAAGATACCAGTGTTGTAGAAGTGCGGGGAATCCGCGTAAACGAAGGGACAGCTGTCTCAATGGATGGTCAGGTGACATGTAATTTGCTTGAGGGGCAGATCGTTCGCATCGAAAGACATAAAGGTAATTTTCTTATAGTCAATAATCCGAAACGGACTCAATGGCAGACCCTGGCGGAAAAATTACGCTGGGCAGTGCCGCCAAAATATAAAAAAATTGAATAAAATAATTATGTTATACGGATTCCAATTGAATTTCTCTGTGTATCCGCGGGTAAATAACTTAAAAATAACAAGTTACGGATTTATTCGCGAACATTTACTACCCTTAAGGGTATAATTTTTGATTGAGGGCAATGACCATGAAATCAACGATAAATAAAATTTTGATAGTCGGTATTATTCTTGTTTTGACTGGTTCGATTTTTGCTGATCCTGCTAATCCGGTTGGCTCAGGTAGAGTTCCTCCCTCTTCCGGCAGAAGCGGGGGATTGCGAAGAAGCCCTAACCCTATCAATTCGAGCAATAATCTCGTTACGGGAAATGTCAGCGGAGATAAATATTTTCGTGGAACTGTCCCTTATAGATCAACCACAGCCTTCGGCGGAACCAGTTCATCAACATCGTTTGATAATTTTCTAAGACGTACTTCAGGATCTTCGGTGTACAACTATAATACGGGCAGATATAAACCATATTATTCTACTTCGGGTTCTGTTTCTACGATCAGACCTGGGAGGTCAGCAGTTTTCAAAGCTCCGAATGTTGATTTTTCAGGCAGAGCAGCAACTGGTACGGTTGCTACAGATGCGTTCTCTAAGGTAGATTATAGTAATCCTGATCTTCAATTATTCAGCAATCAGGTCAGACCTATCCAGCTGAACTCCCGGGAAATGAGAAGGGTAATAGAGACGGATTTAGATACCAGGTATAAAAACCTCCAAACTGAAAGTATTGAAATCGACGCAAAAATACAAAAAGTAAAACCTGATTTTGCAAAGGCTAAAGATCAGGTCGATACATTAAGAACGACACTCAAAGAAAAGCAGCAGAGCGTTTTAGATAAATTTAAACCCGAAGATACTCAAAAGCCTCAGCAGGCTGCTAAGCTTACCGAAACAGAGATACTTGTTGCTAAAGCTGCCAGTAATGATCAGCTTGATGTTTATGACCAGATGAGAATGGAAATTGCCGGTCTGGATCAGATGCTCAAAGCTAAACAGAAAATGGTTCAAAAAGAAACTTTGACTCCGGAGGAAATAACTGAAGAGGCAGAGAAAGATCCAAGTCCTGAAGAGGTTGTTGTCGAGGCTAAGACGCATAAAACTCTTGCAGCTTTCAAAAACGATAAGTTCAATAATCACCTCAGACTTGCTGAAGCGTATCTCAAGGAAGGTAAATACTATCGTGCATCAAGTGCTTATTCATTGGCTGAGATGTATAAACCCGGCGACCCCATCGTATATGCCGGGAAAAGTCAGGCACTATTTGCCGCCGGTGAATTTATGAGCAGTGCGTACTATCTTTCAGAGGCGGTCGAGATATTCCCTGAGATCGTGAAAATCAAAATAGACCTCGTAACCATTGTTGGTGACAGAGACGTTCTTGAGAGCAGGGCGTCAGATGTCGAAGAAATAATTGAGGAATTTAACAGCGTTGAGCTGAAATATTTGCTTAGCTATGTTTACTATCAGATGGGCAGGCTTGAACGCGCCAAAGAGCTTATAGACGAAGCTTATGAGGCTAATCCGGATATGTCGGTAATAAAAGTAATCAGGTCTGAGATAGATGAGGCCTTGAATTAGACGGGATAATAAGATATGCTTATTTATAGAGCAATTTAATTTACGCATATTTGATAATCTATCTGGTAGTAAGACTTACAATGATAAAAGCTAATGTTCCGTCACCAATAGCCGATGCCTTAAGCACCGATGGGCTTATCTCACGCACTTTTTCTGATTTCGAGCAAAGGCCCGAACAAATAAAAATGGCCTGTGCTGTTAGTAAGGCTTTCGAAGAATCCAGACATCTCGCAATCGAAGCAGGTACGGGCATAGGCAAAAGCTTTGCATATCTTATCCCAGCGATCGACGCTGTAAATAAAGGCAAAGGTCGAGTCCTGATCAGCACATACACAATTACTTTGCAGGAACAGCTAATAAACAAGGACCTGCCTTTCCTGGCTAATTCTCTTGGCATTGATTTTACCGCGGTTCTTGCAAAGGGCAGAAGCAATTATATTTGTCTCCGCAGACTTACTTATGCCGGGAAAATGCAAAAGGGATATTTCGATGGTTTCGCCCAGAATCTCAATAGTATAAAAAAATGGGCACAGCGGACAAAGGATGGTTCTTTAAGCGATTTGGGTTATATACCTGCTGCAGCAACCTGGGATGCGGTTAAAAGTGAGCACGGCAACTGCAGGGGCAGAAAATGTTCGCACTTCCGTCAGTGTTTTTACTTTCGTGCCCGCAGGAGGCTGGAAAGTGCCGATATCATCGTTGCAAACCATGCGCTTATGTTCAGCGATCTTGTTCTAAAACAGAAAGGCACATCGTTTTTGCCTCCTTATAAGTATGTAATTATTGATGAAGCTCATAATATGGAACACGTTGCGGAGGGTCATTTCGGTATAAACCTAAGCAGCAGACGCATCGAGTATATGATCAGCGGCTTATTCAATTCCAGAACACATAAAGGTCTGCTGGTACATATAAAAGCTGACAAAGCGATAGACCTGACTGCCAATGTGAAAGCTGAATCGAAAAAGTTTTTCAAAAAAGTTCGGAATTGGTACGAAGAATCACTCTTGCAAGGTAATGGAAAATGTGAAAAGGAATTTGTAGAAGATACTCTCTCGCAGCATCTGAAAAAGCTAAGGGCTGAACTCGTTAAACTTACCAGGTCAAGCAAAGATGACGATGAAAAGTTTGAAATAATGCGATTTGCTGACCGCTGCGCTGATATTGCTGCTGATTTAAAAAATTTCCTCGAACAGCAAAAAGACGATTATATCTACTGGGTAGAAGTAACCGGCAAAGCCAGACGAACCGTTTCCCTAAAAAGCGCAGCCATCAACGTGGGCCCGGATGTCAAAAGTGCTTTGTTCGATAGGTATGAATCCGTAATTATGACAAGTGCTACTTTGAGCTGTGACAATCAGTCAGAAGCTGAAGGGTTTAATTTCTTCGCAGGCAGAATAGGTCTTGAAGATTTCGACGCAGTTAAGCTCGGCAGCCCGTTTGATTATGAAAAGCAGGTTACTGTTTATATCGAGAAAAATATGGCTGAGCCAAACAAACCTGATTTTATCGAACAGGCAACAGAGGCGATAAAAAAGTATGTAAACAAAACGCAAGGCCGGGCGTTTGTGCTTTTTACCAGCTACTCTATGATGAGCAAAGTTGCGGATAACATGGAGGGGTGGTTTGCGGAAAATAATATCGATCTTCTCTTGCATGGTTCAGGCATAGACAGGAGTGAATTATTACATCAATTCAAAGCTGACCACAGTTCTGTGCTGTTCGGCACCGATAGTTTCTGGCAGGGGGTGGACGTTCCAGGCGAAGCTCTCGGCAATGTCATAATCGTAAAATTACCCTTCGCTGTACCGTCTCAGCCCCTGATCGCAGGCAGGATTGACCAGATAAAAAGCCAGGGCGGCAATCCATTTTTCGATTACCAGCTTCCACTTGCGATTATAAAATTCAAACAAGGCTTCGGCAGGCTTATCCGCAACAAAAATGATCGTGGAATAGTTGTTATTCTTGACAGCAGAATAATCCAGAAACGTTACGGCGTCAGATTCCTCAACGCAATACCAAAATGCACAGTAGAGGTGCTTTAGCTTTCACTCGCCAGGTCGATAAAAATGTATGGTAACATTTTCTATCGTTGCAATACCTTTCTTAACCGCATCATCTATCAAAGGCAAAAAACCGTCAATCTTCTCAGCGGTATCAATTATCTCTATGACCAGAGGCATATCCATAGACAAATGCAATATCTTAGCGGTATGAACATGCTTCGTTGCACCAAGCCCTTCAATCGCCCTGGTAACAGTAGCACCTGCCAGATTATGCTCCTTAGCTTGCAGAACTATCCATTCGTATAAAACCCTGCCTTGATATTTATCTGTTTCGCTTATAAATATCCGGAGTTTCTTTCCTTCTTTGCTCAGCATATTTTTCTCCTAAACAAGATTGACTACGCAATAGCCAAGCCATACTCCAAAAAGTCCTAAAACGATACTCGCAATTATATTTACTGCTGCTGTCAAAAACTGACCATCAGTCATAAGTGAAAATGTTTCATTGCTGAATGTTGAAAACGTGGTAAAGCCGCCAAGAATACCAACCATGATAAGCAGGCGAACATTAGGCCCAAAATAACCTTTGTTCTGCACTAAGGCCGCTGTCAATCCTATTAAAAAACAACCAATAATATTTACTGTCATCGTTCCATAAGGGAAAAACGGGTTATTTGATATCCTTTGTGCGAACCCAGCCACAAGATACCTTGAAACCGCTCCAAGGAATCCGCCCATGCCAATCATTAAAATTTTTATCATTTTATTTCTTTCTTTTTAGCTTTGTAATGATCCGTTATGAATCTGAAACTGAATATTAACCTCTGCAAATCGATTTGGAAAACAAAAACCGGGTTACTAACACATTTTTGGATACGAAAAATTTTACCCCACAAATTTTTTTAGAAAATATTTAACGCGTATAGCCCCTATAAACACAGTTTTTTAAAAGCCGGCAATAATATTGCTCCACCTGACTTGCATTGGCTGGAAATATTCTGTATAATAATAGTGTTGCCAATGCGGATCAAAGACGATTTTCGTCAAAAGCATTTCCCGCGGTGAAGTGCAGAAAAGGCATTAGGCGACAGGGAGACGGGCCTAAAATTTGTTAAAAAACTGCCCGTGTCTCCCTTTTTTTATGCGCAAAATTTCTCTCACCTGCTTTGATCCCGGCATATCCAGCTATATCCGGCATGTATACTGATCCCAATTGAATTTTTCCGTTTATCTGCGGGTAAATAACTTAAAATAACAAGTTACGGATTTATTCGCGGAAATTTCTTACCCTGAAGGGTATAAAAATATCTTGTTGTTGCCCTCGAAAATGCTTGAGAAAAATAAAAACTCTTTATAAAATGCAATCTTAAGGATCATTCTGCTGTAAAGCTTTTTAAGCTGTCTTTCAGCGGTTATGTGGAAAACGATGGATTCGTTATTTTTATACTGGAGCCAAAAATGAGAAACAAAACTCTCTACCTGTTAATTTTGCTTTTACTTGTCATGGTTAGCTGTTTAACTGGTTGTCGTACCAGACTTAAGACCAAAACACAGGAACAGCTGTCCTACGATAGGCCCCTCATGCCTGGTCAGTCGGCACTGCGAAAAATTACCGACCCAGCTTTGATACCTGACTTTACAATGGCTGCGTGCAATTTGACTAATCTGAGAGAGGCTGTGGGAAATAGCATCAGCTATATGGGAAAACCTTCAAGTGAGCAGTTTTTCCCGATTGATGATGTAACTCACGCAAGAGCACTTACAAGTCTGGAAGAATTTGCAAGGCTGTTAGATGATAGTGTTACTGGTGCCCGCCTGAATTCTGTTATTCGTGAAAAGTTCGATGTTTACATGTCCGTTGGTTGTGACAACGAGGGAACTGTGCTGTTTACCGGATACTACACCCCGATCTTTGATGGTTCGCTTGAAGAGACTGCTGAATACAGATATCCGCTTTACTCTCAGCCTGAAGACCTCGAAAAAGGCCTAAATGGTGAGATTCTCGGCAGAAGAGGCGCCGACGGTCAGCTTTCAACTTATCCGCCAAGAGCTGAAATCCAAAGCTCAGGTATGCTTAAAGGTAACGAAGTAGTCTGGCTTAAGGATCCATTCGAAGCCTACATCGCTCACGTTCAGGGCTCAGCAAAAGTCAGACTGCCCGAAGGAACTGTTACAACTGTTGGTTACGCGGCAAACAATGGCTATGACTACAACGGCATATCCAAACAGATGATCGATGACGGTGTCATCACAAGAGATAAGCTGAATCTCTCAGCAATGATCGCATACTTCAAAGCCAATCGTGATATGGTAAACAAATACGTCAATTTGAACCCAAGATATGTATTCTTCAGACAATCTACGGGCGCTCCTCACGGCAGTCTTAATGAGCCTGTAATCGAAATGCGATCGATCGCTACGGATAAATCCATCTTCCCAAGAGCCAGCCTGACATACATAAATACAAAGCTGCCCCAAATGATAGGTGACCAGATAACTACCGCTTTCTATGACGGCTTTACTCTCGACCAGGACACCGGCGGAGCCATCCGCGCACCGGGCAGATGCGATGTTTACATGGGCTCAGGCGACTTGGCTGGCAAGCTCGCGGGAAATACCTATCAGGAAGGAAAACTATACTATCTCTTCCTAAAAGATGGCCAAGATTGAAAAAGAAACAAAAAATATAGAAATATCCAAGCCCGCGGTTAATTACGCGGGCTTTTTTTGTGAGCTGAATCCGTATTACTGCTTTTAATTAGCCAATTGTGTGATATACTGAACCTTTTGTGTTAAATGGTTCAGGGATAAAATTATATGGCAGTACCTACAGTTGCGATAATTGGCAGGCCTAACGTTGGCAAGAGCAGTTTATTGAATGCTTTGGCGGGGAAAAGGATAAGTATCGTTGAGCCTACCGCCGGCGTTACAAGAGACAGGATAAGCACGTTCATATCTGACGGGGAAGATAGATACTTTGAGCTTGTCGATACGGGCGGATACGGGATAGTTGATTCTGATGATCTTAATGACCATGTGGAGAGTCAGATACAGAAAGCTATGGAATCTGCGGATCTGATATTGTTTATGGTTGATATTCGTGACGGGATTACGCCTTTGGATCAGACTATTGCCAGATTGCTGCGAAGGCAGAAGTTTAATGTGATGGGTGTTGCTAATAAGGCGGATTCAGCGAGTATGTTCCACCGGGCGGGTGAATTTGTCAGGCTCGGCTTTGGTGAGTTTCTGTGCATTTCGGCTTTGAACAATCTCAATAAAAAGGTGCTGGTCGAGAATATCTTTGAGGAAATAAGCCATCTTGAGTCTGAAAAACCTGATACGCCTATAATGAAAGTTGCGATAGTGGGCAAAAGGAACTCAGGCAAAAGCACGCTCGTAAACGCTATGGCAGGCGCTGAAAGGGTGATCGTCAGTGAAGTGCCCGGGACAACCAGAGATGCTGTCGATGTTCGTATCGAAAAAGACAGCAAGACGATACTGGTTATCGATACCGCCGGTGTACGCAAAAAAAATAAAATACAAAATGATATTGAGTTTTACGGCTACGTCCGTGCTACGAGGTCCATAAACAGGGCTGACGTGGTACATTTTTTGATAGATTCAACTTTGGCGGTTTCGCAGGTTGATAAGAAGCTTGCCAGGTATATTGCGATGGAATACAAAAGCTGTATTATTGTAATTAATAAATGGGACCTTGCAAAAGATAACGCTCATACCGAGGATTACGAGGATTATCTGACTAAAAAACTACCAGCTTTGAAAACTGTTCCATTGGTTTTCACTACAGCAAGCGA
>CAYZEH010000032.1:0-5607 GCA_964477135.1 uncultured Pirellulales bacterium | reverse complement strand
TATGCTGGGGATAGACGAAGTGCCTATCAGGCTTTTGGCCCGGGCACACAGAAAAGATGCATAAGGAGATTTGGCTATGGATACGCTTTTGCTCATGCTTATTTGCGGGGGCGGGTATTTTATTGCTTATCACACTTACGGCAAATTTCTTGCCAGGAAAATTTTCAAACTAAGGCCCGATGCGAAAGTCCCTTCAGCTGAGCTTGCCGACGGAATCGATTATGTGCCGACCAGAAAGGGTATTATCTTTGGTCATCATTATACATCTATTGCCGGCACGGGGCCTATCGTGGGCCCTGCGATCGGGATAATCTGGGGCTGGCTTCCCGCGATACTCTGGGTTTTTTTCGGCTGTATTTTTATGGGGGCAGTCCACGATTTTGGCACTTTGATAGTTTCGATGCGAAACGACGGCAAGAGCATTTCCGAGATCGCCGCAAGGTATATCAATGCCAGGGTCAGGTTTATTTTCTTTGCGATCGTGTTTTTGACATTGCTTTTGGTTATTGCGGTTTTCGGGGTGGTTATTGCTGCGGTCTTTACGGGTTTTCCGACAGCAATCTGGCCTGTCTGGCTTCAGATACCCATAGCGGTACTTCTCGGCTTTGCAGTTTATAAAAAGTCGGCGCCTGTTATCATTTCCACTGTGATTGCGGTTATTGCAATGTATGTTTGTATTTTAGTCGGCAGTTTTAACCCGGTAACGATCGGCACTGTTTTCGGATTGCCGTCGACCGGGGTATGGGTGATTGCTTTGTTGATCTATGCATGGATAGCATCGACGCTTCCGGTGACAACTTTGCTTCAGCCGAGAGATTATATTAATGCCTGGCAGCTTTTTATTGCGATGGGATTGCTGGTTGCCGGTGTTGTTACTTCTGCATTTTCGGGTAAATTGCCTTTGGTTGCGCCGGCAATCAATACTGATTTGCCGACAGATACACTACCGTTTTTCCCTTTCATGTTTGTTATTATTGCCTGCGGTGCGATTAGCGGATTTCACAGCCTGGTAGCTTCAGGTACTTCTCCAAAACAGGTCGCAAGTGAGCCTGACAGTTTATTTGTCGGCTATGGTTCAATGTTGATGGAGGGGGTTTTGGCGGTGCTGGTTATAATTTGTGTCTCAGCGGGGATTGGTATGGCTTTGAAAACGGGTGATGGTACGATCCTTACAGGTGAAGCTGCATGGAATCATCAGTACAGCAGCTGGATAGGCAGTAAGGGGCTCGGTGACAAATTATCGCCTGTCGTTACCGGGGCAGCTAATATGATATCTACTACACATTTGCCTTACCCGATAGCGATAACGTTGATGGGGGTTTTTATTGCTTCTTTCGCCAGCACAACGCTTGATACTTCGGTAAGATTGCAGAGATATGTGGTAAGCGAGTTAGCAAGTGATTTGAAAATACCTTTCATGGCCAACAGGTGGGCGGCGACCAGTTTTGCAGTTGTCACAGCTGCGATACTTGCATTTGCAACCGGTGCTGATGGTAAAGGGGCGATGATACTGTGGCCTTTGTTCGGCTGTGCAAATCAGTTGCTCGCGGCCTTGGCTTTATTGGTGGTAACGATCTACCTTAAACGTAAAGGTGGGTTGAAATTTTTAGTTACAGCGGTGCCTTGTTTGATAATGCTGGTCATTACGAATTGGGCAATGATACTAAATGAGCTGAGTTTCTTTGCTAAAGCGCAGAGCAAGGGTGGGTCAGCATGGCTTTTAACGATTATTGGTGCAGTATTGTTTATTCTTGCTGCATGGATGACGGTGGAGACTGTTGTTACTTTCTTTAAGGCTGGGGCAGTGTCTCAGCAGCAGTGATCGGTGTGAGTCTGAACTTGGCTTCTACGGGTTGGCCTTTTAGTTCAATTTCGCCTCTGCCTGCAAATTGTGGAGGGAAATTATAAATCAGCGGTCTGCGAGGCTCCTTTTCCTTTTCATCGCTGTCATCTATTTCCAGAATAACTTTGTACCGCATATTTTCATAGGCAGTTCTTGCCTCTGCGGTTGCCCGGATATTTATTGAACCGATCACATCGTTTTCGTTAAGAACTTTGACAACGTATTTACCCTGTAAAGTCGTGCTTAAAGTTATGCCTAATGTTGGAGTTGTAATAGTGTAGTCGATCAGATTGTCCTGATGCGGAGAAATAGAGATTTTTACAGTGCTTTGTGCATCTCTGCGCTGATCGTAAAGCTCGATAAAAGGTGTTTTCTCCACACTTCCTGTCAGTTTCGATTGTTCAATTTCAGCTCTTGTCAGCTGCAGCGTCGCCAAAAGTGCATCGCCGCTCCACTGGTCTGGTACGAACATTTCAATTTTTGCAGGTTCAATAGAGGAAGTTTTTATCACTACCCTGTTTTCATTGATACATTGAATGTCGAGCTGTTTTTTTACCAGCTTAATTACGTTGACCTTTATCTTTTCAGGCTGGCACGATTCGACGGTTACTCCCAGTTTTTTGATCCTCTTGTTTTGCCTTAAGAAACCCAACACATCCCATGAATATTCATCAGGCTCAGTCATTCCATGTAGTTTCGGATCGAAAAAAAACCTTGTGTCAAAAGAGCCGTCATTGAACTGACGTTGAGCTAAGGATGTCTTTGAAGCAGGTCCTTTGAAGATTATCTTTTCAATATTTACACTTGTTTGATTTTCATCGAAGTTTACAAGCAATTCATTTGTGGAGGCTTTAGCGATAGTTATAGTCACAGCTGATTCAAAAGTCGCATCCAGCGCAAGATCTGCCCATATCCAGATCAGGGACGTTATAAAAACTACTGCTGATATTTTTCCGATTTTTATTTTTTTAAACATCTTAATATCAAAACTATTTTATGAAGTTTTCCCTGATTCATTATTAATACTTTTGGAGATTCTCCAAAACCTTTTGCTCATTAGAGAAATATCTTCGACTGTACTGCTTAGATGTTTACGCAGTTGAGCTTCCGTGACGTTTCTCGTTAAAAGTCCGTTATGAGCTACTGAGACGATACCGGTTTCCTCGCTTACTACAATTACAGATGCATCTGAACTTGAGGTAAGCCCTATTGCGGCTCTGTGTCTTGAGCCCAGCTCTATACCATCCATGCTGCCCGCTTCAGCCAGCGGCAACTGGACTCTGGCAGCGGCGAGTTTGTCGCCTCGAATCACGACAGCCATATCATGAAGAGGCGTTCCGGGCCAGAAAATTGTTTTCAGCAGTTCAGCACTGACCCGCGAGTCGAGCCTGACCCCGGTCTCAATAAATTCTCCTAAAGCCACCTTTTTTTCGATAACGATAATAGCACCGGTCTTAGTAGCTGAAAGGTCGCTGGTTGCTGAGACCAGCTCTTCTACTATGAGCACCATTTTCTGTGAAGAGCCTGTGAGGAATTTTGGTTGGCCTATTCGAATCAGCGCTCTGCGAATCTCAGGCTGGAATGCAGCTACAGCGATTATCAATACTCCTATCAGGAAACCTTTGTAGAGATATTCGAGTCTTTCAAAGCCGAATTGCTTGCTCACCATGTTAAGTGTGAGCACTCCCGCCAGAAGCAGGAAAATAACACCACGAAAGAGCCTTTCGCCTCTGGTCCCTTCAAGGAAATCGAGCGCCCAGTAGACTATGATCCCTATACAGATCAACTCAACAGCTACTACTGGCCAGGGATTCACAGCAACCCTGCTGAAATATTCGCCGATTCTTTCCAAGAATCCAATCCTTTTGCCCTAATTAAGGTTTATGTTATCGCATTCCGTGCGACAAGGCACGTTGAACTATTTATTCAATTCTGGTTTTTACTCTCATTTCGCTGAGTTTGCTTGGTTGGTCAGCCAGCATTACATGATCGATATCCTGCATAAGCATCTCCTGATTTATACGCAAATTGCGTAAATGCCTTCTATGGCCCTCAGCGGCAGTTTCACCAGGTTGAGTTGTCGAACAACCGCTAACCCAAAGGCTGACACAACATAAAGCTAATCCCAAAATAGTCAAAACAGAAAAGTTTTTCATCATTTATCCTCTTCGAAACAAAAAAGCGACTGATTTTCAGTCTAAAATAAGGCCTAAAGCCGAAATCTGCTGTCAAACTCGATCAATTGAGCAAAGCTGACAACCCACCATACTTAAACAGATTATAGCAATAGTAAGAACCCGTGTCAATGCAAAAAGCATTTAAAAGCTTATCAGGGCTTTTAACCTTCTTCAGGTTGGCTGCTTACACTATAAATTATACTATAGCATATCGGCTGCTGCAAATTTATGGTAAATATTTTTTGTGATAATCTTAATTGGGGGTTATCTGTAATATTAGCTTTGATAAGGGCTTTCTGTGGTTAAAAATACAGGTAGTTAAATTTGGTAACCCCTTTTTAAACTAAAAAAAATGCCTATCTGACCGATTTTAACGTTGCAAAACATATCTTTTTAAAGTACACTTCATGCTTTGGCGACATGTTGAGTTCAGGCATGGCCGTTGATAAGTAAGTTTTTTTTTTACAAAATTATAATTTTTTATGGAACAGTAAGTGCCTTTTGTGCATCTTAGTATATGAATAAAAGGCAGTATTTTAAAAATCGAAACGAAAGGGGACAACGTGAACAAACGAAAAGGATTTACTTTAGTGGAGCTATTGGTTGTAATTGCGATTATAGCACTTTTAATGGGTATTTTGATGCCGGCATTGGCAAGAGTAAGAAGGGCTGCTCGTTCTACCGCGTGTATGGTACAGGTAAAGCAGTGGGCTACGGTATTTTCAATGTATACCGGTGATTGGGATGGATATTCTTTCTCCGACTATCAGGATATGGATATGGGCGGCAAGCCCGATGATAAAACACTTTTTGCTGAAAAATTATATGGTTATTACAAAGATATTGATCTCCTCTTTTGTCCAACCGCAAAAAAAACAAGAGATGCAGGCGGTAGGGTGCCAAATGCAGCATGGAGCTTTCCGGTGACTTATGACACTAAAAACACAAAACAGAACGTAACCGGTCGGACTTACTATGGCAGTTATTCTCCAAATTTTTGGTTTAGTGAGCTGGAAAAAAAACAGCCTATAAGTTATGACAGAACAAAAGAAAAACGGTGGAGGAATGTTGGCTTAATGAGACAGCCAACCAAGGTTCCCATCTTTGGAGATTGTTGTGACTACCCAAGAACTTTTCCGAATGCTTATACTTTGCCACCGGCCCTAATAGACACTACCGCACATGACTCGGAATCAGGAGTTTTGGATACAGCTAGAGATAAACTGATGAACTTTTGTATTCGACGCCATGGCCCTGTAGAAAATCCAAATATAAATATGGCTTTTGGTGACTTTTCCGTTCGCGCCGTAGGTCTTAAAGAATTGTGGTCATTGAACTGGCACAGACAGTGGGTACAGGAAAGAAAAGCCGACCAGCCTGTAGTAGACTGGGACAACGCTGCCTGGATGAAAGCTTATTCTGACAAGGGTTACATTGAGTATTGAGTATCCATAATAACATAATGGAGTTATATATACCCTTAAGGGTAGTATCCCGATATATCGGGACCGCGAATAAATCCGTAACTTGTTATTTTTAAGTTATTTACCTGCGGATAAACGGTAAAATTCAATTGAGATCAGTATA
>CAYZEH010000031.1:5313-19284 GCA_964477135.1 uncultured Pirellulales bacterium | reverse complement strand
TCACGGGCGGTATAAACAACCCCGCTGATAACAACCTGATCACCAGCCCGCAGACTTTCAACAGCCTCATCAGTCAAAGGCAACGTTATTTTCTTTATTTTACGCATATTTACCTTGCCAAAAGCACGTTTTTTCACAAAAAAGCATTTTAGCATTTATCAGGTGAAATGCTACCATAAAGTAAAAAGGGGCAAACATATGTGTTCGCCCTTTTGTCTTTGTCTGGTGTTTATTATTTTGTCGCAACTGGTTTAAGAATCTTTCTTGCTGTTATGTTCCAGCCTTCTCTGTTTCTGCAGGCAAAGATCAGTTCGGAGTCTGTGATATTTACCGCTGCCCACTCACCGTTTACGCCTGCACCAACATCATAGATATCTATGCCCCGCCATTGATAGACCTTTGGGTGATGCGTATGGCCATGGAAAATCCCGATGATGTTATAGTCTTTGATAGTTTCGTAATAGATATCCCTGTCCTCGGCTTCCCACCATTTCTGGCTACTCTCATCCAGACCAAAATGATGATAGATAATTACAGGTCTGTTGCTTCTGCCGACTTTGATAGTCAGGTCTTCTTTCAAAAAGTCGACAGACCCTTCAGCCTCTGCCCATCTGTTGCCCTTAGGTCCGGGATACATATTCAAATTGATAAAGTGCACATTGTCCCAGTCCCAGCTGTAATGAAAACTGTTTTTTGAAAGATTGGTTATGCCTTCTCTACTTTGATTTCTGATCCTAACCTGGTCTTTGGCGTAATGGTCTTCGCCGCTAAGCTCGTAGTCGTGGTTGCCGAACCCTTCGTAAACAGGGTATTTGAGTCTACAATTGCCATTAATTCCGTAGTCGCTTGCAAACCCGTCTTTACCGTCAACGCCGGACCATTGCTTCTGCAAACCATGGTCGGTAATATCGCCGGCAACTAACACTGCGCGTGGTGTATTAATTTTTTTTCCTCCGAGTGATTTTGGGTAGGAAAAAATTGCAGGCGCAGAGTTCATTTCGTCGATGACGCTTTTGTTGGTGGCTTCGTTGTCCTTGAGTTGATTACGACCGTAATGGGTATCTCCGGCAATGAAAAAAGTTACATCGGTGTGCTTTTCCCTCGTGAGATTACAGACCTGACAGCCTGGTAAGAAAGCAACCCCGGCTACTGCGGCGGTTAAGCCTGCCCCCCGGCGTAAAAAAGCTCTTCGGGATATCCCGTTGATTTCAGGTTGAAGTTTGAGACTGCGATTATTCATAAATTCTCTTTCTTTTACTTAAAAATAATATAATGAACACGGAATAAAAATTCAGCGTAGATACGATTGTAGTAAATAAAAGAAAATTTGCGAGAAAATTTGTGCCTTTGAAATTTGTATCTTACATTTTAGGAAAGTATGGGGCTGGAGACCTCAAAAAGTGGGTTTTATAAATTTAAAGGAGAGTAGAAATGAAGATCAGGAAAAGTCTTATAATTATGGTTTTGTCAGTGTTGTTAACGACGCTGGCTGCCGATGCGTTTTCTGATGATGCCGTTGTGGTATATGATAAAGATAGCGTAAGCTATTATATTCTGCAGAACGGCGACAGTTATGCTATTGTAAAACGCTGCAGCAGTGCTGAATTAGAGGAAGGCGACAAGCTTATTTGTGACCTGCAATCTAAAGGCACAAAAGAGGCCTATAACGCAACTAAAAAGCAGAAAATGATTTTGAAGGTTGAGTTCTTCGGTCTTACAAGGAGAGAAGCAGTAGAAAAATACTATGAGCTTTGCGGCTTGTAAAAAAAAATGCTGCTATTAAATGCATTAACGGAATAATAAAACATTACATAACTTAGCTACGGGAAGTTCCGTAGCTTTTTTTATTCCTATAATCACAAATCCAGGTTCCAAGACTAACATTAGCTTATAGGACGTTACTGTTTCTTGATTAAAAAATTTCATCCGAAGCCTTATAAAAATCTTCTATCACAACATTGTAAAAGCGATTATAATAATGAGGATAATAGAATTTAAATTTCTCATCAGCATCGAGTAACTGATAAACCTTACTAACATTTTCGCAGCATTTTTTAATATCAGCAATGTCAGCATCACGATCCAGCTTTGGCGCGATAATAGCGACAGGTCTTGGCGCAATAGATGCGATTATTTCATCAAAATCCACGGGCAGACGGCTTTCATGTCCGATAAAAAATCCCAATCGAGGAATCAATCCATGAAGGTGTGAATAGGCTTTAACTCCCTCGATATCTTTATTTTCTCCGGATGTTCTGAGTGGGGTAAAGCCGCATACCGAAATCACCCCTGCAATCCTTTCATCCATCGCTGCTGAATACAAAGCTACTGTTGCCCCCAGGCTGTAACCTACGGTAAAGATTTTTTTGCTGTCGATAGACTCTATCTTAGAAAGCTCATCAATAGCGAATTTAACGTCCGATATCGTCCGTCCCATTTCAGACCACCTAGGCCAGCGATTGTAAAAATCTCTGCCTTCGATTAATCTAGTCCCATAACCTATCTGGTCGAATATATAAACCGCAAAACCTTTTCGGACCAACCTGTCGATTATATTTGATTTACCCCTGACACAGCCAGTGGTATGAGCATACTCATGCAGATAAATTATAGCAGGGCAGTTCTTCTTACCTTTTGGCATATAAAGCCTGCCGAAAAGAATATCTTTTGTTATGTGAGCCGCCTTTATCTCAGGCCAATTAAGATTTATAACCTCCCGCAATGCATCAGCCTGAATATCCGGACATATCAAATCAGGCTTGTTGCCAAGAATGAAACTGATATTTTCTTTTATCTTCTCTGCCTTTTTCTGCCACTGATTGGCAGTGGTTATTTTCCTGCCTTGGCTGTCTTTCAAAAGATCATCAGCTGTCTTAGCGGGAAATTTTGCAGGTTCAATGTTTTCTTTGCTCAGGCCTTTCCATTTTTCAAAAGAGTAGTCATAGTAAAGTTTATTTGCAGGCCTTATATTGCCCCTTTTGAAAGCATAATCGAAAAAATCCAGAAATCTTTCATAGTCTCTCGCTGCCGGCTTATGGTATCCGAACCTAAGATCAATCGCGATATTTTCACCTGCCCCCAGAAAATCGTAAGCTTTCTTAGCTGATTTATATGCAAGCTCAACCCCCATCGGATTACCCTGCGATTCTGTGAATGATGAAGCCAACATCAAATGCCTCGGAGCCACTAATGCCATCACAAGATTCTGGTCTACCGGCAGCTTATGCTCTCTACCAACAAAAAATCTCAATCTGGGATGAAACCAGTTCGGAAAATTTCTCGTTATAGCTTCGATCGATTCATTGTTATATTTCTCGGATGTGTAGCGGTAAGGGTTTGATTCACCAGTGAGGCCGCTGACCGGAACAGCTGCGGTTATTCTTTCATCGAACGCTGCCGCTAGCAGAGAGGCCTTGCCGTTTCGAGATAGCCCGGTAATGCCGATCTGCTTTTTGTTTGCAACATCAAGCGTATAAATATAATCAACCGCTCTGCTTGCCGCCCATGCCCATCTCATCAGACAGCTGAAATCATATTGAGGATACCAGATATCGAGGTATTTTTCAGCGTCATCTTCATAGCCATACTTCGGGTCGGTTGCGGTATATCTGCAAACCATATATCCTCTTGCTATCGCAGCATGTGCCCAGCAGTTAAGCTTTTTTTTCCATTGTGTTAAAAATACAGGGAAAGGCCCATTGCCGGCAGGGATAAGCAAATTCAAATGCAGCTTAGCTTTATGCTCAGGCCCAAAACTCAAAAGCACAACTCTTTCAGTTACTGTTGCGATTATCTTTTCACTGATTATTTCAGCTTTGAGGTTTTCAGGAGCAGGGGGAAAAGTACCTGAAATCCAGTGCTTTACTTGCTGTTTTATCCACTGCCGTTTTTCCTGCCATTGCTGGGAGGTTTCAATCGGTATGTTCTTACCACCTTCATCAAGTATCAAAGGTTCAGGCAGAAATGGCAATGAGGGCATCGAATTAAAATCAGGAGGCAACTCACCAGTTCGCTTTTGCCAGCTTGTCCAGTTCTTATCTATCGGCGAAATTCTCCGCTCAGATTGCCTGTCCTTGGGCAAAACATCTTTAAGCTGTTTCAAAAATGCTTTTCGATTTTCAATATTATCCGCGGTTGCCAAGCAAACCAACACCAGTAAACAAATACACACAGCAGTTTTGATTTTCCCCAAAAACATATCAATTCCCCTTTTCTTAAAAGTCACAGCAAGGATTAATCAAACTAGCAGGTATAATTTTCATAGGCCCGATCAACCCCGATTCCATAGGCTCCCACCCTGACGCATCGAAAGACCTATAGCTAATATCCAAAATATTAGCATCATAAAATTTCTTCCAGCCAATTTTCTCCCTGTCCATCTTCGCTATCGCATTAGCATCAAGGTTTCTTACCTCAATTTCAATACTATTGTTGCCCGCACGAACATAATCCCCGATTTTAATCTTAAAAGGCAGCGACCACAAAGTGCCCACATGACGCCCATTAATACTGACCTTTGCAGATTCACAAACCCTCCCCAGATCAAGCACCCACTCATCCATCTCAATATCAGGCACTTCAAACGTCGTACTATATAAAGCCCTTCCCGAAAACTCCCGCCAGCCATCTCTCTTAGCCCAGCTCTCTAATTTATAAGTTTCATAATCATCAGGTAATTGCCCTCTGCCCTCAAGGGCCTTAACTTTCCATTTCCCACCGATATAGTATTCGTGCCAGCTATACTTATAATACTCCCACCTCTCTGCCGTAACAGTAACATCCGTAAAAGTTTTAACGATCAAAGACTGCCCAGGTTCAAGCTGCAAATAAACCCTATTGCCCTTTACCGCCGCTTTACCGATCTTCCCAGTAACAGCCTCAAATATTAAAGCTGATTTAACCCCAGTCGAAATCCCAACCCAGTCATCAAATCCTTTATTCGTAAGATTGCTAATAAAATAATAATACCCCTTATCATTCCTCTTCCTGATAAACCTCAATCCCCGCTCTGCTATCGTTTCAGATACTGCTGCAGTTTCGCCTAAAATACTCTCGACCTCTCCTACAAAAACATTCTTATCTTCCTTTAACTCCGATAGACTTCTTCTAAGTTTCTCTCGTCTACCCTCAAGTCCCCCCAGCCCCGCAGCATCCTTCGCCAGACTATCCTCAAAGACAATCTTCTTCCCCATCATCGCTAGTTCTTTAAGCCTGCCCGCAGTCTCGGCCGGCATAAACCTGCACTTAGGTATCACAATAACCTTATAATTTCTCAGATCGTAATCGACCAGCTGCCTATCGGAAACATAATCAAAGCAATACCCACTCTGCTCAAGCTTTTTAGCCAAACGATAAAAATTACTGTTCCTAAGCCAGCTATCAATATTATGAACAGTAAAGCATTTCTCAACCCCTTTACTATCGTGCCATATATCCAACACAGGCCAATACAAAAGCACATCATTACCCGCCTCGCTCTGTTGCATCACCGACTGACAGCGGGTTATATACTCATTCAAATACTTAATTTCTCCCCAGAACCCAGCCATAGGCCCAAACTCAACCGCCGCATAAAACCGCCACCCAGGCCATTTTTCACCAACCGGGCTATAAGTTATCCCATGATAAAACACATGATTAACCCCGCAGCAGATCAGCTGATCAAATTCAGGCTTAACCTGCGACAAAGCAACTTTAAAATGTTCTCCAAGCCAAGTAAACGATTCAGCCGAGACCAGTTTCTTGCCCGCAACATTGCCCGCCGAAGAAGCAAACTTCAACATCAAAGGATCAACCCTTGCACCATTGAAATTCCCATCCGTCCGCAAGTTCTCAATATCAAATCCACTAGGCCCAAATGTCTCTATCTCAGGCACATCAACCGCCGCATAAATATCCAGCAGATTAGCAGGGCTGCCATGTGCCTGATTCCTCGTTATAGCTCCACGCTTATGTGCCCACTTCGTCCACCCAAAAGCAAAGTTTTCCAGCAGCATTTCCGAAAGCGTCTGACGATAGTCACACTTCACCCTCGCAGCCGTTTCCTCATCGCCATCGCCATAAAAAGCACCGATCTTCTCTCTAAGATCATAACCCCTTGCCTTTTCAAATTGTTCTAAAAAATCATTCGACCAGTTCCCCAGATATTCAAACGAGTCATGGAAGTATGCCCGCACCAGATTCTCTTTCCCCGCCATCGCCTTATCAAATCCCATAAGATACCGATCGACAGACCCCTTAGAAAAAGGATTGATCGCATATCCCGCTCCCCCAGGTCCAGGTCGTTTCACATATCTGCCTGAAAATTTCGATGAAATAATATAGCTATTCTTTGCTTCATCTTTCTTAAGCACCAGTTTCATATCAGCATCATTTTTAGAAACGCTGCGACCTCCGAAAGGCCACCCCGTCCCATTGCTCATATCAACCCCCATCCCCAAAGACTTCGCCTTTTCGCTCGTAAAGCAAAGCATCTCCACCCACTCGTCACTAAGGTAATCGATCTGCTTATCTTCCCGCCCCTTAACCCCATAAATGACACAAATCTCTACTCCCCCGATCCCAACCTCACTATAAGCCTCAAGATTAGCAGCGATTCCAGCTTCATCAACAGCCGAACCCATCCACCACCATCTCGTCCAAGGCCGAACTGTACCAGTCACCTCAGGCCAATCAACCTCCGTCGAACCCCCCGCTGTCGCCGACAGCAACATAAACAATAAAGCCAATATTTTCGAAAGCATAATCCTTAAATCTTAATCATCATCAACCAAAACGTCTTTGTTAACTTCGCTGCTTAGTTTGATTTTTTCTTTAGCGTTAATTACGTTGTTATCATCGATAACGAGTTTCTCGTTATTTTCACCTTTTACGCTGACAAAAGTTCCACAGCCTTTTTGCGGATTGCAGTTATGGATATAGGCATTGCTTACATCGGTCAGTTCTATCGCGGGATACTTTTCATCAAAGTTTTTCCCTCTAAAGCCCACCACCTCAAGGCCGGTGACATTTTGACAGGCGACAGCACTTCTCCATGCCCCAGCTGCGGAGGCGTCCCATTTAACATTAATACTATTCATTATCAATCCGTCAACATCATGAGCATAAACAGCATGTGGTATCGGAGTCCAGCCACTCCAGCCGGGCCTCCATGAAGTTGCCTCAGGTTTTTTAAGCCATTGTTTGCCGTAAAGGATCAGGCTGATGTTATTGAGCGAAACATTTTCGATTTTCTTTTCGCCCATACCCCCGATATAAGAGCCATTCCTGCCATAAGCAGTGACATTATTAACTGAAATATCTTTTATAAACCCTTTGTGCTCCCCCTGGCGTGCTTTTCCGAGCCACATATAAATTGGATAATTAACCTTATCCATTACAATATCAGAAAAGTTAAGCCTTTCTATCTTGGCACCCTCATTTATCTTTACGCCAAACGAATTTTTTGTTGGCAATATCGAGATAATGTCAATTCCAGTATCCGTATCAAAAATCGTCAGGTTAGAAAAAGTGCAATCCCGTATCGGACTGTCACCCTCATACCCAACACGGATAGCACAGCAGGAAGTCCTTAAATTGCAATTTGTGACCGTGATCTTCTCACAGGCCTTATTCTTACAAAGCCGATATGAATCACTTTTCAAAGCGATCGCATCGTCGCCGGTGTCTATATAACAATTGGAAATTCTCACATTACTGCAGCAGTCTATATCAATCCCATCAGTGTTCGGGCTATGGTGCGGGTTAATGATGCTAATCCCTTCGATATTTACATTATCGCAACCCAAAAGCCAGATGTTATAACAGGCGGAATCTTTTATCGTAATATCCTTTATAGTGATATTGTTCGATTTTCTCATGTGAATCGTCTTAGGCCTGCGAGGCTTTAAGTTTGTTGCCCAGTACGCATCCCCGTTGCCATTGATTGTTCCCTGTCCTTCGATGGTGACATTTTTAACTTCATTGCCATAAAACAGAAAGTGAGGCTTGGCGTCACTGTAGCAGACCTTAATATCTTCATAATCTTCAATTTTTCTACTGCCCCAGATCGTTGCACCTGCTTCAAGTTTTAAGATGATATTGTCTTTGAGGAAAATTGTTCCGCTAAGATAGTCGCCGGTAGGGAAATAAACCGTGCCGCCCCCACTCTCGTAACAACTGTCAATAGCTTTTTGAATCCCTTCGCTGCACTCAGTTTTGCCGTCTTTGACAGCCCCAAAGTTCACTACGCTCACAACTTTAGCTCGACAAATTGAAACATTTGCCATTGCAATCAAAGCAAACAGCAGCAATAATCCTGACCTCAATAAATTTCTCATGTGCAATCCCCTTGCAAATGTGCTTCTATTTTATTTTTTAAAACCCTGCATCTGGCTTGCGGGTCACCATCTTCTGTTACCGCTGAGCATACAGCTATTGTTTTTACGCCGAGCCGAAGCAGCTGTTCTATGTTTTCAAGGTTGATCCCGCCTATAGCGACACTTGCGATACCTGCATCTTTGAGTATTTCTATCGCTTGCTTAATGTACTCTGAGCCCGCAACTTTTATATCCGGCTTAGTAGTTGTCGTAAACGCAGGCCCAATAGCGGTGTAAGTTGGATTTTGTTGGCAGGCCTTTTCAAGCTCTTTAATATTGTGCGTACTTAACCCGATTATCATAGGCTTTAGCATTAGCTGCCTTGCTTTGTCTATAGGCAGATCACTTTGTCCCAGGTGAACTCCATCAGCATCGCTTGCAATTGCAATATCAACCCTGTCATTGATTATGCTTACGATATTATTGTCTTTGCAGAGATCGACAAATTTTGATGCAAGTTTAAAAAGCAAATCGTCTTCGAGTCCTTTTGCTCTAAGCTGAATACAATCGGCCCCGCCACAAGCACACTGTTGCGTAAGTCTTTTTACTTCAGAGAAGTCATTGCTTGTGATTAAAACGTAAAGTTTGATACCTTTGAATTTTTCAAAAGGCCCACAATATAAAATGATATCTTTTTCAAGCGTATATGACTGGTACCTTATCATTTCGATTTTTTCAGCAATATCCGGGGCAAAAGTTTGCGTCATTTCTGATATCGCCCTTAAAGCCTCCGGCACCCTTTTGCAGGCAGCGGTTAAAGCATCAGCCAGACCTTTTCTATTGAGCTGTTTTTCGATTTTTTGCCCTACACCCACATCGCCTATAGTATCTCTGCTGATTATCAGCCTGGTTGGGTCTATTTTGCTGACAACATCGCAGAGTAAATGGCGAAGCTGTTTTGCTCTGCCTGACAGTTGGCTGTTATTTAAGTAAAACCTGCAATATTCCTCAATTACCCGCAGTCCCTCTCGACCACGATTAAAATTAGCATCGATAATTCTATAAATACTCTTTTCCATAACTATAAGATTATATGTTAAAGAATGATTGAATTTAAGCTAAAAGACTATTTTTATGTTCATCTGTGAGTGTTTTGTTGGTTTATGTCGGAGAATTGATGAAAAAAAAGACCGAGACCACCCCTCCTCCGGCATAATCTCAGTCCAAAAGTTACATCAAAGCTGACACGAGCCAACTTTGCTTATTAACGGAATCGGGCGGACTCATCCTCCTCCAATATTAGTTTTAGGACGTCCGCCCAATGTCGTCACCTGTTAGGCTGGACTTAGTATCAGCAAAGACCATGCCATGTTCCGATAATATTAAAAAAAACAAATCTGATATCAGGCAAGAGCTTTTAACATAACCAGTTATGCAACCAATGAAAAGATGCAGTTTTTATATTTCAAAAAGTCTTATTTTAACAGCATGTTGTTTTTTATAAACATGGTTAGCTTTCTTTTGCCCTATTTTTACATTGTTTGGGTAGTTAAAGTTGCTTTAAACTATATTTTTGGCTGATGTTTATAAAAAGCAACATACCCTGTGATAAAAATAAACACATTTAAGGATTTTAAAAAAAATTGCAATGGTTCTGTAGAAAGGCAAAAGCGATGAATAATCAGCAAGAAACTTATCTGTGTATAGCTATAAGCACGATTTGAAATTAGCTAACCGCTTGATTTTAGAAGCTATCAAAACAATCTTTTAAAGGCACTTCTGCACGTGCGGTGTATTTATCAGCAGCCCCATAGTAGATGATGATTTTTTCTTTTTCTTTCAGGCAGCCACAACTAAAGACCGCATTTCCGAAAAAGCCCTCAAGTTCATAGTCTGCTTGTGGTTTAAGTATAGGTTTTTTGCTTTTGGCGAGAACTCTGGATGGGTCGTTAATATCCAGCAAAAGTGCTCCCAGGCTATAGCAATTTTCTTTGTCAGCGGCATGGTATATTTCTAACCAACCCTGATCAGTTTTGAAAGGTACTGCACCTGCGCCGACTTTGATATTGTCCCAGCTTTTCTGGTCAGCGCCGAGCAGGTATTTATGTTGGCCCCAGAACAGCAGGTCAGGCGATTTTGCGATCCACATGTCATATTTGCTGAAGAGTGATGTTACAGGTCTGGTAATAGCGTAATAGCTGCCTTTTATCTTTTCAGGGAATAATACAACATCTTTATTATCAGGGCAGCTAATTACGCCGAGTCTTTCAAAATTCTTAAAATCATTCGTTTTGGCCAAACACGTAACTACCCCCATAGGCGAAACAGCGATATAAGTAATGTAATATTCATTATTTATGCACGTTATTCTGGCATCTTCCAGGCCGAAAGTTTCATAGTTGTTTGCCGGGAAAAGCACTTCGGAGGTATCGATATCAAAATTTATGCCGTCTTTGCTGCGTGCAACCTGAAGATATGATATTGATGTGAGAAATACTTCGTTTGCAGCATAGATAATCCGGGGGTCATCGAAGTTGCTGTCCGGGCAGTCTCTGGAAATTTCCTTTATTTCTATTTCATTGCTCTGAGCGTTGTATATTGGCACAAGTTCAAAATCAGGATGCGGATTTATAGGTCTTTGGGCGACTCTCAACAGCAATATTATTTCATCATTAAAACGTGTTACAGCAGGGTTAAACGTACCTATAACTTCAAAATCTGTTCTTAGAGGAGGTATGTCTTTGGGGCGTATAACAGGATTTTCAGGGCATCTTAATGTTGCCATTGTATTCGCTCCTAATTAATGTCGAAAAGTATAACGTAATATTAGCTTTTGCAGAAGTTTATGCAAGAAAATTCAGTTTGTATCAATTTTTATAAAAGTTAGGCCAAAAGCTCAAAAAAGGGCCTAATTTTCTAAAAAGGCTTTTGTGGTAGTAATTTGATGTAAAATCTGCTATAATTAAGGTGTCTATCTTGGTGTATTGGTGATTATTGGGGTTTACTTATTTTACCAATTGGTAGGCTGAGGTGGATGTGTTGGTGGTGTAATTATTTATACAATTGTCTAAAAGGTGTTGGTATTAATGAAAATATCTATTTTTAAAACAATATTTCTAATATTGTTCACCTTTTCAGGCAACTGTTGTTTGGCGAGTTTTGAAGGTGACATTACCGGCAATTGTAATGTCGATTTTGAAGATTTAGATTTGATGTCTCAGCAATGGTTGCAAATCGGTGACGGGGAGGTTGGATTATCTTCACATTGGAAATTTGATGCTGATAGTGGTGATGTTGCGTATGATAGTGTTGGCGGTAACTATGCTATGATATATGGGGCCCAGTGGGCTGAGGGAAAATTTGGTTCAGCTTTGAATTTTACACAACAAGGCAGCAAAATCAATATCCTGCAGATTGAGCTTATCTCCAATTACAGTATCAGCTTTTGGGCGAAGAAAACACCAAATGCTTATGCGACATTGTACCCGACCTCAGCAATGGTTTTTGGTGATGACAGCGTGACAACTGATTATTTTTATATGCTCGAACAGGTTGGGGCAAAGTTTGGAAACTTTGTCAGCGATGTGGTAGTCTGGGATCTCGATACTGATTTCGCGGACAGGTGGCGGTTTGTTACTCTTGTTGCCGGCGAAGATGAGATCGAATTATTCCTCGATGGCGTCCCGCAGGGCCAAAGGCAGATCGACCCTCATATTTATATTAAGCAGATCGGCGCAGGACATTCGATAGTCAGTTATAACTTTAAGGGTACTATTGACGATTTTCGTGTATATAACAGAAAGCTAAGCCTGGAAGAAATATGGTCACTTAGAAGCCGTGCGTCATCAGTAGCCAAAAGAGCGGATCTGGATAACTCCGAAACCGTAGATATGAAAGATTTTTCCATTTTGGCGGATAGCTGGAATGATCAGGTAATCCAGCCTTTGGTTATAAGTGAATTCATGGCCAGTAATGAGGAAACTTTTTTTGATGGTGATGGTGACAGCCCGGACTGGATAGAGATATTTAATACTACCGGTTATGATATTGAACTTGGCGGTTGGTATCTTACCGATAATGATGGAGATTTGACTAAGTGGAAATTTCCGCTTGGCACTACTATTAAAGCTAATAACTATCTTATAGTTTGTGCATCAGACAAAGTTAAGCGACGGGATCCATATATTTGCCCTCAAGGCTACTGCCATACAGATTTTACTCTTGATCTCGAAGGTGAATATCTTGCTATTGTAAAACCAGATGGTCAGGTATGTTTTGAATTTTCGGATGGATATCCCATGCAAATGCCGGAGATTTCTTATGGACTGAAAACTGCAATCGTCGAAAGTACAAAGTTCATCGAGCAAGGCGAATTGATAAGTTATATCGTTCCGACAAATAGCTCATTAGGCGATTCATGGAAAGCTTTGGAATTTGATGATTCATCGTGGCCCTCGGCTACCGTCGGGATAGGGTTTGATGCTTATGGCATCTTTGATTCATTGATAGAAACCGATATCCGCTCGCAGATGTATATAAAGCAAACTTCTGCTTACATCAGAATCCCGTTTGAAGTTGAAGACCCCAAGATAATAGAGTCCCTGGTTTTGAGAATGAAATATGATGACGGTTTTGTTGCTTATCTAAACGGCACGGAGATTGCCAGAGCCTGCGTTGATGTTGATGGCGGTCAGACACCTGAGTTTGACGATTGTGCGATTGAGCACATGGACTCACAGACTTTTGTATTTGAAGAATTTGATATAAGCCCATATGCTGAACTGCTCCGAGAAGGCAGCAACATCCTGGCGATCCATGGACTTAATACTGATATTTTTAATTCAAATTTTGTAATTCTCCCTGAGCTTGTTGCAGCTTCAGAAGGTGTTGATGTTGAAAGATACGTATATTTTAAAGAGCCTACTCCTGGTAGTAGTAATAACGAAGGTGTCGCAATTCTTGGGCCTGAAATCAGCCATGCTGAACATACTCCGATCGTGCCAATAGCAGATCAGGACATAACCGTAACTGTCAAAGTAGAAGAGCTTGTCAACCCGGTAAATCCAACTTCAATCCAGCTTCATTGGCGTGTAATGTATGGCCCGGAATCTGTTAGCTATATGTTTGATGATGGCGCACATGGTGACGGCTATGCAGCCGATGGGATATATGGCGGCGTTATAGACAGCAATAATTTTGCTACAAACGATATGGTGCGCTGGTACATAACAGCTTCTGATAACCAGGGATACAGTTCGCGTCATCCAGTGTTTGCAAATCCGCTAAGCACCGCTCAGTATTTTGGCACTATCGCAAAGGATCAGTATTTAACCAGCGATCTGCCGATACTTTTCTGGTATGCTGAAGATACAGTTGCGGTTGACACAGATGCGGGGACAAGATGCAGCGTCTTTTATAACGATGAATTTTATGACAATGTATTCATCCGAATGAGGGGCGGCTCATCATCTGGTTGGACGAAGAAAAATCATAAGATAGAGTTCAACCGCGAGCATCATTGCCTGATCGATCCGGACCAGATTCGCGTAGATGAAATTAACCTGGGCTCAGCTTATGCTGATACCAGTTACATTCGTGACTTGCTCTCTATGGAAATGCAGCGTAAGATAGGTTGTCCTGCAAGCTTGTGTTTCCCTTTAAGAATTCACCAGAA
>CAYZEH010000031.1:0-5213 GCA_964477135.1 uncultured Pirellulales bacterium | reverse complement strand
TCAAGAGAATTTGGTATTGGAAAAGAGGCTGGACGAATATCGTGACTATGTAAGAACTGAAGCAGATTTCGATAGAAGCGTATGGGGTTATCTGAATACCGGTTATGTTGACTATCCTGATGTTTTGATTAGTGTAAGTATGACGCACATCAAAGAGCAGTACCTTGCTTTTAGAAGACAGTATCTGTATGACCATGAAGACCTGCCTGACGCTCAGCCCGGGGATGCGTATGTTAGTTTTGGGACGATTGAGTACAACCCCGCTTCAGGCAATCAGGACGAAGAATACATTGAGCTTGTTAATTCAAACGATTATGCAGTTGATATCAGCGACTGGAAGCTTACAGGAGGGGTGGAGTTTACTTTTGATAAAAGCACTGTTATATGTTCCAACGACAGTATCTATGTTTCACCTGACAGGGTAGCATTTAAAAACAGGACAACAAGTCCGACTGGTGGTCAGGGTTGTTTTGTTCAGGGCAATTACCAAGGCCATCTTTGTAATTGGGGTGAGACGATACAGTTGGTTGATGAAAATAATGATCTTGTCAGTCAGGGCAGTTACCCGCCGGATCCCACTGAGGTCCAGCGGTATTTAAGAATAACAGAATTAATGTATCACCCCGCTGATTTTAATAGCACAGATGGTGATGAGTTCGAATATATCGAATTGCAGAATATCGGCCCTGCACCGTTGTCACTTAGTAATGTTTGTTTAACTGACGGCATCGAATATCGTTTCACTGCACAAGACAATATTACCCTTGGCGCAGATGAGTATATTGTGATTGTCAAAAATCGTGCCGCTTTTGCGCTAAAATATAATATCAGTGCAATCAATGTTGCTCCGGGGCAGTATTTTGCCAATCTTAGCAACAGCGGTGAAAAAATAAAAATCGAGGATTCGACAAATAGTACGATACTTGATTTTGAGTACAAAGACAACTGGTACGATTCTACTGATGGAAGTGGTTTTTCTCTGACAATAAGAAATCCGCAGGACCCTAATCTTGCAGGCTGGAATGAAAAAGACAGCTGGCGACCAAGTGCAGCAGTTGACGGCAGCCCAGGCGAGAGTGACAGTAGTGATGTTCCTGAAGATGGAGCGATAGTAATAAACGAAGTTATGTCTAATCCTCCTGGCGGCAGCTATGACTGGATAGAACTGCATAACACAACTAACAGCACAATTAATATTGGTGGATGGTTCTTAAGTGATAATGATAATGGCGAACCAAATATTACTAAATATGAAATAGCTTCGGGGATAGTTATAGGGGCTTACAGTTATGTTGTATTTTCACGGGATCAGAATTTTGGTAATTACGATGACCCCGGTTGTAATGAACCTTTTGGTTTGAGTAGTAATGGCGAAACTGTTTATTTGTATTCTGGTTGTGATGGTCAATTGACGGGCTATAGTCAGCAGGAAGATTTCGGGCCTTCGGAATACGGCATCTCTTTCGGCAGATATCAGAAGAGCACGGGTACGTTTAATTTTGTTGCAATGGAAACTGCAACCCCCGGCCTTGAAAACTCATATCCGAAAGTTGGCCCTGTAGTAATTAATGAGATCATGTATAATCCCGGCGATGATCAGGATTTGGAGTATATTGAATTACACAATATAAGCTCATCAACGGTCAATCTTTACAACTATATGGTTGGTTGGCCCTGGAGGATATCTGATGCTGTTGACTATCAATTTCCATCAGGTGCATCGATACCGGCGGGGGAATATATAGTTATTGCAAAAGATTGCGGGAAATTTTCAAATCAGTACCCAACAGTGCCTTCAAGCAGGATTTTTGGCCCTTATGATGGAAAATTAAATAATGCGGGTGAAAAAATTGATCTGGAAATGCCGGGAGATGGAGGTAATTACATCCGTATTGACAGGGTTAATTATGACGAGGAATCACCCTGGCCTGTATGGGATTTGATACCGGGGCATTTGGACCCTGATGGTGGTGGAGCATCTATAAGTCGTTTATATATCGATTGTTATGGCAATGACCCCAATAACTGGACAGCTGCGCAACCTTCACCTGCCCAGATTAATAATTAGTCAAATGTGAGTTTATTGTAAATAGCGGGTTTGGGGAAAAGTATTAAGGCATTTAAAACTGTCAAATTAGCCTAATTTAAAGCATTTAGGCTTGACTAAACTACCCCTTTTATGTTAAAATACTGTTAAGACTTGGTTGTCGCAGTTTTAACTTCCAGGGGTGGTACCCATGGATGGTGGTTTTGTGTTACGGGAAGATGCGATTTTTTGGGGATGTTGAGGACTATAACATCGTCCTGTATTTGGAATCATTGCCGAGAGGTTTACTTGTTGGGGTTACAGCTGTTTTGATTTTTAATGAAAGAGATGTTTGTGAATACATCAAAAAAAGTTTTAAATAAGGACAAAAACTCGTATTCTGCGTTAAGGAATCTTTCTAAACATAGAGTTGGTTTTACGTCTTCTAAGCTGGGTAAAAGTATTGCCCAGAAACAGGAGGAGTACGTAGATCGTACGCTTGGTTATCGTTATGAAATGAAATATATAATCAGCGAAGAGAGGGCTGTTGCTATTGCAAGATTTCTGAAGCCATATTTGAAAATGGATCGTTACAGCAAGCTTCAACCTGATGGTGAATATCCAATCGTAAGCACTTATCTCGATTCACCTGGTTTTCAGCTTTGCAGAGAAACACTTGAGGGGCATAAAAATCGTTTTAAGTTGCGAGTTCGCGGTTATAGCGATGATCCTGAATCGCCAATATTTTTTGAGATAAAACGACGAATTAATACTGTTATTTTAAAAAGCAGAGCCAGAGTACGCAGGGAATATCTTGTTGATTTGCTTGCAGGCAGGTTTTTGCCTCCCACTCAGAATTACAAAACTGACGAAGATGTATTAAGGCAATTTCAGCTTTATATGTTTAGTCTCAATGCAAAACCGGTAACCAGGATCAGGTATATGCGCGAGGCTTACGAGGGTGATGGCGAAAACAGGGTACGGATCACTTTTGACCGCGATATCTGTTGTAATATTGATGATAGTCCTGTGGTTAAACTTGGTGGTATTGGTTGGAGAAATTTTTCAACGGATATAGAAGGTGTTGTATTGGAAATTAAGTTTACCGGACGTTATCCTGCGTGGATAAGTCAGATGGTTGAGTGTTTTAACCTGAAACAAGGTCCGATGTCCAAATATGCAAGTTCAATAAAAAAAGCCTGTATATTGAGGTTTTGTGCACCAAAATTGCCGATGATAGCATAAAGAATGTATTAATTTAGATTTTGGTGGACAGGGTGTTATAGTTATGGAAGAAATTTGGGGTATATTAGATGGTGCCGGCTCTGCGGGTTCGGCTTTCAGTACCGAGGCGGTTTTGATGTCTCTGCTGCTTGCTTTCGTTTTAGGTCAAACAATGGCATGGGTTTATTATTTTACCCACAGCGGTCTGTCTTATTCAAAGTCTTTTGTGCAGTCTTTGATACTGATAACCATCCTTGTTGCTATGATAATGGGTATTATTGGTAATAATATTATTACCGCTTTTGGTCTTATGGGTGCCTTGGCAATTATCCGTTTTCGTAATGTTGTCAAGGATACCAAGGATATCGTTTTTATATTCAGTTCGCTGATTATCGGAATGGCCACTGGAACACAAAATTATGATATAGCTATTATGGGGACTATTTTCTTTAGTGCTGTTACGCTTTATATGTATTTTACTGATTTTGGAAAACATCAGCCTCATAATGGATTTTTGCGTTTTAGTTTGGCTGGTCATATGGGTGCTAAGCACCCGGTGCCGTCAGTTTTAAAACGTTTTTGTGGTAATTTTACTTTGATATCTGCACAGGACAGCGGCTTTGGTAACCCGGTTGTTGAGTATGCTTACCAGCTTATGATTAAAAACGCCAAGAAGAATGAAAAGATGCTGGCTGAGCTGCAAGGCATTGAAGGTGTTGAAAATATTAGTTTAACAATGCAGGAACAACTGTTAGAGGTTTAGTGGAAAGATGATGGATCTGAAAAGAATATATCCGAAAAAAAATAACCTTGGAAGCATACGCCTGCATGTTATACCGATTTTGATATGGGTGTTGGCATTGGCGGGTGTTTATGGTCTTTTTACTCGCAAAGCTGCTAAATTCGAGACTTTAGGTGTTGTTGAAGCGGAGAAACGTCAGGTTGCTACAACGTGTGCAGGTCGGCTGCAAGCCGTCAAGGTTGGTTTGTTTGATATTGTCAAAAAAGGTCAGCTTCTTGCAGAGGTAAACACAGTAGGTGATGATGAACATATCCAGGAACAGCTTAACACGATTTCAGCTGAGATACAATATCTGATGGCACAGCTTGTGCCGACACAGGATAAAATGCTGACTGACCAGCAGCAAAGGGAAAATGATAAGGTAGCAACATACAGAAGATTTGTCGCTGATGTTGAGCAGATGCGACTGAGGGTTCTTGAACTTAGGGCAGAAATAGAAACAGACAAGGTGACATTATGGGACCTTGAACTTGATATGAATGTTGCTAAAGAGCTTTTGAAGGAAGATGCTATTGCTGAATATGAGGTGCAAAAAGCTCAGGTTGCTTATGATGCACTCGCAAAGAAGATAGCGGAAAATCAAATATTGCTTACCGAAACCCGCGCAACTGTAGAGCACTCTGATATCAGAGCAAAAGAATATGCAAAGCAGCAGCTTCATGAGCCTTCAGTTGATAATGAGCTTGAAGTAATTCACAAAGCCATAAAAGTTCAGGAACAGGAAATGGAAGAGCTTGTGGCCATGCGTCAGCCTTTGAAATTATATGCTCCTGACGATGGTGTCGTAAGCCAGATATATGTTATGCCGGGTGAAGTTATCATACCTGGTGACAGGGTCTTTACCATTCGTACGATAGGCACTGTCGCAATTGTTGCTTATGCATCTGAAACTCAGCTTGATTTACTTAAGCAAAATAACATGCAGGTTGAGATAAGAAAAGAAGGTTTCCCAATTCAGGTGGCAAAATCCAAAGTTATCAACGTTGGTCCGGTTGTGGAAGAGGTTTCTGCTAAATTGCTGAGAGATCAGAATGTTCGTCAGTGGGGCAGACCTATACTTATCAGCATCCCTTCAAATATGGAAGTTGTTCCAGGTGAAACGGTTGGTATAAGAGGACTCTAAAGGAGGGGTAGCAATCTGATGATGGTATAGCTTCTTTT
>CAYZEH010000030.1:5167-19445 GCA_964477135.1 uncultured Pirellulales bacterium | reverse complement strand
TCAGCAGATCACTTAGTGAATGTAAACCATCCGCTATAAGAGCCAGAGAACCGCTTAGCAAACCAACAGCTATTTTAATACCAGACAGAACAATATTAACAACAATACCCAGATTGGTAACATTGCGGATAACTTTATTATCCCGTTGAATTTTTGTTGTTTCCGCCATTGTATGACCCTTAGCTCTTAGACAAGGGCAAGAATATCATTTACATACTTTCTGGCAACGTCTTTTTCCTTCGCTTCTGCGATAACTCTCATAACAGGCTCAGTGTTACTTGTCCTGATGTGCACCCATCCGTCATCCAGATCAAACCGACAGCCGTCACTTGTATCGATCTTAGCATCTGCGAACATTTGCTTAGCTTGGTCCATGATAATAGCTGCTTTGTTTTTGTCAGCAGGAAATTTTTCTTTTATCATCGCATAACCACCGATCTCACTAACCAATTGACTAACGGTTTTACCCGTCTCAGCCATGAGCTGTAAAACCAAGGCAATTCCAACTAAACTGTCACGGATAGGCCCGACCCGCAGATCGATAACTCCGCCATTGCCCTCGCCGCCGATGACACAATCATTGCCTAACATCGCACCTGCAACATTGGCTTCACCAACTGCTGTCCTGAGAACTTCACAGCCGAATTGCCTGGCCAGGTCATCTATCATTCTCGAAGTAGATAAATTGGTTGCTGCTTTTCCTTTGGTCTTGCTGAAAACATTCTTCGCCGCCAAAGCAAGCGTATATTCTTCACCAATATAAACACCATTTTCGTCTACGATAGCAAGCCTGTCAGCATCAGGGTCCTGCGCCAAACCGATATCCGCTTTCTGCTGCTTTACAATATCGCAAAGCCCCGTCAGGTTTTTCTCTGTCGGCTCCGGGGTATGTGCAAAAATCCCGGTAGGTTCATCATTGACCGCGTAAACCTCACAACCAAGTTTCGCCAGCATCTGCTTAGTAATAGGCCCGCCTGCGCCGTTAACACTATCCAGCACTACTTTAAATTTCTTATCAGCTATCGCGCCAACATCTATCGTATCGAACACCCTGGCAATATGAACAGAGTAAGAATCTTCATTGTAAACTATTCGTCCGTTGCTCGGCGAATCCACATAGCTGAATTCCTTAGCAAAATAAATCTCTCTTATCTTTGCCGCCTGGTCAACAGAAGGTGCAACGCCATTATCAAGTATAAGCTTGATACCATTATAAGGCAGCGGATTGTGTGATGCTGTTATCATTACCCCACCCGCGCAACCAAGCTGCCGCAGCATAACACCGACACTTGGTGTAATCACCAGTCCAAGAACAACAACATCGACCCCAACCGCACAAAGCCCCGCTGCTACCGCTGATTCCAGCATCTGTCCGCTTGGTCTTGAATCTCTGCCGATACAAACTGCAAGCTTGTCGTCTTTTTTATGATCAGCTTTAAGAAACGTTCCAAACGCACTGCCGTAATCAGTTGCTACAGAAGCAGAAAGATTCTCGCCAACGATCCCTCTCATCCCGCTGATACTGATAATTAATTCTTCTGCCATTTGTATCCCTTACATCTTCCTGGTTTTTTCCAGCACGTTTTCGAGCTTAACCAGAATTTTATCAACCTGTTTTTGTTTCAATGACAATATTTCCTGCAATGCCTCACCTATATAAGGCAGGTATGTCTCAATATAGCTTCTTTTTTCCAGCTCCTGTTGTATCCGTTTTTTCTTTCTGAGATACATACCGAGTTTTCTGCCGCACTCCTGAACCGCCAACTGGATTTCTTTTATTATCTCCGGATAATGCGCGATAGCCTCTTTACTTTCAGAAGTAAACGGAACCCACACCGACGCCATATGAACCATCAGCATCACAGGCCCTGCCGGCAGAGCACCCCTGCTTTGGCTCATAGCATAATTACGCCAGTTAATATCAAGCACTGCCTTATAAACCGCACATCCGGACTGCTGGTAAAGCAAAGGCACACGATTGGCGATCCTGTTAAGCCTCATCAAAGGCTCCTTGTCACCATTGCCGTTTTTTTTGCCGTTCTTACTTTTAATACCATACGCCAACGCAGCTTCTATCAAAAAAGGATTACCCCTGTAAACTGCCGGCGTCCTCGAACAGGCTGCATAAAAATCCGCATCGACTACCCTTCTCAATCCTTCTTCCAGTTGCTCTGCGCCGATAGGACCGATGCAGTCTGTAGATGGTGCGATGATCTTTGTTTCGCTTATCGCCTGATGCAAGGCCTCTGCCTGTTTCAATGTTATTCTCGTAGGTCTAAGCGTACCTCTTATTTTTGCTTTTTCGCAAATCTGATTGGCGACACGCAAACTGACTCGTGAAAATTCTTTCTGAAGAAAAGCTGTAAGCTGCTTATAAGAACTCTCATGGGCCATCTTAAGCAAAAGCCCCAACTCAACACCATATGGATGAGGTTTGATCTCCTTAGGAACAAATGGAGCCTCTTGTGTTTTTCTTTCGTACTCATATCTTTCACCATCGGGCGCATTATAAATCATAGTCGCGTGCGGATTGGCAATAGCGGTCTGCGCGATATACTCATCAACGCTTTGCCTGCCTTTTTGGTATTTGCCCTCAAGGGTAATTGTTACACTTGTACCTGTAGATAACTCAAAATCACATTCTTCATCAAGAATGATCTGAGGCTTATTCTTCGTTGTGTCGATTTTAACCTGGTAATGGTGCGCAGGTTTCTTACTGCCGATTCTGGAAATAATATCTACCGGCTCACCGGTAGTTAATTGGCCGTACATACCAGCCGCCGAGATACCAATACCCTGCTGGCCCCTGCTCATCTTCAGGCTGTGAAACTTACTGCCGTAAAGAAGCCTTGCAAAAACATTTGGAATATTTTGTTTAATGATTCCCGGACCGTTATCGGTAACTGTCAAAACAAATTTACTGCCCGTCTTGATCTGCTTAATTGTGATTTCCAGATTAGGCAGTATCTGCGCCTCTTCACATGCATCAAGTGAATTGTCAACAGCCTCTTTAACTGCTGTCAAAAGAGCTTTTCGCGGATTATCAAAACCAAGCAGATGACGGTTCTTTGCAAAAAATTCACTAATACTGATATCTCGCTGCTGCTTCGCCATCGACTCTGCTGTTGCGATTTGTGCGCCTTTTTTTGTCCTCCTGGTTTTAGGCTTGGTCGATTTGCCGGAAACTTTGGGAGCAGATTTCTTCTTAGCTATCGCCGCTGCCGAAGCCTTGGCGTTTGTCGTTTTTTTAGCGTTTGTCATTTTTTTAGCTGCTACTGTTTTCTTATCTTTAGATGCTTTCTTTTTATCACCCTTTTTTGCCTTTGAGCTGCTAAAACCAAAATCCATTTGACCTTCTGATCGGCCCTTCCTTGCTGCCATAAAAAACTCCGGATATCCTTAAAAAGACGCAGGACAATCTGATAGAATTGCCCCGCATCAGAAAAACATTTAATACTAATCTCAATTAAATTTTTCTGTTTATCCGCGGGTAACTAACTTTAAAACAACACGTTATAACTTTCCTCGCGGAAATTTCTTACCCTGAAGGGTATAATTAATCAAGTTTGCAAATATAAATCTCATTTACGAAATCAAGCTTACCAAGTTCCTCGATAGCTTCTGCACTCGGCTCTTTGTCAAGGCTGACACCAAGAACCGCCTTTTGCTCATCAAATTTCTGACCAACACCCATAGTTGCGATGTTGATGCCATACTTGCCGAAAACAGTTCCGACAGCACCAATAACACCAGGCTTGTCAGCATTAAAGATAGTCAGCAATGAACCTGCCGGGGTTATTTCAACCTTAAAGCCGTCAATATCAATTATGCGAAGCAGCGAACCGCCAAAGACAGTACCGGTAACACTTCTTGTCCCCTTATCTGTAACAACCTTAGCACTGAACACAGAAGAAAGGTCCTGAGGGTCGGTATTCTTGGTTTCATCAATGCTTATGCCGCGTTCTTTAGCCATGTAACCGACATTAACCATATTCAGCGGACTATCGAAATGCTTCTGCAGCAGACCGATAGTAAAATTCAAACTCGCCGATGCAACGTCCATCTCTGCTATCTTACCGCGATACTGAACCTCAACGCTTTTAATCTGTCCCGTAGTAATTGTGCTAAGCAGAACACCTATTCTCTTTGCCAGCTCACCATACTTAACAACTATCGCCGGTGCCGCACCGCTGCTCGATGGTGCATTAAGAGCATTTCTGACAGGACCACCCTTGATAGCATCTGCAAGGATCTGCGCCGCTTCAACAGCCACTTCGATCTGCGCTTCTTCAGTGCTTGCGCCAAGGTGAGGCGTCACAAGACAGCTGCCGATCCCTGAAAAACGAGTATTCTCAGGTGGTTCAGTCGGGAACACATCCAAAGCAGCACCCGCTACAACCTTATTTTCTAATGCATCGTAAAGTGCATCTTCGTTAATGATCCCGCCTCGCGCACAGTTCACTAGCCTGGTAGTAGGCTTCATCATTTTGAACTGCTGGGCGCCTATCATATTCAAAGTCTGCTCATTCCTCGGCACATGAACGCTGATATAATCTGAATCTGTAAATATCTTATTCAAATCCTCGGTAACCTCAACGCCGAGCTTCTCAGCCTCAGGTGGTGCAGCCAGTGGGTCATAACCGATTACCTTCATATCAAAACCTCTCGCCATCTTAGCAACAGCCATACCTATCCTGCCCATACCGATGATACCAAGAACTTTACCATTGAGCTGACTACCCATATATTTTTTTCTGTCCCAGGCGCCGTCTTTAAGGCTGTTACAGGCTGGAACAACATTTCTGCTCATCGCCAGCATCAAAGCCATTGTATGCTCAGCGGCACTTAAGGTATTGCCGCCGGGCGTATTCATAACAATAACGCCTCTTTTGGTGGCTTCCGGAATATTAATATTATCGACACCAACACCGGCACGTGCAATGCCTTTAAGTTTGGTTGCACTTTCCAGTATCTTCGGGGTAACCTTTGTAGCGCTTCTGACGATCAGTCCATCATAGTCGCCAATAATCCCTGCCAATTCGTCCTCACTAAGGCCGGTGTTTACAACCGCCTCAACACCATCCATCGAATTAAGCAGGTCAATGCCCTCTTGTGCAAGCTTGTCTGCAATCAAAATCTTGATCATCGCAACACTCCATAAAAAATGTTATAAATTTTATTAGTCTTCCCATCCCAGGGAAGTTCTGTCTTCTGCTATTTTGAATCTTTTCTTTAGACAATCGAACAGGTATCTGACACTGCAATGTGCCAACGCTCCGGTAAGTCTTTTCACCGCAGCTTCTCGGCCTCGGCTTTCGATATCAACCGCAACTTTTAAGTTTTTGCTCTTAGCATTATTAGGCCAAAGCTTTTCCTTCGTCTCAACATCAACAAGCAATACCTGCGCCGCCAGGTACCCCTTATAATATCCCGTTGCGTCCATGTCATAAAGATGATACCCATCGACTTTAACAAATATCGCCAAATCTGCATTCATGCCCTTTGCGATATTTAAAGGCGAATGCATCGAAGCGTCTTTCAGCTTACTCCTGTAATCAGATAATTCCGCATATGGTATTATCTTCTTAGGTTCAAAGCCGACATTGTTAATAAGCTGAAAGCCCAATGCGCGTGTAATATAATACTGCAAATTATCTTCAGCACTTAGCCAGCCAGGCTGCTCGACAAAAACTATAACCTGCTTATCCGTCTCACTGGTCAGGTCATATTCAGCAATTATAGGTTTTTCCCAGTTAGATGATGTACAACCAACTGTCATTGCTAATAAAACCAGTGTAAGAAAAAACTTAACTTTTCTCATTTTATCTTCCACAAAAATTTAAAATATCAATACTGCCCTTTTTCCGCAACCGCCCTGGCAAAAGTTACTGCCCAGCCGCCCAGAATAACAATTACAAAAACCAGAAACACATATTTTATTTTAATTTCAGCCAGAAAACCACCCAAAAATTTGAAGTATATACCAAAAACGGCTGTAAAAAAAGTGAAAAATAACATAATCGCAAGTATACTGCAAATAAACCCGCCCGCAGGCTGAACATAAAACGACTTCAGTATCCTGCCTTGCACAAAATATACCGCCGAGGTAGTTATTCCGCACGTCGGACAAGGCAGATCGTACTTCTGTTTAAACCCGCATGGGTCAAACCAATGCCCGATATCGACCTTACCGGTTGCCCCTAAAAAGAAAATTGTCCACAAACTCGCCAGAACCAATGCTATCAGCCCGCATTTCAATCGAACCCTGACCGTAGCGTGAGAAAAAATCTTACTTTCAATTATTTGTTGGCTTGTCTGCATAACTACGTTAGAATAAAGTAATTAACGAATAATGTCAAGCTGACAAAGGCAGGATAAATATGGTTTTAGAACAAAGAGACCTCCGGGTAATTCTGGAAACAGCAACAGTCGCCGCCAGGCTCGCAGGGCAAAAGGCAGCGGAGGAAATAAATTTTCTCAAAATATCGGTTAAAAACAACGTCGAGCTGGTTACCCAGGCCGACAGCAAATGTCAGGAAATAATCATCGACCATATAAAAGAGAATTTCCCCGACCATGGTTTTATCGCTGAAGAAGGCGAAAATGGAAAAATGTTCAAACTCGCCCCCCGCAGCCCTGAGCCGATATGGTGGATAATCGACCCCATCGACGGAACAAATAATTTCGCCCACAAGCTCCCGTTGTATGTCGTTTCAATCGCTGTTATGTATCAAAACGAACCAATCGTCGCAGTAATATTCGACCCCTCTACCGATTCAATGTTTACAGCGGTAAAAGGCAACTCCGCCCAGCTAAATAACAGAAAAATACAAACATCCGATGAATCAATAGACAAATTCGCGAGTATCGGCATGGACAGCCATTTCGAAAACGAACTTCCTCAATGGGTTCAAAAACTAATTTTGCAGACAAGGTTCAGGAACTTAGGCACTACCGCTCTGCACCTGGCGCTGGTCGGCAGCGGCGCACTTGCTGCCTCTCTCGCAGCAGAGCCTAAATTGTGGGACATCGCCGCCGGTGCACTGATCGCACAATCAGCCGGCGCAATTATAACAGACTTCAAAGGCCAAAAGATTTTCCCAATGGATATAGACGCATATAACTCTGACAAAATAGAGATTCTCGCAGCAAACAAAAAAGTCCACCAGAAACTGGTAGACCTTATAAATTCCTGAATTGTCATTTCGACCGGAAAGCCATTTATGGTCTGTAGCGGAGAAATCTGTCCTTAATAAATTATTGCAACTGCTACACAACTGCTGTTATCTGATATCAGTCGTCATCTGAAACGCCCTGATTTTCACCTTGCCTATGGAGTTCGGGCGATTTGGGGCTGGGTTTGGATTTGGGTAAACATCACTCCTGTCCAGCACCGCGATTGCTCTTTGTTGAGGCCCATCGACGCCGACCCGGACAACTATATAAGCGGTAAAAACATCACTGCGAACCGTAACAAGATTGCTTATCCTCGCAAAAATAACATCCCGCTCTTCAAAATCATCTTCAGCACCATCAATAGCATCAGGAACACCATTGCCAGTCGTATCGATCTTCATAACATCCGGATAATCCTCAAGGTCCGACCCGTCCAAGCCGTATTGCCACATGCTGTAGAGGTCACCACCAGTATCATCAACAACAAAGTTCAATTCACCGATACTTCTAAAACCAACATCTTCATTGATATTAGTTGTGCCTGTTGCGCCATATAATAGTGTATGTACCTTATCATATCTACCTTGATCTCCAGAATAATCAATGTCATTAGTGCCATCACCATCGTCATCAATTTCTATCTTATCCCGGTAAGCTACGATAGCTTTGGAAAGCTCATAGTTAAGATCATACCCATCTGGTTTTGTGTCATCCCTTTCTTTAGAAACCCAAGGCAGCTGCGCCAGCACGAACCACGGCGCAGTATTGATATTTATCCGCCCTGCGATCTTCCATTCAGGGCCATCCAAATCATCTTCATCTATATTTGAAATACCATCACCATCATTATCAACGTTATCATTGTACGGATCAAAGACTGTCAGATACTGAAAAAGTTTTTGATAAACAGGATCCGCCATGTTCACCCTGGCTGTATCTTCTGTAACATCAAAATTACTATTAGGCTTAGCTGGTATCGAATAAGCCTCTACTGCAAAAATATTCCCGATATCACCGATACAGTCAAGCTCTTTATTAGCAGGATGAGCCTGCATTGGGGCTATTTCTGTGCCGTCACTATTTGTTATTGGTGCTATATTATTAATTATACCAAGTGTGTCAGTTAATTTAGCAGTTGGCGACCAGAGGTCTTTGATACATTTGTGACTGCTGGTATCTCTTTCAATGCTGTAAGCCTGGGCACTGATGCTTGCTGCGTCGAATAAAAATTTAGGAACGGTTATCGAATCAACTACCTTAGGAATTGTACCGCTCGCGCCGTCATTGACTTCACGCATAAGTGAAATTATATTACCCGCTGAAAAGCTTATCGGATAACTGCCTTGTGAAACACCGCCTGCTATTTTAGTTGTAATAAGAGCAGTAGAATTCTCTTTATACATCACATGAAATTTTCCAGTGCCAGACCAATTAATTGGGATATTCGTTACACCGCCACCTGTAACCATTTGCAGATACCAGGCATCTCCAGGTGCGGTCTGTATCGCATCATCAGCGGAAGCATAAGGATTGTATAGCTCAACCGCGTAAGAATACTGCGGGTTATCCGGATCAATAGGAATCAACTCACGCATAACCGCTATCTCAGAGATATAAACGCAAGGCCCCTCGAAGCCGTATACATACTGTTGAGGTGCATTAGGGTCAAAACTAAATACCGTCATTTCCAAATCAGTATCAATATAATCAACAAGATTGACCATTATTTGAGCTGCCTTTTCACTTATTGCTTCCGGAGTTGCCAGCGTCATTGTGTCTTCTAATGCTTTTATAATTGCTTTAAATAAATCCTGACGATTACTAAAAATGCTGTAATCAGTATTACCAATGCCAAACATTCTCTCACCATCAGGATTAATTATCCTGTCCATGTTCCAGCACGTCAGCATGTGCCTTCGGTCGCAATCATTAGCATCAAAATCGAAACGCACAAAACCGACAATATCTCGACAAACTTCTTCTTCCCAGTCGCCAAGACCATCGTCGCTGCTGGAGTCAAATGTATTATTCCTGATATCAAGCGTATTTTCCCAGATAGTTTTTAACCGTCCTTTATAGTTTGGAGAAACACAGAATCGGCTCCGCAGGTCAAGCTCTTCCGACGTATCAAACAGCTTAAAATCTGCAAACGTAGTAAGGTCAGGAGCTTCTATCCGTCTCAAAATATCATTTATATAAGCGTCATCATAGACATCTGCGCCATCGCTGCGTTCTTGATTCAAATCACCTATACTGTCGCCTGAATATGCAAGTTCAGCAAGGTCAACATTTGACTGTGTAGTGCCGTCAACTTTTTCGGGTGTGTTATTGGCAAACACAACTCCCGGATCAAAATCGTAAGCGGTATTAACATTAATCATCCCACCGTTGTCGATTATCCTTATCGCTGCGTAAATATCCTTACCCTTACCAGTGGAAACATCAGTAAGCTTTATCCATTTGGCGTCCGCTATCCCGTCACCATCGGCATCGGCTAATTGGCCTCGATATTCGTCCTCATTTATACCATCATCTGAATCACCTGTAACTTTCGGATCACCAGTTCCGAGCCAGCTGCCGTCATCATTAAGCTCAATTTCAGGATACTCTAAAATAACCTTCCTTGCACCAGGCGGGTCAACTTTCACATGACGAGTTGCGAACTTCATCTCATCATCTTCCTGATTTTGCAGCACCCCCGTTAAATCAGTTATCTGAGGCCAGATATACTTGCTGTCGTGACTTGGTTCGAAACCTGGATCTGTCGGGTCATAAGAGACGTTTCTGTAAGGCTCAATACTGGCAAGCCAGGTATCTTCCTCACCTGGATAATCGTAATATTCCTGCCCGCTGACACCGGGAACATCGTTAACAAGCTCATTCGATATTTTTTCAACGATAACATCTATCGCTGATCCGAGTGCCTTGTTTTCAGCTATGCCCGATGTGGACATGCTTTCCACACGCGATGACAGAAGAAATATCGTACCAACAGCAGCAAGCAATGCAGTTAATACTACTACAAGGATTAAAGCGGAACCGCCGCAATGTTTATTATTTGGAAATTTTATATGATCCATTTTATTTGCCTTCATAATTATTCACCAATATAAACAATATGCGTAAAGGTTCTCCCGTTTTTAATTACCCCCTTAGAATCGTATATCGTAAATGTAAATTTCAAAGCTTTTGGATAAAAGTCAATACCATCTTTACCGAAATAATCATTGTTGACGTTATAGATGAGATGATCATTATCAATACGATACCATCGTTTATCTCCATGTCGGAATCCATCGGAAGTAGAATTAGCAATGTTAAAGAAAACTCCGAATTTATCTAATTTATTACCCATCAAGGTAGGAAAATGTGAATCATTATAATTGCCGTTCCTGTCCGGATCATCACATGGGAACCATCTCAATTCATCATCTTCCGGATCAGAATCAGGATTCCAGTAAGCCCATTGTATCTTAAAACTTGCCACTTCTTCGCTCAAAAGATTGTGATATGTAACAGGAACCCCCAATTCAACTTCAGGTCTGTTTTCAAATACAACTGCCACAACACCGGTGTTATCTCTCTTGAATACATCTTCGTCAACCTGCTTCCACTCGGTAAGCGACAAACTGTCATGCTCATAATAATCATTACACTTACAATCATTGCCAATCTCTGGGTATTTACCATTAGTAAAATCAAAATCTCTATCAAAATCAGATAAACTATCCCACGTCGGCCATTCTTCTATATCCACATCGCTGGTAAAAATATGTCTTCGCCTGCAAAGTATTCTCTCAGAAGGCGTATCTTCGACCTCATCAGCCGAATTTCCCTGCGCCTGACCATAATAAATCCTCGCTGCATTGCCGCTGATATACTCATCGTCCTCCTTCTCAGCATCGGGCTCAACAGGCTCATTACCGCTTAAATTGGTAGTATAAAGCTGTGTCGATTGAAAATCGCCGGTAAAGAAAAACATTATCTGGTCAAACCTGTTCAGGTCATCGATATCGCTGGAGCCTCTTTCAAACCATATCAAAAGTGGTGCGTCTTTATCCAGCCCGCGAAGATCACGGTCAAGCTGGTCGGTAACTGCCCGCAGCTTCTGCATTATCTCAGCATTAGCACCGACAATCCGCGACCCTTTAATGCTGACCTTAAATATAATAGATGTAAAGCCAAGCATCATCGCAAGTATGCCGATCGCAACAACAAGCTCTATTAATGTAAAACCTTTTTTCATTTTCACTGCCTACATCCGTGATTAATTAAAGTTTCAATATCCGTTGATAAACCGCAACGCAAGGCCTCCTGTTCCCATTAGCAGGCACAGGTACAACCCACACTCGTATATCATTATCTCTGGTTGCATCATCTTCCCACAGATATTTTTGCTGAACATTATTCCAATTCCACCACCATTTGTTCCAGTTTTTATCAAGAACGATTATATTATCATTATTGCCTTTGAGCCTTTCAATAACCCTGTAAATACGCCCCGTCTCATCATCAACAATAGTATAACCATCATTGACAAAAGTTTTTATCATTCTATCTTGTATCTCCGTCTCGCCATTTTTTATCTTTAGCCGATCGTCATGTCCAGTAACAAATTCAACCTCAATAGGTACCGCCATCGGATAATCGATAGTATGGCCGGGATTCCCAAAAAATTCATTGGGGTCATGATAATTCAGCCCTGCCCGAACTTTCCTGCAAACAAAAACCGTCACCTGCACCAAAGGCCTGGGATTGGTAGTCGAATCATAAGGCTCAGTCAGTCTCAAAACCGCCGACCAGAAATAATGCTTATCTTCAATATCTCTTCCATCGTCACAAGGATAAGCAAACACTTCAGGCCTAAGCTTTTCTGTCGCAGGAAAAACCGAGTCGCTATCCTCGATAATAAAAGGAAAGCTTTGCTCGCCGGCAAAAACATCATTATATGGACCTGTGAAATTAGATAATTCGTCCAACTCACCCGGATCAAAATCGTCAAAATCCGAGTTTGGTCTGCCACATGCATAAAGCTGGATCTTCGCAAAAGCCTCCTCCGCTGCCAGCGAAGCATTAACACGCTCTGTCGATACCATTGAAAGATGAATAGCCGCTGGGAATATCCCTGCGATAAACACCATCCCCGTCGTCAGTATTGCCATCGCTATCAAAACTTCGGTAAGCGAAAAACCATGTTTTTTAATTGCTCTTATCATAACTATATATACTGATCCTAATTGAATTTTCCGTTTATCCGCGGGTAACTAACTTAAAAATAATAAGTTACGGATTTATTCGCGGACATTTACTACCCTTAAGGGCATATAAGCTGACCTGTATAAGGGTTGACATATATCTGCTTCGTATCCCACAAATCTTCAAGATAATCCGTACAAGCAGAACCATTTTCATAAACCTGTTTAAATTTATCTTTCTCATAAATAATAAATCTGCGCCTGCTGATTTCCTGACCAAGCCCCATCGGAGGATAATCATCCTGGAAGAACATTGCCCTGTTTTTTACATATCTGCCGTTAACCTCGATAGCTTCGACGAATTCGTCTTTATTAAAAATCTCATCGGTACTGTCACCGCTGGTTATGTACCAACCATCTTTATTTCTGCATCTTATTTCATTTATGACAAGTTTACCCGACGGTGAAAAGATAATCGCAAAGGTAGTAGTATCCTGCAACTCCTTAGGATCATTAATATCGCCATCCAACTTAATGGTATCATTGTTTTGTGTTCCCAACTTCATATCCATAACGCCAAAATTCCCCGGCAGCTTTATTGGTTTGGCACCTTCCAGCACCCAGAAACCTTCAAGAAGATGCTGGCTTTCCCCACGTTTATGCATAATAAAGACCATATACTGTTTTGCGTTAAGCACATCATGAGCGTAAAATTCATCTGGATCGTTAAGGTCAGACGCATCACCATTATATTCATATGCCGTCTGAAAACGCACACCGACATAGCATCTTTTCTTCGCTGCCATAGCACGCGCTGAAGCCAGCGTAGAATTAATCAAACTCCGCACAGCCCCTTCACTAACGAACGATTTTCGCAATGACCGGATCGCCGGCATAGAAAGCAGCGTCAAAATCGCAACTGCCGCGACAACCGCAATCATTTCCATCAGCGTAATACCGGATTTTTTCATTTTCGTTTTCATATTCACTATACTTTACAACTTTCCTCGCGGAAATTTCTTATCCTTAAGGGTATGCCAACCAGGAACTACCTGTTGGTTATATCATCTTCCGTGCCAAATTCTTTATCCAGACCAGCCGAGGTAACTACAGGGAAAGGTCTCATATCACCATCACCAAAGTAATCAGGCTCACGCAATTCTTCTTCAGGATGTTGGTTTTCATATCTGTCATCATAATAATAACTGTAATGCAGCGTTGTCCCCCATGCGTCAACGATTCTCAGCAAAGGGTATTTTTCGCCGTCAATATCAATATTCATAGGACTGCCGTCATCGCAATCGTTTTTAACTAATGACTGATCTATCTCATCCAAAACCGCCCTGCTTGCGGGAACCATATTCAGCCAAAAACACATGACTTCACAACCGGAATCTTCTTCTGAATGAGGTCCATCAGTGAGTTGTAAATATGATAGACTCACATAACGTTGCAAGGTTATCACACTACTGCCCCCGAAAGCTTCTTCCATGACAGACTCAATTTCACCGACTTCAAAATCATTACAATCTATGGGGAATTTCAAAGCCCTGTAATCTTCATGTTTATACTGATAGTCAAAATCCTCGAACTCACCCAATGCGGCATCTACCAAATTAATAATTTCTATGGTTAGTTTTTCTTCCGCCTGCTGCTCGACTCTTCTGCCGATTGTCACCGTCAAAGCGATAAGGATCAATAAAATGACTATAGCCATCAGCATTTCAACAAGCGTTATGCCGCGTTTTTCAGGTTTGTTTTTCATAATTTCAGCCTGCCGTTTCATAAAAAATTTTCAGGCTTATTTATTTATCAAAATTGCAAATATCATCTTCCGTGCCATACAGCCCGTCCCGCCCCGCGGATATCAGGATGTAAGTTTTGGAATTGTAAGGCCAGTATCTAAA
>CAYZEH010000030.1:0-5067 GCA_964477135.1 uncultured Pirellulales bacterium | reverse complement strand
GAATCTTTGCTCAGCAAATTAGCGCGATAATACAATATCGGGTTGCCCGCTTTTATCATCTTCTGCTTATTGTTAGGCAAATATACCGTTACATTGTTGCGTTTATACACATCACACAAAACCAGGCTGTCATCATCAAGAGTTCCACTGGAATCATAAAGCCCGGATATATCATTATCAGATTGAAGTCTGAAAACATTTGACGACTCTAATTCAAGGTATGGGTCTTTTCTCTTTTCATAATTTTCCCTGTCACTTTCATTTCTTGGCCCCGTTGGATTGTTATCCTCAGGGTCAAAACCAGACACCAAACCCCTGTAATAATCTTCGTAATCGGTTCCGTTTTCGCCCCAATCGGTATCTGGGTGGAAGCCAAGCATATCCCTGCCGACCATCGCCTCAGCCAATTTCTGACCACCCATATAAGATGCACTGCTGTTTTCTCTAGATTCCGGGTATTCGCCATAATCATTTTTGAAAGCCTCTATGCCCAATTCCAACGCGACAAACTGCGCCTTTTGCTGGGTCGTTTTGGCTAAATTACGAACCATACCGATACCGGGAAGAAGCAAACCTATTAATATCGAAATTATTACAACCACGGTCAGTAATTCAACAACCGTAAATCCTGAATTTTTCCGTTTCACGGCTAATCTCCATTCATTTTATTAATTTTCAAAATTGAAAACATCGTCCCGCGTTCCATATTGACCATCAAAACCTGCGGAGATCAATATATAAGAATCAGACTTATAAGGCCTTTTCGGTTCGGCAATATTATCATTGCGTATCATGTCATAAAAATTCCTGGAATCGGCTGTATCGCCATCAGGAGTATCTCCGCCACCATCATTGATAGGATGGTCGTGAGTCGGATCCCAAGGCATACTGAGAGCCACAAGGTCGTCGTTATCTTCGTAGTCATAAATACACAAAGTGTTATCAGCATTATAGTGCACTGTTCTGTCATGTGCCCTGTAATAAAGAATAGGCATACCTATCTTTTTGCCGGTACCATCATATTCGACGCCGCTGGTTGCTCCGGTAAAACCTTTGTGTACGTTCTTGGTATAAACATCACAAAGAAGCAGCTCTTCACCATCAAAATTGCCCCAACCCGGGGGCACATCCTCGTCATAAATATTACCTACACGATACGCATTGGCATTTTCAAGCTGCAAGCCAACTTTCTTTCTGCTTCTGAGATTTGATGCATAGTCAGACGCCGGCGTACCGTTGGGATCCGGATAAAGATCTTCTGTTCCTGTGGCATCCAGACCGTCATGTCTTAAAACTGAATCAGGGTGGAAGCCCAACATATCCTGACCCATCATCGCTTCGGCAAGCTTCATCGCTCCGCAATAAGGCACGTCTTCGGTATCTTGATAAGAAGAGTCAGGATATTCTTCCCTTTCGGTGTAGAACATATCCAGACCCACTTCGATACTGTGGAACTGTGCTTTCTGGCGAACCCTTCTGGCGTACCGGCGAACACGGTTCAGACCAGGCACCAAAAGGCTTATAAGTATCGTGATAATACTCATAACCGTAAGCAATTCAACAATTGTAAATGCTCGTTTGTTTCTTCTTTTCATGGAATTCATTTCGTTTCTCCTAATATATTATTACTGTTAAATTCCTTAACATTCAAATTCACTTTTTAGCCGGCCAAACCAGTAATGATCTGGATCATCGGTAGGAATATCGCTAATACGATCATCATAACTATCGCACCAAGAACAAGGATCATTATAGGCTCAAGCAGCGACATCAAAGAAGATACGAGAACATCGACCTGCTCATCATAATCCTCTGCTATTTTCAAAAGCATCTTATCTAAATCACCCGTTTCCTCACCAACTGCGACCATGTTCGTTACTAAAAGGTCAACTGTCTTGGACTTCTTCAACGGGTCAGCAAATGTTTCTCCCTGACGAATGGACGAGTGAACATGATCGAGCATACGAGAAAAAACTTCGTTGCCTGCTGTTTCGCTGGTCACATTGATCGCATCAAGGATCGGCACACCGGCGCCGATCAGAGTTCCTAATGTTCTCGTCCAGCGAGTAATGGATATCTTATTAGTCAAAGGACCGATTACAGGCAGCCTCATGTTTATGCTGTCCAGAACAAACCTGCCCTGTCTGAATTTTCTTGATAACTTTAAAAAGAATTTTAGCACAAATGGGGAGGCTATCAGGTATAGCCAGCCATACCTGTAAGCGATCCAACTGCTTATATCGAGAACTCTTGTGGTTATCGGGTTCATCTCCTCGCCGTCAAGCATCTCTGTAAGAACCAGGTTAAAACTCGGTACCACGTATTTCATTAGGCCAAGCAAAATCAAAAAAGCTGCTGACATAACAACTACCGGATAAACCATAGCACTTTTAACCCTGGCTCTGAGCTTCTGCGCTTTCTCCATAAAATCCGCGACTCTCGAAAGGATCAAATCGAGAACACCACCCGTTTCGCCTGCTGCGATCATACCGACAAAAAGCCGGTCAAAACACTTCGGAAATCGTGCCATCGCCTCTGAAAGTGTAGAACCGCCCTCAATATCATCTGCAACATAACCTACAACCTTTTTAAATGTACCTCGTTTTTGCTGTTCTTCGAGAATACGAAGAGAACGCAATATCGGAAGACCGGCATCCTGAAGGGTTGAAAGCTGTCTGGCAAACTGAGTAATAATCTTTATCCTGACTCCGCCTGTAGCGCCACGCCTCGACCTGGATTTACCGGCTCGTCTGACGGCTTTTCTGGCTCCGCCCTGGGTGTTTACCTTGGTAGGAAAATAACCCATATTGCGTATCTTGCTTAACGCTTCTTTCTCACTCAGTGCTTCGATCTCATCTTTTATCTCGACACCCTGAGAATCCATAGCTTCATATTTAAAAATAGGCATTTCTAATACCTCCTGTCATGTAATTGCTAAAATAATATTACCCAATTCCTATTGTTTCTTTGACTACCTCATCTACAGTTGTAATCCCGTCGTAAATCGCGGCAAGACCATTTTCTCGAAGAAGAGTCATGCCGATCTTTTGTGCCGCTGAACGGATTATATTTGTCGATGCACTGTTCATTATCAACTCACGAATATCGTCATCGAAAGCCATTATCTCAAAAAGTGCTATCCTGCCCCTGTAGCCGCTGTTGTTACACCTGCTGCACCCTTTGCCGTAAAAGAACTTCTTGCCCTTGATATCATCAGGCGTCAAACGAAGCTCAAACAACTGCTCCTCTGTAGGTTCATAAGGTGCCTTACAATTAACACATATCTTCCTTACCAGCCTCTGCGCGACAATCCCTTCTATCGTTGCTGTAATAAGGAAAGGCTCAACTCCAAGGTCGAGAAGACGTGCAATTGTACTCGGAGCATCGTTAGTATGAAGCGTTGTAAAAACAAGGTGACCTGTAAGTGATGCCTGGGCCGCAATCTCTGCGGTTTCAAGGTCACGAACCTCACCGACCATAACAACATCCGGGTCCTGACGAAGAATAGACCGCAAACATCTGGCAAAAGTAAGCCCGATATCAGGTTTCATCTGACATTGGATAATGCCGTCGATATCATACTCTACAGGATCCTCCGTCGTAATAATCTTTGACTCTATGCGATTAAGCTCACTTAGTGCAGAATAGAGCGTCGTTGTCTTACCGCTGCCGGTAGGGCCGGTTATAATTACAATACCATTAGGTCTGTTGATAAGCTGGCGAACTCGATCGAGGTCACGCTGTCGAAGTCCGATTTTTTCCAGGTCAAGGTTAACCTGGCTTCTGTCAAGAACACGAAGTACCACACTTTCGCCAAAAATCGTCGGCAGAACACTAACACGCAAATCGACCGGATTGCCCTGAACCGTAAGAGAAATACGACCATCCTGAGGCAAACGCCTCTCAGCAATATCCAGATCTGCCATAACCTTGATTCGGCTGCTGATAGCTGTTGCAATATGTCTTGGTGGTGGTTGCATCTCATAAAGCACACCATCGATACGATACCGCATCTTATACTCTTTCTCGAAAGGCTCAAAGTGAACATCCGATGCCTTATCGCGAATCGCCTGAATCAATACGAGGTTTAAAAGCTTCTTAACCGGATTAGAGTCTGCAAGCCCTTCAAGATCACCGATATCGATACTCTGATTCCTGCCCTCAAACTCAGCAAGAAAATTATCCCCCTGGATTTCACCGATCAGCTCATTGATATCATCTTCTGTTTTGTCTTCTGAATAATATTTGGTAAGTGCATGGTCAAGCGATTCAGGATTAGTGATCTTTGCTGTAACCGTAAAGCCCATTAATGTACTCAAGTCGTCAGTTGCACGAAAATTGTCCGGATTATCAAGCACTACCGCAAGCTCATTTTTAGCTTCATTAAATGTCAACGGCACTATGTGATATGTCTGAGCCATCTGGGATGGTACTCTTTTCACCACATCAGACGGAATGTCTATTTCATCTAAATTAACAAATTCCATACCTCGCTGAGCTGCCAAAGCTATCCTGAGTTGACTCTCATCAATAAGACCTGCCTTGATAAATATCTCACCGATTTTCACACCTTTTTGCTTTTTTTGAACAAGCAAACATTTATGCACTTTTTCCCTGGTCAAAACCCGCATCTTTATCAAAATTCGCCCAAGAGTTCTGCCCTGCAATTGTTCAATAGGCGGAAGTGAATTAGCTTTTACCATTTTTCAACCCTATTCAAATAATTTCCCTGATTATCATAATTACATTATAACAAGACTAAAGCCTTTTTACAAAACAAATTACGAATAGGACATGTGGTTTTTGGAATATAAAATTGGCGTAATAATGATTGAATTAAAGCCAAAACAGCAGGATAGTTGCAATTCGGTACTGAGTAAGGGAAAAATTATCGGTATTAACGACCAAAACAATTGTAATGATTGTGCGGAAAAAAGGGATGGTGACAAATAACGCCCTTATATGGCTTAATATAAAAAAGACACTTGTTATTCGGGAAGTAAGGTGAAGTTTAAAATCTCACCGAAATAGGCTCTTTTGTCGGCGGTCATTTGCAAAGAGGCTGTA
>CAYZEH010000029.1:0-19578 GCA_964477135.1 uncultured Pirellulales bacterium | reverse complement strand
TGCCGTCGTTTGTGATATCAGCAATTACAGACCAACCTGCGGGAGACTTGCTTGCTTGTGCAGTGCCTCCATAGACGCCCATATTTATCCTGATGTTGTTGGCATGTGTATATTCATCACCAAGGCTGAAGCTGGTTCCACCGGCGTCAATACATCTGCTTGTTGCTGAATTGTAAACCCAAATTTCATTTACATCATCCCAACTGCCGGCTTGTGATTTCAAATGATAATCGGTCAGCGAAACAAATCCAGGCGTCTCATAGATGTTGCCAGCTCCGCTTTTATAGCTCTCCAGACAGCAGAAGCTAACATTATTACATTCAGCAATAGACACGTCCGGTTGATTGTAATAGATGATCGAGTTTGCAATTTTTCCATTACAGCCAAATACAGCTGCACCTTCAACAGAATAATTATCTGCGATTGTGCAGTTTACAATATTAGCATCGCAGTTATAAATAGCACAGTTGTTGCGAGCAAAATTGCCGGTAACCAGACAATTCTCGATCCTGCCGTCGCACTGAGCAAAAGCGCCTCCCCGTCTCGTAAGATCGCATGTGTTATCTTTTACAATACAATTACTGATTACCCCATCCACATCGTTTATTCCGGCACCGTTGAATTCAGAGATATTGTCCCTGACAACGCAATATGAAATGTTGGCGCCGCACCGGTCGCCGTAGATACCGCCTTCAGATGCGCCTCCGGTAATTGTAAAACCGACAAAGTTGCAGTCAGAAGTTTCGCTGCCCTGGAATTCTACTACGGGAACATTACCGCTGCCCTGGATTATTGTCTGAGCAACAAGGTTCGGATCCTGAGGGGTTGTGCTGGTTACAGTGACGTTCTTTCCTGAAAAGTTTATATTTTCCTCATAAGTTACAGGGTTTGCGATGATTACATCATAGTTGTTAGAGGTGTCGATTGCGTCTTGTATTGCCATATGATATGTGTTTTGATTAGTGTTTCTTACTGGTTTTATAACGGTTCCAGTGATTGTTATATCACCTTCAATTCTGATGCCCTTGATATTAAATCCTTCGACTATTCCGAAAGTGATATTTGTGACAGATGCAGTTGCATAGCCATCTTCATCAACTATTATTTCTATGTCAGCACCGACATCACCTTCTTGTATTCGCTCATCGAGAATAGTTGCCGGCAGGGAGCCGTAATGTATACCGTCGCCGGATAGCTCGTCAAGCAAAAATGAAATGTCGATCCATGTCCAGAAGATAACTTGTGCGTATGCTTGTACTTTTGTTATTTCCCAGTGGTATTCATATACGGTGTAGTAATTATCAATATAATTAGGGTTTGATTCCCAATATACATCCTCTCCTGTAGTTTGCACATCGAAAGTCCAATTAACTGGGTTTGCTGCTATAGTTACGCTGCAAAAAATAAGTGATATAGCAACTATCGAGAATAAATATGCCCTTTTCATGCGGCCTCCTTTAAAAAAAACAGTCCTTTTTATCGCACATACATCGCTTTTAGCCGTGTTAATCCACTTTTTATTATACCAAACCTCTCAAGACATTATTATAGTATAATTATCTGTTTTTGTCAAGATAAATGCTTTCTAATGCCTTTAATAGCTTGAGTTTTACAATTTTACCTTTACATTATACCTCTGTGGGCATAAAATGGTTACTTTCATAGGAAGAAGTTTATAAGGTTTTTTTAGGTGTTTGATGTGGAAAAAATAAAACTTTACGATACTACGCTTCGTGACGGTATGCAGGCAGAATCCATCAGTTTTTCTCTTCAGGATAAACTGCTCATTGCCAAAAGGCTTGATAATCTTGGTATTGACTACATTGAAGGCGGTTATGCAGCATCGAACCCGAAGGAAATGCAGTTTTTTCTGGAAATTGCAGGGGAAAAACTCGAAAATAGTAAGATCACAGCTTTTGGTAATACTCGCAGAGCTGGTGTCAAGGTTGAAGATGATTCATCCATACAATCGATTCTGGCTTGTAAAGCACCTGCTGCGACTATTGTCGGCAAAAGCTGGGATATGCAGGTTACCGGGGTTTTGAGGTGCTCTTTAGATGAGAATCTTGTGATTTGCTCAGAATCGGTAAAATATCTCAAAAGCAAAGGTCTTGAAGTTATATTCGATGCAGAACACTTTTTTGACGGCTATAATGCCAATTCCGAATATGCTATGAAGGTTTTGGAGGCAGCTGCCCAGGCGGGTGCGGATTGTCTGAGTCTTTGTGAGACTAATGGTGGAGTACTTCCTAATGAAGTTTATGAAATAACCAAAGCTGTCTGCGGAAAATTTTCAACAGTATGCGTGGGGATACATACCCACAACGATAGTGAATGTGCAGTTGCGGGCAGTCTGGAAGCGGTAAGAGCCGGTGCGCGACATGTGCAGGGCACTATTAATGGTCTTGGTGAGCGTTGCGGCAATGCTAATCTTTGTACTGTTATACCGAACCTTGTTTTGAAGATGGGCTTTGAAGTATTAACACCTGAAAAAATAAAAACCCTGACAGAGGTTTCACGGTTTATTTTTGAGGTAGCTAATCTTAATCCTGTTTCGAATATGCCTTATGTTGGTGAAAGTGCATTTGCACATAAAGCAGGGCTTCATGTAAATGCTATCAGGAAAAATAAACAGACTTATGAGCATGTTGATCCTGAAGTGGTTGGCAATAAAAGGCGATTTTTAATCTCTGAGCTTAGCGGTCGTTCGAATGTTCTTGCCAGGCTTGAGAATACAAAGCTTGCCGATGACAGAAAACTTGCAGCAAAAGTGCTTAAAAAAGTTCAGGAGCTTGAAAACCAGGGTTATCAATTTGAGGCAGCTGATGCCAGTTTCGATCTGCTTGTGAAAAAGATTATGAATGAGTATAAGCCTTCTTTCGAGCTTTTAAAATATCATGTTAATGTTGAAAATCATTCCGGTGGAGATATCGTAACCGAAGCAACGGTTAAGCTGCGGGTTGGCGGCAAGACTGAACATGTTGTAGGTGAAGGTGACGGTCCTGTTAATGCTCTTGATGCTGCACTTCGCAAATCACTTGAAACTTTTTACCCGGTTATCAAAGATATGCATTTGATAGACTACAAAGTTCGAGTGGTTAATGCTCGTGCCGGTACAGCAGCTAAGGTTCGTGTTGTTATCGAATCGAGAGATAAAGATGAGGTATGGGGTACTGTGGGTGTTTCAGAGAATATCATAGAGGCCAGTTGGCAGGCGCTCGTTGACAGTGTTGAGCATAAACTTCTGAAAGAACGCGACAAGGCAAAATAAAAAAGGCCTGCACCTTTTTAAGAGAGAGATGCAAGCCTAACAAGAAGGAAGAGAGTAATCCAAAAAATTATTTTGCTTACGCGGGTTGTGTTGCTTTTCTTCTCCTGTGTTTAATAGTTCTTTCAGGCTGAGGAATTTCTGATGGCTCACAAGACGCCACTGCTACAGCCTCAGCAGCTGTAGCAGCAGTTAAGTCAGCACCCATTTCCTGCCAAAGCCCGTCTGCTCTGTTAAATATCCCACCCGACAACATTATTTTCATATTAGGCCAAGCATTAACATTTTTTATAGTATCAATTAATTTTCTAATTCCGGGAGCCTGCTGAGCAGCAGTGCCGTAGATCACAAGCACATCAGGACCGGTTTCGCTTGTAAAAGTAAGAATATCTTCATTGGTTAAACCTCCGCCGAGGAATTTAACTTCCCAGCCGTCACTTTCAAAAAGATCTGCCATTATCTGAGCACCAAGCTCATGTATCTCATCCGGTGCACAGCAGACTACGATTTTTTTATTTTTGACGTCTTTTCTTGGTAGTTTATTTTGCAATTGGTCTATGATCGTTCTGTTTATTCTTGTTGCCATATGTTCCTGAACGTTTGTAATTCTGTCTTCTCTGGTGAGTTTTTCGACCTCTACCATCATTGGCCAGATTACGTCCATATAAACTGAGTTAGCTGGTATGCCGTTTTGGAGGGTTTCTCCTATGATCATGCGACATCTTTTCCGGTCTCCTTGTAATATGGCTTCCAGATATCTCTCGAATGTACTCTCTTTAATCATTTTTTATCTCCATACAAAAAAACATCCTGTTTTTACTAAAATCCCTAAGCTTACTTTCTGTTTCAACCTTTGTTAATTTAGGTAGTTTAGGTATCGGAATGGAGACGCATAGGTCTTGAGTTAAAATAGGTAATTTTAAAAAGAATTGTTAAATTTTACCTATATTACTTTCGTTGGATTTAAGTTCATGTTTTTAAAGCACTTAGGCGATAATAATATTGTGTTTATGCGATTATAGGCTGATTTTTTGTAAAAAAAGCGGGTTTATTTTTATTTGCGGTTCTTGTTATTGTGATTTATTGGTGAAAATTTAGAAAACTTGACATTAGCAGGGTTTAAGTGTAGAAATACGCTATCGGCGTATATTTATACTAATCCCAGTTGGATTTTCGCTATCGCGGCTCTCCGTGTTCCGTTTATCCGCGGGTAAATACTCAAAGATAACAAGTTGTGGATTTATTCGCGGAAATCTATTACCCTGAAGGGTATTATATGTGTTTAGGGATATCTATAAATGTTTGAAAAGCTCGGACTCAAAACGATTACTAATATCGATAATATTGGCAGGGCTTCCAGATTTATCTGGCAATCTTTTAAAACGTCCTTTCGCAGTTGTGTCAACAGTAAGACTTATCCTCTTATATGGACTCAGATGCATATAATAGGAGTCAAGAGCGTTCCTGTTATAATGGTAACCGGTGCTTTTGTGGGTATGACTTTGGCGATACAGGCTTATGACCAGCTTAGGTTTATGGGGCTTGAGGAAAGGCTCGGGATATTGATCAATGTTTCAGTAGTAAAGGAACTTGGTCCGGTGCTTGCGGCTGTGATGCTTGCAGGCAGGATTGGAGGAGCGTTGACCGCTGAGCTTGGTACAATGAAGGTTACTGAGCAGATCGATGCAGTCAGGAGTATGGGAACTGATCCGGTTCGTTATCTTATTGCGCCGAGGATTCTGGCGTGTTTGTTCTTAACGCCTTTTCTGATTATATATGCTGATCTGCTCGGAATCATCGGCGGATATTTTATAAGTGTTGTTCAGCTTAAGATAAATAGTGAGGTTTACTGGGACTTCAGCGCGCAGGCAGTTGATTTTTGGGATGTTTCGATCGGTATAGTTAAGGGGCTTTTCTTTGGTGGAGCGATTGCATCTATAAGCTGTTATAAGGGATTTCATTGCAGAGAGGGGGCTGAAGGTGTAGGCCAGGCGTGTACGGAGGCTTTCGTTGCCAGTTTTATATCGATTCTTGCGCTGAATTTTATGCTGGGTGTTATTTTCAAAGCTGTCTATAATACACTTTGGCCTATGAAACTTTTGTTATAGTATAGTTATTAGATTTAAAGCGGAAAAATGAAAAAATCTACAGATGTTAGTCTTGAAAAACAGCAGGGTGTCGAAGGTATCCTTGCAGTCAAAGATCTGACAAAAAAGTTTGGTGATAAACTTGTTTTAGATAGTATTTCTCTTTCGATAGAAAAGGGCAAAACCACGGTTATAATCGGCCCCAGTGGTTGCGGCAAAACTGTTTTGATAAAGCATCTTATCGCATTGCTCAGACCCACAAGCGGAGAAGTATATTTCAAAGGCCAAAGAATAGATAATCTTGAAGAGAAAGACCTGAACCGTTTGCGGGTAAGTTATGGTTTTTTATTTCAGGGCGGTGCTTTATTCGACAGCCTGAGCGTTGCCGAAAATATACTGTTCCCTATTAGAGAGCATTATAAGATTACGAAAAACAGCGGCCTGGAAGAACTTGTCAAAACTAAGCTTGCCATGGTGGGCTTAGATGGTTTTCAGGAGTATTACCCGGCGAGTCTTTCGGGTGGGCAGAAAAAAAGAGTGGCTTTGGCAAGGGCAATTGCATTGAACCCTGAAGTTATTCTTTACGATGAGCCTACTACAGGGCTTGACCCGATCAGGTCTGATATAATTAATGAACTTATAATGAAACTGCAGAGAAACCTGGGGGCAACAACGATAGTAGTTACTCACGATATGACCAGTTCCTATAAAATTGCAGATCGTATTGTTATGCTGTATGGCGGGAAAATAATCGCTGACGGTGATGTTGATTATATACGCAATAATCCACACCCGGTTGTTCAGCAGTTTATCAATGGTCGGGTTGGGAAAAATGATCTTGATGCGATATACGCTGATGATAAATTGGCAAATTCAAAACTGCAGCTTCGTACAGATTAAAAGGTGGTACTGTTGAAAAAAGAAGCATCATTTCGATTCGAATCAGAGTTATCCGGATTAATTAAAGGCGACGTTTATGCTGATGTAATTCGCCGGGCGGCATTTAGCTGTGATGCGAGTATTTATCAGATAATGCCCGCTTGTGTTGTGGCGGTTAAAGATGCTGAAGATATATCAGCTGTTATTAAATACGCCTCGGACAATCAACTTTCCGTTGCTGCAAGGGGCGCAGGCAGTGGTTTAGCGGGGGAGTCTCTCACTGACGGCATAGTCATTGATATGATAAGGTATATGAATAACATCATCGGATATAATAGCCAGGATAAGACGGTGACATGTCAGAGCGGGGTTGTGCTTGATGAGCTTAATGATTATTTAGAACCTTTCGGCAGAAAAATCGGTCCCGATCCATCAAGTTCCAACCAGGCAACAGTGGGCGGATGCATTGCTAATAATGCTACCGGTGCTCACTCTCTGCAATATGGACATATTGCGAATTTTGTCGAAAAAATGCAGGCAGTTCTTTCTGATGGGAGCATTGTCGAGCTTACTAATGATTATAGCCCGACGGGGGATGGCAAAAGTATATTAGATACAATGGCTTTCAAATGTTTGGATGTTATAGATAGCAATCGTGAAATGATCGCGAAGTCTCTGCCTATGACCAGGAGGAATCGAAGCGGATATAATATCGCGAACATTTGTCATGACGGTAAAATAGATATGGCAAAATTGTTGGCTGGTTCTGAGGGGACTCTTGCTGTCTTGACCAGAGTAACTTTGCGGACGGTTGAATTGCCTGAGCAAAAAGCATTGGTGCAGTTTGAGTTTGACAGCCTTGAAAAGATGGCCAAGGCTGTGCCGATAATTGTTGACAGCGGCGTCAGTGCCTGTGAGCTGACCGATGACAGGTTGGTAAAGATGGCATTGGATGCATTTGCGCAATATCGTGACATCTTGCCTATTGGTGCGAAGGTGTCTTTATTAGCAGAGTATATTGGACAAGACAGGGATGAAGTTGCTACCAGGGTAGAACAGAGTTGTAATATGGTTGGACAGCTTGCTTATAACTGCAGGACTTTTTTTGATGAGCGGCAACAGCAGCGATTGTGGAAATTCCGTAAAGACGCGGTGCCTTTGCTTTATCGCAACAAGGGCAGTAAAAAACCCGTTGGATTTGTGGAAGATACCTCCGTCGATAATACCAGGCTGGATAAGTATATCGAAGGGTTGGAGGCGATAGGTGAAAAATATGATTTTGTAATGTCATATTATGGCCATGCGGGCGATGGTGAGTTGCATATCAGACCGGTGCTTGATCTGAGCAGTGAAGAAGATGTAAAAAAAATGAGGGCGGTTGCTGATGAAGTTTATGCTTTGACATGGTTGCTTGGCGGCTCTATAAGCGGAGAGCATGCTGACGGATTGGTCCGGGCGGCTTACATAAAAAAACAATATGGTAATCAATACTATCAGCTTCTTTGGGACATCAAAAACATATTTGACCCGACAGGGTTAATTAATCCCGGTAAGATTCTTAATAATGACCCGGATATAATGGTTAAGAACCTGCGGGGCAGATTTGCCTATAGTGAGGAAAGATTAAAATCTGATCTGTTTTTTGATAAAGATGAACTGCGTTTTGAAATAGGCCAATGCAATGGCTGTGGGCTTTGTCTTAGCAATCAACAAGATTTAAGATTGTGTCCGGTATATAGAGCGATGAAAGATGAAACAGGTTCATCCAGGGCAAAAGTGAATCTGCTTCGGCTGTGGATGACAGGGCAGATGAGCGAAGAAGATTTTAGTTGTGATGAGTTTGGTAAATTCTTAAGTTTGTGTGTGAATTGTAAAGCCTGTTCGCTGCAATGTCCATCGGGAGTAGATGTTTCGAAATTGATGATTGCGGCACGGGCAGAATATGTCAGACGCAAAGGTCTTACACTGCCTCAGAGAATATTGAGCCTGAACAGGTACATGGCGATTTTGAACGGGATGTTTGCACCGGTTTCCGGTTTTGTTATGAGGCTTGGGCCTTTCAGATTCTTGCTGGAAAAATTTGCAGGTATCGACAGAAAGAGGAAGATGCCTGCTTTTAAGAGGACAAGCTTCTTAAAAGCAGGGCGTAAGTACCTTGAAAGTGCCGGGCCTATAGAAAGACCTGTTGAAAGGATCGCTTATTTTGTTGATACATATGCTAATTATAATGACCCGCAGCTCGGATTCGATGTTATAAAATGTTTGCGTCATAATGATGTTGAAGTTATTTTGCCTGACCAGAGACCTGCGCCTTTGCCGGCGATAGTATATGGCGATGTAAAAACTGCTCGCAGGGAATTGAGATATTCAGTTAAGCATTTGGCTGAGGCTGTCAAGGCCGGTTATAAGATCATATGCTCCGAGCCAAGTGCAGCGATGTGTTTGAAAGAAGAGCTGCGACTATTTGTAGATTCCGAAGACGCCAGGCTGGTGAGTGAAAATGTTTATGAGCTTATGGGTTTTCTGCTGGGTTTGTTTAAACAGGGCAAGCTTAAATCGGCTTCAAAACAAAGAGCAGAAAAATTTCTTTATCATAGCCCGTGCCATTTGCTTGCAATAGAAGACAGCAAAGCAAGTATTGAATTGCTTGGGGGGCTTTGTTCCGCTGAGGTTACTGATATAAATGCCGGTTGCTGCGGGATCGCGGGCACTTTCGGTATGCAGAAAAAGAATGCTTTGCTGTCTGATAAAATATCTGAGAAGTTGGCGAAGGCTCTTGCGGATAGTGATATTAAGACAGTTCTTTCCGAGTGCAGCACATGCAGAATGCAAATTGAGCATATCAGCGATAGTAAGGCAATTCATCCTGTAAAGATATTGGCACAGGCCTGGGATTTATTGTAAAATGGCCTTGAGATAAATTAAGCAGGGCAGGATAAAGAAAATGAGCAATCAGGAAAATATTGTAAAAGAAGCTATTCTTTATGAGAAGATCGCTGAGAATAAAGTCCAGTGCAATCTTTGCAGTTTTCGCTGTAAGATAGCTCTTAATGATAAAGGGCGATGTTTTGTCCGGAAGAATATTGCAGGCAAGCTTTATTCGCTGAACTATGGCAGGCTTTGTGCTGCCATAGTAGACCCGATCGAAAAGAAGCCTTTATTCCACTTTCAACCAGCAAGCAAGAGTTTTTCAGTGGCGTCGCCTGGTTGTAATTTCAGATGTGCTTTTTGTCAAAACTGGCAGATAAGCCAGATGCCTTATGAGCAGAAAATTGTTCGTGGACAGATCTGGTATCCTGAACAGGTTGTTGCAGCTGCGATTCGAGGCGGATGCAAAAGTATAGCATATACTTATACTGAGCCTACTGTGTTTATGGAATTTTGCGATGACTGCGGGAGATTGGCTAAGCAGGAAGATTTGAAAAATGTTTTTGTCAGTAACGGCTACCTGACCAGGGATGCGATCAAGCTTGCATCTGAATGGCTCGATGGAATTAATGTCGATCTGAAATCTTTCAGCGGGGATTATTATAAAAAGATATGTAAAGCTGATCTTCAGCCTGTTCTCGATGCAATCAGTTATATAGCTAAGGAAACAGATATCTGGCTTGAAATAACTACGCTGATCGTGCCGGGGGAAAACGATAGCGAAGATGAATTAAAAAAAATAGCGGATTTTATTGTCACCAATGCGGGCCCGGAAGTGCCCTGGCATGTGAGCAGGTTTTATCCTAATTATAAATATGCAGATACAGAGCCTACGCCTGCTGCGACTCTTGAAAAGGCATTAGAGATCGGTAAGGCTGCCGGGCTTAATTATGTCTATGTTGGTAATCTACCAGGAGCTAAGGCTGAAAATACTTTTTGCCATAATTGCGGAAAGTTGTTAATAGAACGTATAGGATTTCAGGTTGTTGCTAGCCGGACAGTCAAGTCGTGCTGTCCTGAATGTCATACTAAGGTGGCAGGATACGAGGTTTAATTTTTAATGAAGATAATCGCTGATACCAATATACCGTTTGTGCAGGAATGTTTTTCGTCTATTGGTGAGGTCTTTCTTGTCGTCGGCAGAGATATTACAAAAGAAATTGTTGCCGATGCTGATATTTTGTTAGTCAGAAGTGTTACTAAAGTTAACAAGCAGCTATTACAAGGCAGCAATGTTAAATTTGTTGCCACTGCGACAATAGGTGTCGATCATATTGATACAGAGTATTTGAAACAGCAGGGGATTGGTTTTGCATCGGCTCCCGGCTCTAACGCAAATTCGGTTGCTGAATATGTAGTTGCCGCTTTGCTTGATATTGCTAATGAAAAAGATATCGTTTTAGAAGGTAAGTCTATCGGCATTATTGGTGTTGGCAATGTGGGCAGCATAGTTGCGAAAAAAACTGAGGCACTTGGTATGAAAGTTGTGCTTAACGACCCGCCTTTGCAAAGATTGGCCGGGGATCAAAAATATCAGCCTATAGAAAAGGTTTATGATTGTGATTTTGTTACCGCTCATACGCCTTTGACTTTTGATGGGGAAGACAAGACTTATCATTTAGCGGATAAGGCTTTTTTTGATTCGCTGAAAAACGATTGTATATTTCTCAATACTTCCAGGGGAGCGGTTGTTGACAGCGATGCATTAAAGGATGCTGTTAAAAACAATAAATTCAAGGCAGTTACGCTTGACGTCTGGGAGGCCGAGCCTGATATAGATATTGAGCTTTTGGATATGGTTGATATTGCTACGCCTCATATTGCGGGGTATTCTTATGACGGCAAGGTTTGCGGGATGGTTATGATATATGAGTCTGCTTGTGAGTTTTTTGGTTTTGAGACTGAGTTTAGCTGCGAATTTTTTTTGCCCGTTCCTGAAGTACCAACTCTTGAGGTGGACAGTTCGTTTGATTTAGATATTGAAGTTTTGCACAGCGTAGTTAAAAAGATATATGATATTAAAGCTGATGACGAAAATATGAGGCAACTGCTGAATAAAGCTGAAGCTGATAGGGGGGGCTGGTTTAGCGGCCTGCGAAAAAATTATCATATTCGCAGGGAATTTCAGAATATACAGCTTAGTTTCAGCGGGAAGGGCGGCGATATTAAAAATAAATTTGCCGGTATAGGGTTTAAAATCAAATGAGCCTAAACAAAGATATAATGGATTGGCCTGGTGGAAAGTTGGATTTTTCTGCGGGGACTCTGGTAATGGGAATATTAAATGTCACTGAGGACTCTTTCAGCGATGGTGGTGAATTTTGCGATGTAGATTCAGCTGTCAAACATGCGGTTGAAATGGTTGATAGCGGAGCTGATATTATTGACATCGGCGCCGAATCGACCAGACCTGGTTCGCAGGCTGTTGCTACGGATATTCAAATTGCCCGTGTAGTTCCTATAATAGAAAAGCTTACCGGTTTGATCGATGTGCCTGTAAGCATTGATACTTTTGACAGCCAGGTTGCCGGCGCAGCTTTAAAAGCTGGAGCGGGGATCGTTAATGATATAACCGCTTTGAGTGATGAAAACATGCTGGACGTTATTTGTAAATATCAGGTGCCTGTAGTTTTAATGCATATCAAAGGCAAGCCCGCTACAATGCAGGACAGGCCTGAATATGAGAATGTTGTAGAAGATGTGCTTGACTATTTGGTCGCAAGGGCTCGGTTTGCGGAAAAATCAGGGATCAAAAAGGAACATATAATTATTGATCCAGGTATCGGCTTTGGTAAGACGTTTGAGCATAATCTTCTGCTTTTAAAAAATATTGACAGGTTTGTTGCTACCGGCTACAGGGTTCTTGTCGGTACAAGCAGGAAAGCTTTTTTAGGCCAGATAACAGATCAACAGATTCCCGCAGAAAGAGTATCGGCAACAGCTGCAACAGTAGGGCTTTGCGCAGAAAAAGGAGTCTCTGTTGTCAGAGTTCATGATGTAGCAGAAATGGCAGACGTCGTTAAAGTTATCAATGCAATTAGAAAAGCATAACTGTCTTAGTTGTCACCTAATGCGATCTTTAATGCTTCTTCAGCGTTTTTGATAAATTTAAACTCCAGACCCTTCATAGCCTCTTTCGGGACGTCGACCATGTCTTTCTTATTGCGGTAAGGCATTATAACTGTTTTGATCCCCGCTTGTTTTGCAGCAAGAATTTTTTCCTTGAGTCCGCCTATTGGCAGTACCAAGCCTCTAAGAGTGATTTCCCCTGTCATTGCGACGTCCGGCTTTACGATTTTGTCGGTAATCAATGACACAAGTGATACTACCATGGCAACGCCTGCGCTTGGACCATCTTTGTGGATAGCACCAGCCGGGACATGTATATGGTAATCAAATTTAGTGAACAGATCGTCGGGCATATTAAGTTTTATCGAGTTTGATTTTATTATCGAAAAAGCAGCCTGCGCACTTTCTTTCATAACATCACCGATTTGGCCTGTTAGCTGGAGAAGACCTTTGCCGGGCATTTTTGCTGATTCGATGAATAATATTTCACCGCCGACAGGTGTGTATGCAAGACCAGTTGCGACTCCGGGGGTACCGGTTCTAAGTGCCAGTTCTGATTCGAAGACAGATGGGCCTAAGATTTTTAACAGGTTTCTTTTGCTGATCGTTGCCCGTTTTTTCTCAGCCTTGGCTATACCGGTTGCCACTGATCTGCAAACTGCGGCAATTTTCCTTTCCAGATTTCTCACACCTGCCTCACGTGTGTAGTCTTTTATGATAGAGACGATAGCATCGTCTTTAATTGTTAATGTATTTTTGGTCAGACCATGCTCTTTTAATTGGCGTTTGATCAGGTATTTTTTTGCGATGTTGAGCTTGTCTATCTCGGTATAGCCTGGCAGCTCTATCACTTCCATTCGGTCTTTCAATGCCGGCGGTACAGGTTCGAGATAATTTGCTGTTCCGATGAACATAACCTTTGACAGATCGAAAGGCTGATCGAGATAATGGTCGGTGAAATAGAAATTCTGCTCCGGGTCGAGAACTTCTAAAAGTGCCGAAGCAGGGTCACCCCTGAAGTCAGCGCCGATCTTATCGAGTTCGTCAAGCATGAAAACAGGGTTGTTTTTGCCGCACTTTCTTATTTCCTGCAGTATTCTTCCGGGCAGTGCGCCGATATACGTTCTTCTGTGGCCTCTGATGTCGGCTTCGTCTCTGATCCCGCCAAGAGAAATGCGAATGAATTTTCTTCCCATTGCCCTTGCGATAGATTTACCGAGAGAAGTTTTCCCTACACCCGGAGGGCCTGTGAAGCAGAGTATTGGGCTTTTACCGGTTGGGTTTAATTTTCTAACTGCCAGAAATTCGAGAATACGTCTCTTAACCTTCTTCAGATTATAATGATCATGGTTAAGTATCCGCTGGGCTTTGTTTACATCAAGCTGTTCCTGGCTTTGAATTGACCATGGCAGTTCACATACCCAGTCGAGATAGCTTCTTATTACGCTGTATTCGGGCGAAGCAGGTGTAATTTTGCTAAGCCTGTTGAGTTCTTTTAACGACTCTTCTTCAACAGCTTTGGGCATTTTTGCTTTTTTGATATTTTTCTTTAATTTGATTATTTCTTCACTGCTGCGGTCGCCAAGCCCCAGTTCAGATTGAATGACTTTTAGCTGTTCATGGAGGAAATATTCCCTCTGGCTTTTATCCACTGACTCTCTTACCTGGCCTTGAATTTTATGGCTCAGCTCAAGTACTTCAAGCTGATTAGCAAGCAAAACCGATATTTTCTCAAGGCGTTTTGATGCGTCAAGCTTCTCGAGAAGTTTTTGTTTTTCCTTTATTGGGATATTCAGATTGGCTGCGAGAAAATCCGATAGTGAAGAAGGGTTTTCTATATTTTCCAAAAGCACAGAAGCTTCTTCGGGAACATTCGGACTCAGTTCTATCACCCTGTTAGCAGCATTTCTGACGTTTACTATCAGAGCTTTTGTTTTTTTGGTTATTCGCGATGTGGTCGAAAGAAGCTCTACTTTGGCTTTCAAAAAAGGTTTCGTCGCAACCGATTTTAGTATTTTAAATCTTGAAAGGCTATGTACAACGATGTGGGTTGAGCCTTGCGGCATTTTTATCACTTTAAGAACCGTCGCCATCGTTCCGACTTTGTAGATGTCCTTGAATCCCGGAGTATCAGTCTGACTTTCTTTTTGTGTAACCAATCCGATCACTGATTTGTTTGGCTTTATACTGTCGATTAGATTTTTGGTCTTTTCCCGACCTATTGCCAATGGGGTGATAGTCCCGGGGAAAATAACCGCGTTTCTTATTGGTAAAATCCCGATAACCTTGGGTATAGTTATTTTCTGGTCATTGTCAGGTATTTCGGAGTTCTCATCATCAAAATAACTTTCAAATCCGGAAGCATTCTCCGCAAGAAGACTGATTGTATGGTTATTAAAATTTTCTGTCATGTAATTACTATTTCTTTCTTAAGATAATTTACGTTTGCACTGCCCCACGGATGATACACCAAAAAGTTCTAAACTGCAAATATGAAATTGTAATGATGGGAACATGAAAAAACAGGTCGACATAACTGCTGTCATGTCGGCCTATTAAGTTGATATAAATGTTTTTATTTGATCTGGGCATGGTATTGCTGCAAGGATTTTACCGACAATTCTTCATTTTTACCGGCAATAATACCTTTCGAAGCAGCAGCAGCAGCGGCTATCGTGGTAATATATGGAATTTTGTACTGTATAGCAGCTTTTCTGATGTAAGAATCATCGTGTTTGCTAAGTTTGCCGGCAGGGGTGTTGATAATCAACTGAATTTCACCGTTCTTGATTGCATCAACAATATTAGGTCTGCCCTGGTATACCTTCATTATAGTTTCAGCTTCAATTCCGTGTGTTTTCAAATATTCCAAAGTTCCCTCAGTTGCTTTTATCTTAAAGCCTAAATCAATAAAATCTTTTGCAATCTTATCAAGGTCAGTCCGATCTTTTTGATGTATGGTCATCAGTACAGTTCCGGCATTTGGCAGTGCCTGCTGAGTTGCCAACTGGGCTTTGTAATATGCCATTCCTGGTGAGCTGGCAAGACCAAGAACTTCACCGGTTGACCGCATTTCTGGTCCGAGTACAGGGTCGACATTATGGAACATGTTGAACGGGAACACAGATTCTTTTACACCGAAGTACGGTATTTTTTTATGGGTCAGCTTCAGATCGACGAGTTTTTTACCAAGCATTACCTGAGTTGCGAGTCTGGCCATTGATATACCGCAGACTTTTGAAACGATTGGTACGGTACGAGATGCTCTTGGATTGGCTTCAAGTACATAGACAGTATCAGCTGCAATTGCATATTGAATATTCATCAAGCCTACGACATTAAGCTCGATAGCGATCTTCTTTGTGTATTCCTGGATAGTCTTCAGGTGTTTTTCAGGGATCGATACCGGCGGAATTACACATGCCGAGTCACCTGAGTGGATGCCTGCAAGCTCGATATGCTCCATTACCGCAGGTACGAATGCGTCTGTCCCATCGCTAATTGCATCAGCTTCGGCTTCGATAGCATTCTCAAGGAACTTGTCTATTAAGATAGGTCTTTCAGGCGTTACATCTACCGCAGCGGATACATATTCACGCAGCATCTGCTCATCATGAACAACTTCCATCCCTCTTCCACCAAGTACATATGAAGGTCGAACCATCAATGGATAGCCAATCCTGCCAGCTATTTTTAAGGCTTCTTCAAGAGTGCTTGTCATACCTGACTTTGGCATTGGAATATTCAGCTTGTTCATCATAGCATTAAACAGATCTCTGTCTTCTGCCAGATCTATCGCGTCAGGGGATGTGCCGATTATTTTTACACCGGCATCTTCCAGCTGCTTTGCAATATTAAGCGGAGTCTGTCCGCCGAACTGAACGATCACACCCTGGGGTTTTTCTTTCTCATAAATGCTCAAAACATCTTCAACAGTCAAAGGCTCAAAGTAAAGCTTGTCAGATGTGTCATAGTCGGTGGAAACAGTTTCCGGATTGCAGTTGACCATTATTGTTTCATACCCCTGGTCCTTAAGTTCAAAGGCTGTATGAACGCAGCAATAGTCGAATTCAATGCCTTGGCCTATACGGTTAGGCCCGCCGCCGAGGACCATGATCTTTTTATTATTTGTAGTGCTTACTTTATCAGGTGCGTTATAAGTTGAGAAATAATATGCTGCGTCTTCAACGCCGCTAACAGGGACAGGTTCCCATCCTTCGACTACGCCCAGAGCGGTTCTTTGTTTGCGGATTTTATCTTCAGGTATAGATAATATTTTTGAAAGATACAAGTCGCTAAAGCCGTCTTTCTTTGCCTTAGTTAGCAAATCGTCCGGGATTTTTTTGCCTTTGTATTTGAGTAGCTGTTCTTCAAGCTCGACAAGCTCTTTCATCTGTTCGATGAACCATGCTTTTTCCTTGGTTCTTTCATGTATCTGTTCTACTGTTGCACCTTTGCGCAGAGCTTCATACATTATGAACTGTCTTTCGCTTGTTGCAGGGGTTACCTTATTTAATAATTCATCAAGAGAAAGCTTGTTGAAGTTTTTAGCAAAGCCTAATCCCGGTCGACCATTTTCAAGAGACCGGATTGCTTTGAGGAAAGCTTCTTTGTAATTTTTGCCGATACTCATAACTTCGCCGACAGCTCTCATCTGTGTGCCGAGTTTATCTTCAATGCCTTTGAATTTCTCAAATGCCCAGCGTGCGAATTTCACAACAACATAATCGCCTGAAGGCGTGTATTTTTCAAGCGAACCATCTCGCCAATATGGAATTTCATCAAGAGTCAATCCCGCCGCCAGCAGAGATGATATCAAAGCGATCGGGAAACCAGTTGCCTTAGACGCAAGAGCAGATGACCTCGATGTTCTTGGGTTGATTTCTATGACTATGACCCTGCCTGTTTCCGGGTCATGGGCAAATTGTACATTTGTTCCGCCGATAACTTCAATAGCATCGACGATGTCGTAAGAGTGCTTCTGGAGTTTGTCCTGAAGCTCCTGGCTGATAGTTAGCATTGGAGCGGTGCAGTAAGAATCTCCGGTGTGAATCCCCATCGGGTCGACATTTTCGATAAAGCAGACTGTGATTTTTTGTCCCTTAGCATCCCGAACAACTTCAAGCTCCAGCTCTTCCCAACCGAGAACGGATTCTTCAACAAGTATCTGATGAACCATACTCGCCGCCAGACCCCTCCGGGCTATCGTTTTAAATTCTTCCGCATTGTAGACCAATCCGCCTCCGGTTCCTCCCATAGTATATGCAGGGCGAATAACTACCGGGTAGCCGAGTTCTTCAGCTATAGCCAGACCCTCATCAATGCTCAGGGCCGGGGCACTTTTTGCCATTTCAACACCGAGATGATCCATAGTTTTTTTGAATTCGATCCGGTCTTCACCTCTTTCTATCGCGTCAATCTGCACACCGATAACCTCTACGCCATACTTATCCAGGATACCTTCTTTAGCAAGTTCCGAAGAAAGGTTCAATGCGGTTTGTCCCCCGAGGTTCGGAAGCAGGGCATCAGGTCTTTCCTTGGCAATAATCTTTTCCATTGTTTCAATATTCAATGGTTCGATGTATGTGATATCAGCCGTTCCCGGGTCTGTCATGATCGTTGCGGGGTTGGAATTGACCAGCACTATTTCATAGCCCAGGCTGTGAAGTGCTTTACAGGCCTGTGTGCCTGAATAATCAAATTCACAAGCTTGGCCAATAATAATTGGACCGGAACCGATAATCATTATCTTGTTAATGTCGTCTCGTTTTGGCACACTAAACCTCCTGACTAAAGTTTGCATTATTTGCGCATTATTCATTTGCCATATTGCCACGGCTAAATTCCGGCCAATTAAACTACAAACCGGTTGAGCTGTCAAATAAGAAAAGGTAATAAGACAAGTAATTAAAGCTGATTATCGGTGATGATAAAAAGTGGATGTGATAGTTTTGCTGTTTTAAAGGTGCAGGATAGCTTGCATTTGCTGTGCTTCTACCCTTATTTTACAACACCAACGTTATACTCTTAAGGGTAGTAAATGCCGTGAATAAATCCGTAACTTGTTATTTTTAAGTTATTTACCCGCGGATAAACGGTAAAATTCAATTGGGATCAGTATAGATTAAATTTCTGAATAAGAACCGGGGTCAAATGTTAGTATTGGTGTTGACTCAAAACCACTTGGATTGCTGTCTATTCCGCTGCGATTAAATGTCAGGGATGTTTGCCCTGTTAATGTCATAACATCAGTGGAGTAATTGATGATTGATCCGTTAATCGTTCCACCCGCTTGTCCGCTGAAAGAAATTCCGCTTCCTGCGATTGCACCATTAATTGTACTTGCCTGACCGCTGAAGTCTAATTCAAAGCCCGGTGCGAGAATGAACGTTCCTGTTTCATCCACAATTTCGCCGAATTGTTCTTCGTCTAAACCAGACGCATCGTTTGATATTACCTGTCCTGAAAAAGTTAAACTGCTGTCAGGACTGTCAAGACTGCCATCTCCGACTATTACACCATTTATTGTTGATTGGCCGGCGAAAGAAACCTGATTTGGGGTTTCAATAAATAAAACACCATTGACAATAACATGACTTGCAAAAGTGGGATTAGTATTAGCAGCAATTGTTACATTATTCAAAACAGCATAATTGCTGAGGTCAGTTGTTGAGTCTATTGTATCACCCGTTGCATAGATACTGAAATAATCAGGGTTTGGCGTTGGGAATTCCACATAATCGACGCCGACAATAATATTTTCATCACCTTGTACACCGCCAACGGAAGCATTATTTCCAACTGTATATGCCCCGTCAGGATCTGCAATGCTGACATTGCCTGCAACGCTTGCGTTGTTAGTAATAGAAAAAGAATCACCCAAAAGGCCGTCAATACCTTCGATGTAGACACCTGCCTCTATAGCGATATCCACGGTATTAACGCCGTCAATTTCTGCCTGACCGGTCATATCTAAGGGTCCTTTTGTTGCAACACCGAAGTCAAAAACACTATTGCCTGTTTCTTCAAAGTTAAAGTTTGTTCTTATAGTTCTGCTGATATCACCGTATTTGCCGGTTATATCAGTCCGTAATGTTATTGCATCTATCTGAGTTATTACGGCACTGTAAGATTGATTCAGCTGTGAGTTTAAAGCCATAGAAGGTATGGAAATAGTAGAATGTCCAGGGGTATAGTGGACTGTCACGTTTGCTTCCTGGAGTTCTGATGCAACATTGGATAACGTCGACTGAACTGCGATATTATCAAGGTAATGGCGCAGTATCTCTAAGCCGGATTGAGCACTTTCAAGGGATCTGCTTGCCCTGCTGTAATTATTTGCTATCT
>CAYZEH010000028.1:8970-19973 GCA_964477135.1 uncultured Pirellulales bacterium | reverse complement strand
GCTAAGTTTACATGGTTCTTTCTATGAAACCTGTGTCTACCTTATTTTCCACATACAGATTATGCGAAAGAATATTCAGACATGCAGGTATTGTAGTTTTTACAGGCTCGATGACGAATTCGCTAAGTGCGCGTTTCATAGTTGCGATAGCTTCTTGTCTTGTTGGCTGATGAACGATCAGCTTGCATATCATCGAATCATAATTTGGTGATACCATCCAACCTTGATGAACATGTGTGTCGACTCGTACACCATAGCCGCCAGGTGCGATGTATTCTGTGATTCTGCCGGGCGATGGAGCAAAATTATTGTTCGGATCCTCTGCGTTTATTCGGCACTCAATAGCGACACCGTTAAGCTTGATATCCCGCTGGCTCATATTTAATTTTTCGCCGCTCGCGATTTTTAATTGCCATTTTATAAGGTCATGGCCTGTAACCATTTCTGATACGGGATGTTCTACCTGTATGCGGGTGTTTACCTCGCAGAAGTAGAAGTTCTGATCTTTGTCCATCAAAAATTCAACAGTTGCCGCGTTGTGGTAATTTGCAGCTTTGACGATTTTGGTTGCTGCGCTGCAAAGTTCCTCACGCTTACGCTGATCGATGACAGGACAAGGGGACTCTTCTATCATCTTCTGATGTCTTCGCTGGATAGAACAATCTCTTTCGTAAAAATGTAACGTGTTGCCGTACTTATCTGCTAAGACCTGTACTTCCACATGTCTTGGTTCTATGATAAATTTTTCCAGGAAGACGCGGTTGTCGCCGAAATTTATCTCAGCTTCAGCCCTTGCTGCGTTAAATGCCGACCGGAAACTAATATCACTATGTACTACTCTCATGCCGCGACCACCACCGCCTGCAGAAGCTTTTATTATTACCGGATAGCCGATTTTATTTGCGATTTCCATTGCTTCTTTTTCATTTTCAATCGCACCATCTGAACCCGGAGATATGGGAACACCAATTTTTATAGCGAGTCTTCTTGACTGAACCTTATCGCCTAACAATTTCATTGCTTCGACAGATGGGCCGATGAACTCGATCCCGCAGTCTTTACATATCTGTGCAAAATTAGCATTTTCAGCGAGGAAACCATAACCTGGGTGGATAGCTTCGACATCAGCTATTTCAGCTGCGCTGATTATTCTTGATATATTAAGATAGCTTTCTGTCGGACTTGGAGGCCCTATGCAGATGGCTTCGTCAGCTAATTTCAAATATGGTGCGTCTTTGTCAGCTTCTGAATAAACCGCTACTGCCTCAACGCCAAGCTCATGGCAGGCGCGTATTATCCGCAGTGCTATTTCGCCTCGATTGGCAATAAGAATTCTTGAAAACATATGAATTTAACCTTTTAAACAAAAGGAAGATTTAAAAATCTAAAACTATTAGTCAGGTTTGACTTTGAACAATACCTGACCGAATTCAACAGCCTGGCCACTCTCGACCATTACCTGGACAATCGTGCCGGTGGTTTCAGCTTTGATCTCGTTCATTACTTTCATAGCCTCAACGATACAAACTACAGTTTGAGAGCTGACCGCAGAGCCTATCTCTATGAAAGGATCCGAATCCGGGCTTGGTTGAGCGTAAAAAGTGCCTATGATTGGGGACTTGATCTCAATTAAGTTGTCATCTTTTTGAGGTTTGTTCTCCGTCGGGTAGGCCGCTGATACCGGCATTGTCTGACCGACCATTGGAGCTACTGATATCTGAGGCTGGGCACGCTTCAGCAATATTTTATCATTGCCGTGTTTGATCTCGACCTCTACAAGGTCGTTATCTTTCATCAGCTCTAAAATCCGATTTATCCTAAAAATATCGTCATCATTCTTTTGCGACGTGTCACCATATTTATCTTTATCTTTCTTTTGCGACATAGTTGTGTCCTCTCAAAATAACAGACTCAGTCAATCATACTGATCACAATTGAATTTTACCGTTTATCCGCGGGTAAATAATTTAAAAATAACAAGTTACGGATTTCCTCACGGAAATTTCTTAGCCTCAAAGGGTATAAAAGCTCCATAAGTATAGCTTCAGGTTTTATTATTGCAAGAAATTTAACAGCGGTGTTACATTTGTATTGACATCATCGGTTTGAAAAATCGTTTTATGCGATTTTAAGCTGTTTTTTTAGTGCGATTTTATAAAGAAAGCCTTGAATTAGCACGTTTTTGCTGGTATTTTGCACCATGTTGCTGCGGTTGCATAGGGTGATTGTTCTTTGGTTTTAAAATCGTGAAGGTATAAATATGGGCGAAAATAAATTAATTGCTTTGTTAGATAAAGGTGTTGTAATCGGCGATGGTGCTATGGGGACGATGATTTATGATAAAGGCATTTTTCTCAATAGCTGTTTTGATGAGCTTAATCTTAGCAGAGCGGATTTGATCAAAAGTATTCACAAAGGTTATGTTGAAGCTGGTGCTGATTTCATCGAGACAAATACCTTTGGCGCCAATGAAATTAAGCTTGCAAGGTTTGGTTTGGCGGAAAAAACCCAGCAGATAAATACTGCTGCGGTTGAAATAGCACGCCAATGTGCGGGTGATAGCACGTTGGTTGCAGGTTCGATGGGGCCTTTGAGTTCGAAAAGTACTGCTTACACCGACCAGTCAAGAAAACTTGCACATAAAGCATTTAAGAACCAGGCATCGGCTCTGGTAAAAGCTGGGGTGGATTTTCTTATTTTAGAAACTTTTTCCAGCAGCGAGGAATTGCTTATCGCAATAGCTGCGGTCAAAGAAATAACAGATTTGCCTGTGATCGCCCAGATGACAGTTAATCAGGATAATTTGACGATCTACGGCGAGCGAATCGAATCGGCGATTGTTAAAATTGCAGCCCAGGATGTTACTGCGGTTGGTTTGAACTGCTCTGTAGGCCCGGCGGATATGCTCGGCAGCCTTGAGGTAATAAGCAAGTTGACTGATAAGCCCATTTCTGTTCAGCCCAATGCAGGGCTTCCAAGACAGGTTGAAAACAGAACTCTTTATATGTGTACTCCTGAATATATGGCTGAGTATGCGAAAAAGTTTTTTGAAAAGGGAGCAAAGATAATAGGGGGCTGTTGCGGAACGACTCCCGAACATATCTCACAAATAGTCAGGGCGGTTAAAGCTCTGGGTAAGGCCCAGGTTTCGAAAAAAACGGTTTCCATTGTGGTCGAAGAAAAAAGACAGACAACTTCAAAAATTGCTCAGCTGCCTTTAGAGCAGAAATCAAAAATTGGTGCGAAGCTTGCCAGCGGTGAGAAGATTACAACTATTGAGATAACCCCACCAATGGGTATTAATATGTCAGCTATAATTGAGAAAGCTTGTTTGTGCGATGAAATGGATATCGATGCGATAAACATCCCGGATGGGCCTCGTGCCAGTTCAAGGCTGTCGCCTGTGATAACGGCAGCTTTGATCCAGCAGCAGACTGAGATAGAAACTATAGTGCATTTTTGCTGCAGAGATCGTAACCTTATAGGGATGCAGTCAGATATGCTCGGTGCCGGTGCAATTGGGCTTAATAATATGCTCATCATTACCGGCGACCCGCCTAAGCTTGGTCAGTATCCAAATGCTACCGGTGTTTTCGATGCGGATTCGATAGCATTGACTTCTGTATTAAAAAATTTGAATTGCGGCATCGATATTGGCGGCAGTAGTTTTTCTCCGGGGGTATGTATTACTATCGGCGTCGGAGCTAATCCGGTTGCGATTGATTTGCCTCGTGAAATAGACAGGTTTAAACAAAAAGTCCAGGCCGGCGCAGAATATGCGATAACCCAGCCTGTCTTTGACGTTAAAATGCTGATGGATTTTCTAAAAAAGATCGAACCATTCACAATACCGATAGTTGCGGGAATCTGGCCTTTCACGAGTTATAAAAATGCTGAATTTATGGCCAATGAGGTTCCGGGCGTTGTTGTGCCTGATGAGCTTTTACACAGAATGAGCCAGGCAAAGACAAAACAGCAGGGAATCGCTGCGGGAATTGAAATCGCACGCGAGATGATTGCGGAAATCAGTGATTATGTTCAGGGTTTTGCGGTAAGTGCTCCTTTTGGAAATGTGAGGATAGCATTGGCGGCTCTTGGAAAAATTGAAATTGATAAGGTTTAGGCGAAAACGATGGAAGAGAAAAAAATAAAAGTTGAACTTATTGCGATAACCCCCAATGCGGAACGTGTTATCGAGCAGGCAGGCAGGACTTGTTATTTGAGTTTTGACAGGATAAAGGAAGATTCAGATAAAAGTTTTATTGATCGACTTTTGAAGATGGGCCATGAGTCTCCGCTTGAGCATGCCTCAGCGACTTTTAAAATAGTCAACTGTTCTCGCGCAATGACTCACCAGCTTGTCAGGCATCGTTTGATGTCGGTTTCGCAGCAATCACAGCGATATGTCAGCGAAAAGGCTTTTGAGTACGTGACTCCTCCGACAATCGGCGCGGAATTTGTTGAAGATTATCATAATGATATGGCGGTTATTCAGAAGATGTATAACAAATGGGTTCAGCGTGGATTGAAAAAAGAAGACGCCCGATTTGTATTGCCTAATGCCTGTACCAGCGAGATAGTCGTTTCAGCAAACTTTAGGGAATGGAGACATATTATTAAGCTGCGGACCTCTCTGAAAGCGCAGTGGGAGATCAGGCAGGTTTGCAATATGATACTGGATATATTAAAGCAGCAGGCTTTGACTTGTTTCGAAGATATTTTGCCGGAGTAACTAAGATATCTCCAGACCTAAAACCGTAATATCGTCGAACTCGGCTTTCATTATCTTTTCGCTTTCGATCGCTTCTTCGATCTTTGCGAAGATCTGGTCGAGCTTCAGGTTGCTAATATCGCTGAAGTTTTCTTTGAGGTAAAACCCCTTCTTTTCATCGAAATCAGCTATGTAAGGCTCGGTTCCGTCGGAATACATCATCAGCCTGTCGCCTGGTTCCAGCTGTATCGTCTGCTCATGATAATCAGTTTGTTCAAATATACCGAGCAATGCGCCTCTTGTTTCTATTTGCTGAGGTTCCTGCCCTTGTCTTATTAAAATCGGATAAGGATGGCCCGCTCTTGCGCAGGTCAGCTCGAGAGTTTCGGTATTAAGCAGGCAATAACAGCATGTAGCAAACTGTTGGCCTGATAATTTCTGTTCTGTCATGCGTTTATTGAGATTGGAAATAACTTCTGCGGGAGAAAAGATATAATAATCTTTTTTCCTGGTACGTCTCATAACGATCGCCTGTTTGAGGAACATCGTTAAAAGGGCAGCGGGCATTGAATGGCCTACCGCATCGGCTATATAAAAAGCAATATGTGTTTCATCTACACGTGCAACATCATATATATCACCAGATACCCATTCTGCGGGTTTGAAAAGAGTGGACCACTTGAGGTTTTTGTTGTCAGGTAGTGTTTTAGGCAAAAAATCCCTTTGTACCAGTCCTGCCATTTGCAACTGCTGTTCAAGATTCTCAGCCATATCACTTGTTATATGTTTTTCTCTTAGCTCTTTCAATTTCTCGCTCATATTTTTAATTATTCCCACCATTTTTATAGGACTATATAACAATCCTGATAATAAAATCGGTCAAACATAATTACATTTCGTCTGGTAAGGTGGGTAACTTTGGTAATTTTTAGTTTAATTTGTGCGAAAAATTAAATACTGAAAACGTAATAGTGATACCAATCCCAATTAAATTTTTGGCTTTATACGTGGGTAAATAACTCAAAAATAACAAGTTACGGATTTATTCGCGGAAATTTATTACCGTGAATGGTATGAGGCAGATTTTGGCAGGTTGCTGAAAATCAGGAGAAAATCGCTGAACCTATGCGGAGAATTGTTGCCCCTTCTTCTATGGCAGCGATGTAGTCTCCGCTCATTCCCATGCTTAACTCGCTAAATTCAGGTCCGACCATCCTTTCGCCTTTGATTTCCCAAAACAGCTCTCTTGCCCGACTGAAGCAGGCTTTTGCAATATCCTTATTTCGGGTAAGCGGAGCCATCGTCATCAGACCTACAAGGTTTAAGTTCGACATTGTTTGGAATTGCTCTGCGAGATGTGTTGCTGCTCCGACAGGTACACCATATTTTTGCGGTTCCAGTGAGGTATTGACCTGGAGCAGAATTTTAGGTTTTAGATTTAACTTTCCTGCTGCGGTATTGAGTTCTTCTGCCAGACGAAGTGTATCTACAGAATGTATCAATGATGCCATCGTAAGTGCTGGTCTTACTTTGTTTCTCTGAAGGTGGCCTATCATGTGCCAGTTGATTTTTTTAGGGATAGATTCATCCTCTGTGTTTTGGCTAAGAAATTCAGATACCTGTGTGCTGACTTTTTTAAGCTGCTGAACCCTGTTTTCACCTAAATCTGTCATGCCAAGCTTTATTACTTTTTTAATACAGTCAATAGTCGTTGATTTTGTTACAACAACAAGCGTTATGCTTTCGGGATCTCTGCCTGTTTTTGCGCATGTCGAATTGATATCGTCTTTAAGGCGTTTTATTTTTTCAGATATTTGTTTCATAGCCTCTGTCTAAAAAGTATAAAAAACAATTCCTATACTCTGTTAAAGAAACAATAATGTCAAGATATTATTTAGTAAAGAAAATCGCCAACAGTAAAATTAAGGTAAAAACTTAGAAGTGTCTTTAAGCTTATCAGGAAGATATTTATTGACAACAAAATCAAGACCATGTTTTGCAAATGCCTGCTGCTCGACACGAACCCCCATTTTCAGCATTTGGTTTATTGCTTTTTGCCAGGGTTTGTGGTGTATTACAAACGGGTCATTTCTAAGGGCGTCTTTCGCACGTTTGATGTCTACTTCTTTTAACGGATGCGTCGGCAACTTGTACTTAATTATGTCCTGCGGAGTTACACCAAGGAATTTTACATTAGGCACGCAGAAAAATTTGTTCAGGTGTGCAGCGTTGCCCGAACCAACTTTGAGCGTTCTGTAAATATTAAAGTAACCATAAGGGTCGCCATCGACAAATGCGTAAACCGGAATTTTCAGCTGGTCAGTAAGTCTTCTGATAAAACGTCTGCATGCTCTTGTCGGAACACCACCCATACTGATAAGGATGCAGCTCTTCTTTTTCCAGTAATCATATTTTACGAGTCTTTGGAACATACCTGCGGTTTCTATCGCGAGTATGAATTTTGCATTGCTCTGGAATTTAAGTCCTTCGACATCAGTTGGGATCGAATATGCCCCGGAGCCGAATTTTGTACAGTCGATATTGAGCGGCCTTCCTTTGGAATCTTTATCTATTACGATAAGCTTACCAGCGATGTCTCCGCCTTTTTCCTCAGGTGTGAATTTGAGCTGTTCACGGTTCACCCCGAACATCGCTTCGACGTCATCCATGATCGTATCTGATTCAGCTTGTTCTTTGAAACCTGCTTTGCCCCAGTTCTTAGAGATATAGTATGCTTCCCTTTTGGTGGCCATGTCATCACCGTCGACCAGCTCTTTGGATAACGACATCATCTTTAATGTCTGGGCAAAAGTTTTGACTGTACTAACAGTTAAAGTCCTGAGCTTATTTTTGCCGAGCATTTCAAAATAACCGACCTTTGCCTGATATTTAATATTATTTAGCGACCGTATCGGCGTGGTCATCGTCGGGGATTTGCCCTTAAGGATTTTGCTGTGAACGTCCTTTGCTGTATCAGTGATCTTTTTAATTACGCAAACCTTACTCGTCTGTTTTGGCATTTAATGCTCCAAAAAAAATTTACTACATAATTGTTTTAATATTAGCTGATAAACTGAAATTTTCAAGCAATTTTAACCTGACTAATTTTTGCCGGTAAAATACGCAAAAAAAGTTTTAAAAGAAGGTTTTTTTCTTGCATGGATATATCGAAAACGATACAATTGATTTGTTCACGTATTGTTGGATATATAGATGCTTTCTGATGAAAGTATTTGTTTTGTCAGCAGTGTGATTGAAGGGGTTTTTTGGGGTTTAAAGTGAAATAACGCCGCTTTTAGTGGCTTACGAACCTCGGCGAGGCAGTGTGGCTCATCGGTTTCCCCCCCAGCCGAAGTCACCACCTCGCCCTTTTTATGCGCTTAAATAAAGCAAAAAGAGCTTTTTGCTACTCCCAAGTCATACCGTAATTGTACGGGATTTCGGAGATTTTTTTAAAAAATAGCAATAATTTTAGTAACTAATTTGTGCAGAACACATCTTATACCAATCCCAATTAAATTTTTCGCTTTATCCGCGGGTATCCCGATATACATCGGGATATTACCATGAGTGGTATTAATTCAGAAAGACAATATGTTTGAAAATATTGACTTATTGTCCCTTGATCTGCAGGAAAACTTTTCTTGTTCTTGGGCCATCAAATTCACAAAAATATATTCCCTGCCAGGTGCCCAGCCTTAACTTACCATTTGATAAAATTATTTTTTCACTTGCTCCTACAAGAGAACTTTTGCAATGAGCATCAGAGTTACCTTCGCAGTGTTGGTATCCTGCTCGGCGGTAGGGCAGCAACTCGTCTAAAGTCATGAGCATATCATGAACTACATCGGGGTCGGCATTTTCATTGATCGTTATGGCAGCTGTAGTATGGGGACAGAAAACGATAACATCGCCGTTGGTTATGTGAGTCTCTTTGACAGCAGTTTCAATCTGGGCAGTGATATCTATCATCTGGTTACGGTCTTTTGTTATAACGGTAAAATCACTTTCAACGATCTTCATTTTCATTTTTCCTTTACATCTGTTCTACTACATCGATACCGAGTAGATTTGATAAGCCTTGGCCGATACATTTTGCGGTTAGTCTGCAAAGTAAAAGCCTTGTTGCTCTGCTTTTGCCCGAAGCTTTTAAAACCGGACAGTTCGTATAGAACGAGCTGAATTTTTGCGCCAGCTCGTATAGAAATGCAGTTAGATAATTCATTCTGTAATCTGCTGCTGCGGAGTTAATTATTTCGCCGTAGCTGATAATGTATTTTGCCAGATCGATCTCTGCCGGTTCAACCAGATTCAAATTTTTCAGGCCTGCAAGTTCGTTTTCGATATCAATATTATTGGTTTTTGCTTTTCTGCTGATCGATTTTACTCTTGCGTAGGCATATTGCATGTACGGTGCGGTGTTGCCTTCCATCGCCAGCATTTTATCAAAGCTGAATATATAATCGCTCGTTCGGTTGTTGCTGTAGTCGGCATATTTTACCGCGCCTATACCGACAGCTTTTGCAATGTTCGATTTAGTCTCAGCGTTAAGATCCGGATTCTTTTCTTCGACAACGCTTAGTGCTCTTGTGACCGCTCCATCGAGCAGGTCCTGAAGTTTCACGTTTTCTCCTGAGCGTGTTTTGAAAGGCTTACCGTCTTCGCTGAGAACACTGCCGAAGGTTACGTGGCAAAGCTCTACATTTTCCTTAACCCAGCCCGCCATCCTGGCAACGGCGAAGACCATTTCAAAGTGCAGATTTTGCCGGGCATCGGTGACATAAATAATTTTATCTGCTTTTAGTTCGTCTGTGCGGTATCTGATCGCCGCTAAATCTGTAGTAGCATAGAGAAAGGCGCCATCTGATTTTTTTATGATAAGAGGCAGTGGGTTTCCCTCTTTGTTTTTAAAACCATCAGGGAATACACAAATCGCCCCGTCAGATTCCTTAGCTAACCCCATCTTCCGGAGGTCCTCTACAACGCTTTCCAGCTTGTCAGCATAAAAGCTTTCGCCCCTTTCGTTTTCCTGATGAAGGTCAGCTTTGAGCCTGTCGTATGTCGGTTGGTAATGAAGACGGGATTCATCAACGATGTGCTGCCAGATACGCATTGTATCTGCGTCTTTGTTGTGCAGCTTTACAACTTCTTTTCTTGCTGACTCGGCAAAATCAGCATCTTCATCGCAACGAGCTTTGGCGTTTTTGTAAAACTGCTCAAGGTCGCTGATATGAACACAGCCGGGGTTGTCAATTACTTCCGGATTGTCCTGCTTTAGATAAGCGATGAGCATTCCGAATTGTGTTCCCCAGTCGCCGATGTGGTTTTGTTTTATTACATCATGGCCTATGAATTCGAGAAGTCTGCAAATGCTGTCACCAATTATTGTGCTTCTCAGATGACCAACATGCATCTGCTTTGCGATATTCGGGCCTGAAAAATCAACGACAATCGTCTGAGGTTTTTTTGTTTTTTCAAATCCAAGTGTGCCGCCGAGGTCTTTTTCCATTGCCATCAGCTGCTTAGAAATAAACTCCGGCTTAAGTCTGAGATTTATAAAACCAGGTCCTGCGGCTTCGGCGGGCGAGCATATATCTTCAATACTTAGCTTTGCGATTATTTCTTCTGCGAGCTTGCGCGGGTTGGTTTTGGTTTTCTTAGCAATCGCCATCACGCCGTTAGCCTGATAGTCGCCGAAATCAGGATTGGTTGAAGGCCTTACAATCGGGTCACAATTTTCAATCCCCGTAACTTCTGTGATAGCATTGCTGAACCTTTGTCGCAGTATTTCAACCGTCTGTTTCATCTGTTGAATCTTCCTCTGTCGTATCTTCCTTTTCCCAGTTTAATTTTTCAGCGTCTCCCCAAAGCAGTTCCAGGTCGTAATAGTCTCTGTATTCAGCGTCAAATACATGAACTACAACATCAACGAAGTCCAGCAGTATCCATCTTCCCTGTTCATAGCCTGCTCTGCCGAAGCGAGAGTAGCCCATTTCCCTTGCAAGGGCGGATATCTCATCGCATACAGTACGGATCTGCCTGTTACTTGTACCTGTTGCTATGATATAATAATCAGTAGCGGGGCTCTTTCCTATAAGGTTTTGAACTGCGATGTCTTTGCAGTTAAGGCTGTCAGCTAATTTGGCAGCAGCTATTGCGAAGTTTTCTGCTTCTTTATTTTGTTTCGTCACCAATTTAAATCCTTCTATATATAAAAAACGGGGCAGCCCAGATAGACCACCCCGATAGAGTACTATTAACAACCTGTTTAGTCAACAGGTCATTTGTGTTT
>CAYZEH010000028.1:0-8870 GCA_964477135.1 uncultured Pirellulales bacterium | reverse complement strand
CCACCCCGATAGAGTACTATTAACAACCTGTTTAGTCAACAGGTCATTTGTGTTTACTGGTTAGTCATTCCGAGCCAATCAGAGATCATTGGGCCGAACTTAACAACAACACCAGAGAACACAACGCTGACCATTGTCATCAGCTTGATGAGGATGTTCAGTGAAGGACCTGATGTGTCTTTGAACGGGTCACCAACAGTATCACCAATAACAGCAGCTTTGTGGGCATCAGAGCCTTTTCCGCCATGAGCACCGTTCTCGATGTACTTCTTAGCATTGTCCCATGCACCACCAGAATTGTTGAGTGTGATCGCAAGAACGAATCCCGCGGTCAAACCACCAACGAGCAGCCCAAGAACACCAGCAACATTGAGCACTAACCCTGTTGCTACCGGTACGATAATCGCCAGTGCAGAAGGGAAAATCATTTCCTTCTGGGCACCTGATGTGGAAATAGATACGCATTTCGCATAGTCAGGCTTACCGCTGCCATCCATAATACCGGGAATCTCTTTGAACTGTCTGCGAACTTCGTTAACCATAGCACCGGCAGCACGACCAACAGCCTTCATCGTCATCGCACAGAAAACAAATGCCATCATAGCACCGATGAACATACCGCAGATAAGCTTAGGATTCATGATAGTCAAGTCGTAAGCATTAACAAAGTGTGTCATTGATGCTGTACTCACGCTGACCAGTTCATATCCCTGATCTTTGATAACTGCAAATGCACTCTGAGCGTTTTCAGAGGCCTCAGAGCCTTTGAAGAAAGCGATCTTACCCATAGTATAGATGCCGTCTTCAGCAAGTCTTCCAACCCAGATACGAATTTCTTCGATATAAGCTGCCAGAAGAGCCATAGCTGTCAGCGCCGCTGAACCGATAGCAAAACCTTTACCGGTAGCAGCGGTTGTATTGCCGAGCGAATCGAGGGCGTCAGTTCTTTTTCTGACTTCTTCACCAAGACCGCTCATCTCAGCGTTACCGCCTGCGTTGTCAGCGATTGGGCCATAAGCGTCAGTTGCCAATGTGATTCCTAATGTTGAAAGCATACCAACAGCGGCAAAACCGATACCGTAAAGTCCCATTGCCATATGTGTGAAACCGCCGGCAAAGCCGTAAGCACATAAAATGCCCATTACAATAGTAATCACAGACAGACCAGATGAGTACATACCAGTTGCAAAACCGTCAATGATAGTTGTTGCCGCTCCCATTTCAGTTTGTTCAGCAATACCTTTAGTCGGCTTAAATTCGGCAGATGTGTAGTATTCGGTGATCTGACCGATGATAACGCCGGCGACTAAGCCTGAAACTACTGAACCGAAAATACCCCATGAAATCCATCCCATCTGCACCATACCAACAAGAACGATAAGGATCAAAACGGTACTTCCGAGTGTTCCGAAAAGAAGGGCATGAAGCAGGTTTTTCTGTGTTGCGCCTTCTTTACATTTAACCATGAATATACCGACGATTGACAGAAGTATGCCAAGACCGGCAACGATCATCGGAGCAAGAACCGCCATCAAAGGATCAAGGTTGTTAGCTGCAAGAGCGGCTACCGGAAGTGCCGCACCAAGAGCAGCAGTTGCCAGGATCGAACCACAATAGCTTTCGTAAAGGTCAGCACCCATACCAGCTACGTCACCAACATTGTCGCCAACGTTGTCTGCGATTGTTGCGGGGTTACGCGGGTCGTCTTCGGGAATACCAGCTTCGACCTTACCAACCAGGTCAGCACCAACGTCAGCGGCCTTAGTGAAAATACCACCGCCAACACGTGCGAACAGTGCCTGTGTTGAAGCACCCATACCGAATGTGATCATTGTAGTAGTAATTTCTACCAGCTTATGATGCGAATCCATTTCTTTAGGAACCAATGTCAGGCCTAAGAATTCCACACCGCTCTGCATGTGCTCAGCGGTGTAAACTATCTTATCAAGGACCCAGTACCAAAGAGAGATATCCAGCAGACCAAAACCAACAACAACCAGACCCATAACAGCACCACTTCTAAAAGCGACCTGAAGACCACGGTTAAGACCTTCGCTTGCACCCTGAGCGGTTCTTGCAGAAGCGTTAGTTGCGGTTTTCATTCCTAAGAATCCGCAAAGACCGCTAAAGAAACCACCTGTCAAAAATGCGATCGGCACAAATGGGTTCTGGACACCAAGGTAAGCCAGAACAATAAAGATCACGAGAAGCACTGCAAAAACGAGAGAAACAACGCTGTATTGTCTGAAGAGGTATGCATACGCCCCTTCTCTTACGTGTCTTGCGATCTCGATCATTGTCTCATTACCCTCTGGGGCAGCCATCACCTTCTTGTAGAAGTAAAACGCAAATATCAAAGCAAGAACCGAGCTTACCGGTGCGATATACCATGCCCATGGAGTGCTCGCTGCCACTTGCTGACCACCTTGTGATGCCATTGCTGTTGTACTTAAAGCTAACAACGCAGCTATAGGTGCAACCGGGTTTTTTAACAATTTACTTACCATTACTGCTCCTTTGAGAGATTAACCATTGAAACTTCTTCTTTTCTAACAGACGAAAATAGCCCGCAGTTTAACCAAATCCAGCTACATTTCAAGTCTTTTTATTACACAGACTTACATTAGGGTAAAATACTGGAAAATAATTTAAATTCAGACCGGTTATTTCTTAAGTGTGATAGTCGGCGTTAATCATTACATATTCTTTACTTAGGTCACATCCATAGCAGAAATCTTCAGCTTTTCCAACCCCAAGAGAAATTGTCATAGTATGCTCGGTTTTTGCAATGATGCCGCGAATCTTTTTGGTGTCAAATTTAACAGGTTTTCCGTTACTAAAGACAGTTATGCTGCCGATTTTACATTTCAGCTTATCCGGGTTCAAATTTACCCCGCATGACCCGACCGCGCAGATTATTCTGCCCCAGTTCGGGTCGCTGCCGTGAACCGCACATTTTACAAGCGGATAATCCGCCACCGCGCGGGCCGCTTTGGCGGCCTCAGCTTTATTTGCTGCCTGATTTACTACGACTTTGAAAAATTTCGTAGCACCCTCAGCATCCAACGCCATCTGTTTTGCAAGATCATCGCAAACATTCATCAAAGCCTTAGCGAATTTGTTATAGTCGGCACCTGTTTTTTTAATCGTTTTATTGCCTGCTTTGCCGCAAGCAAGTATCATCGCTGTGTCATTTGTACTCTGGTGGATATCTACGGTAAGCTTGTTCAGAGAATTTCCGATAGCAGCTTTTAAAGCCTTTGCCAGCAATGCTTTGCTTATATCAGCATCAGTAGTGAAGACGCTTATCGTCGTAGCCATATTAGGGCCTATCATCCCTGCGCCTTTAGCGGCTCCGCTGACAGTGACGGTTTTGCCGTTGATCTTAACAACAGAGACTGCTTGTTTGGCTTTCGTATCGGTAGTCATTATCGCCTGAGCGAAATCCAGCCCCGCTTTTGCGGAATTGCTCAAACTCCCAGCCGCCTTATCAATTCCGAGCTTTATCTTGTCTAAGGGCAGGAATTCACCAATTATGCCGGTCGAAGCAATGAGTACGTTTTCACTTTTACAGCCTATGTTTTCTGCTGTCTGCTGACACATTGCAAAAGCATCTTTTAGGCCTTTATTTCCTGTGCAGGTGTTTGCATTGCCGGAATTTATAACAGCTGCATTAATTTTGGCAGTTCTAATATGCTCTTTACATATTGTCACAGCCGCTGATACTATTTTATTTGTAGTAAACACCGCCGCTGCCTTGGCGCCATCGGGACATACCACGATAGCGATGTCTTTATTGCCTGATTTTTTTACGCCGCAGCTTACGCCGGCTGCTTTAAATCCCTTAGCTGCTGTTATTGTGTTGTTGCTCATTTTCATTTCCTTATTTAACCAGCCCAGGTTATGACAATTGTCAGAGATCGTCGATTACAGGCTTTTGGTGTCTATCGATCTTGGGTCATCGATTTCGGTTTCGCCATTGGATAGTATTCCGTTAATAGCAAGGTCTCTGAATTTTGCAGATGGGTCATAATATCTTTTGCTCATATCGAGAGTATTTGTCATTATGCCCGCTTTGTGAAATTCTAATTGCCCCGTAATCTTACCATCTGGTTCGATAAAGCAGGACGGATAAGGACAGTAGTACCCGCTTGAATTCGACATGCTGATCCAGAAATGATTGCTCGCAGCCCGCGTTTGCATAGTCTGTCTCATTATATCTGTATGGACACTTGGCCCTTTCTGGCGCGCATTGTAGAACGACTGGAAAATACATTTAACATCTTCTTTCAACAGCAATCTGTAAATCTCGGGAAAACGCAAATCGAAGCATATCAGTGCGCTGCATTTGATGCCTTTGATATCGAAGAAAACGAATCTGTTGCCTGGCTTGTGTCTTTTCAGGTCAGCTTTAGTGCAAAAGCATTTGTCATATCTGTCAACAATTTCGCCTTGATCGTTGATTATATATAAACTGTTATGTGGCTTATTCGGAGCGGTCAATTCGTGTACACTGCCGAGGATTACCCATATTCCGACTTCTTTAGCTAACGCCATTATTTTTATAGTTTTTCCCTTTAAATACTGCCAGTCGAAACCATCGAAATTTGCGAAATCCGTACCGACATACCCGCTCAATGCGCATTCGCTGAAATGCACTACATCTGCGCCGCTTTTAGCAGCCTTTCGGATATATCCCTCAATTTTAGCAGCGTTTCGCTCTATAGAGCTGCTGACTGCAAACTGACATGTAGCGATATTTAAAATTTCCTCAGCCATATATTCCTCTGTTATTTCAGCCCATCAGTTTCATCCAGGCCGAAAAGTATATTCATATTCTGAATTGCCTGACCGGAGGCGCCCTTTACTAAATTGTCGATAGCTGAAAATACAACTACTTTGCCCTTTGAAACAGCAGGGTAAATGTGGCAGTAATTTGTCTCAGCAACATTTTTCAGATGAGGGGCGCAGTCGAGAACCTGCACAAAATGCTCATCTTTGTAAAACTCATTGTAAAGCTCAGCCAGGTTATTTTGAGTCATGCTTTTTTTAGGCTCACAATAAATTGTAGAAAGAATTCCCCTGTCGAAAGCGCCAACATGAGGCTGAAACAAAATGTTAACTTCATCGCCTGCGATGTTCGCTGCGATCTGTTCCATTTCCGGCATGTGCCTGTGACAGCCTATGCTGTAAGCAAACAGATTTTCATTCATATTCGGAAAATGAAAGTTTTTCGAAGGATTCTTACCTGCACCGGATGAGCCTGTAACAGCATTGTCGATAATCGAATTTATCTTAATGAGATTGTTTTTAAGCAACGGACCAATGCCGAGGATTAATCCTGTCGGGAAACAGCCTGGGTTGGCTACTAAATCCGCACCCACAATTTCCTCACGGTAAAATTCCGGCAGGCCATAGACTGCCTTTTCAAGATTTGCCTTATCGGTATGCTGCTGATAGTATTTTTCATAGACAGCGGTGTCCTTGATCCTGTAATCGGCGCTGAAATCGATAACTTTCAATCCTGCGTCAAGCAGTTTTGGTACAAAGCCCATCGACACCTTATGAGGCAGACAGCAAAACACCACCTCTGCACTTTCAGCAAGTTTGGTAAAGTCTAAAGGCTCTATCTCAAGGCCGCACCTTCCCTTGAATTTTGGAAAGATATCTTCTACCGCTCCGCATTCCTCCGGCAAAGCAGTCAAATAAGTCAGCTCCGCGTTGTTATGCTTTAAAAGAATATCAATTGCATCCGAGCCGGTATAACCGCTTGCACCGATAATCGCAACCTTAACCATCGGACTTTCCTTTCGTTTCTGTTAAATGTATATTACTCACAATTGAGTTTTCCCGTTTATACGCGGGTATCCCGATACACATCGGGATTATAACTTTCCTCGCGGAAATTTCTTACCCTGAAGGGTATAAATGTAAAAAAAGCCGTCGAGTTTTTCTCTCGACGGCCATTGTAATGATCTGTAGTAAAATATGCAATTAACGTTTCGAGAACTGGAATCTTTTTCTTGCACCTTTTTGACCTGGTTTCTTTCTCTCGACCATTCTACTGTCACGAGTCAGATAACCGCCTTCTCTGAGCATACCCAAAAGATTCTCATCGTAATTTTTCAACGCTCTTGCAACACCCAGCATAGAAGCACCAGCCTGACCTGTAATCCCGCCGCCGTTAACATTGATGAATACATCAAACGACTTTAGTCCGTCAATCGCTGAAAGAGGAGCTACGACGGAATCCTGATCCTGTTTTCTTACGAAGTAGTCCGTTAATTCTTTTTTGTTAATAAGAAGTTTGCCGTCACCTGGTTTGATCCTTACTCTGGCAACAGAGCTTTTCCTTCTTCCCAGACCCCAATAAAAACCACCTTTATCAACCCCTTTCTTAGCGGAAGGGGCAGATGCAACAACTGCTGCATCCGTCGTCGGTACCGATATATCGAGCGTATTTTCGCTATTGGTCTCTGCCATAATCTAAAATCTTTCTTAAACTAAAAGAGTTCTGTTTTTTCAGGTTTCTGTGCCTGGTTCTCATGTTCCGGACCACGATAAACTTTCAACTTTTTCATCATAGCTACACCAAGCTTATTTTTGGGCATCATACGCCTGACAGCGAGTTCGATAACCCTTTCAGGCTTCTTTTCCATCATATCAGCGAAACTGACATATTTATGGCCGCCTGGAAAATGAGTATAGTAATCATACTCTTTTGTCTCAGCTTTTCTGCCGGTCAACTTAATCTTTTCCGCATTAACCACTATTACATAGTCTCCGGTATCAACGTGCGGAGTATATATAGGCTTGGTTTTGCCCATTAATATAGGTGCTATCCTGGCAGCCATGCGACCCAAAATCGCGTCTTCTGCGTCAACAAGCAGCCATTTTCTTTCAACTTGTTCTTTTTTTGCTAAAAAACTCTTCATAGAGAAGCTCCAATTACTTACAGAAAAACCAATATCTTAGCCAATAGTTAACAATTGTCAACTGTTTTTGATGTAAAAAAAATAACAATTCTTCACTTTACCTTGTTACTTTGCCATACAGCCGTCTCTTTAAAGCCAAAAAGGCGGATTTTGAGTTTTCATGGATTTACAATTTTTATCTTTCCTTTGCGTCTCGGCGGAATTGCGTCTTTGCGCAATTCATTTTCTTTTGCCCCAAAACCGGCTATTTCTTCTTTACTACCTATCGGTAATCGTGCAGTTGATAACAGAATATGATGCGTATGATGAACTGTAAATCGCTCCGCCGACATTAGACGTTTTGTTTGCGGTAAGGCGGCAGTTTTGTATGGTTGCCGAAGATGATTTTTCTGATTCCTAAGCTCATAATTTACCCTTTCAAAAATGTTAATTTTTACTACCTTTTAAGCATAGCGCGTTCATCGCATTATGTTAGGTACACAATTATGTTGAGTTGAACTCGTAAGTACTTGTAAAATAAGAACTCCTTCAAAAAATACACCACATTATTCTCGTAAACATCCTTACCCCGAATTTCCCAGATGAATCGGTGTAAAAAAATTGAATTATGTTATTACAGAGCCTGTTGAATAGATTTGATAGAGAATTTTTTATAAAACCGACTTCTCTATTCGATAGGAAGATTCGCTTCTGCAACTTCACCTGCTTGGCCTTGTTTCTTGGGGCAACCGTGCATAGCAATTCGCACTGATAGCCTATAAAATATAAATGCCAGGATTACCGGAAGCAGTAATGGTGCAAATGCCCAAAGTGACGAGTCAATATTATAAGTTTCTTCCAGGCCATGTGCGAACATCATGAAAAAACTCCAAATGAAAAAGGCCATCAAACCAAAAAAGTTCCTCACAGCCCGTTCACGCCTTTGCCAATCAATAGAAATATCAAAACCTAACCATCGCATCAGATATTTATTTGTTAGCCAATAAAAAAGCCCCGCAGGAATCATGCAAAGAATTTCGCTCAATGCAAACCACATGCTCCAATTGGGCGTTGAACATTCTGGCTCCAGGATCGATTGGGTTGTTCCTAACGAAATGAAATAAATAATAAGCGAGGATATGAAACAGACGTTTCGCAACGATTTCTTTGTCAAGTTCTTATATAATCTGCGAGCGACAACTAAGCAGTAACCAGCAAAAATAGAGGCCGGTATTACAAATAGAAACATAATATGAAAAGATTCAAATCCTTCCTTGAAGTAACCTTTAATAAGTGGAATCCATACACCCAGGAAGCAGTATAAGCTTAAAATCAGAAGTGCTGAAGCAATGATTTTTCCGAAGATTCTTACTCTTTTAGATGAATCTTGAGAATGGTTCATAGAATCTCCCATATTAACTAACATTTCCCATTTAAACGGTCTAACAGGATATTACTCTCCATACGACATCGATAATCTTACCATATTCACCTTGAACGGCCAAGAATTTTCTTTTCCGAGGCAATTTTACTAAAAATATGCATGAAAACACGTTTATTTATGCCCAGCCTTTCTTCAATACCTACTTTTGCACAGACCTCGAACGCTCTGTCAGTCATCGGCACTATGAACTTTTCCATTGCGAAGAAGGGCTCTCTCTATATCACCGAACTGATTATGCAGGCTCAAAAAAATGTATTTGGGGCTTGCGCGAGAAGTTTCGATGCGCTAAAATATAAGCAAAAACAGAAAGTGAGGTGTATTATGTCTCTTGGAGTTCGTAAATGGATTATTGTAGTACTGGTGTTGTCAGTTTTCCTTCTGGGCAATATTTTGTTGATTGCCAATTGGTTAATTGACACGGGTGTTTGCGACTGGGCACATTTTGTTCGCAGAGAGTTTTTAACTGGGACTGGTGGTTCTGGTTTGTTTTGGGGGTTGTGATTTATTTGCGG
>CAYZEH010000027.1:9953-20106 GCA_964477135.1 uncultured Pirellulales bacterium | reverse complement strand
GGTGCGATGCTTATGCCGGTTTTTGGGTATTCGGCGGATGAGATAAACCAGTTGTTTTTTTCGTCTTTTATGAATTCCGGGGCGTGGGCGTTTAGCTGTGCTACTATTGGGGTGTTGTTGAAGTCGTATGGGGTTTTGCTGGCGTATATGAAGGTTCGGTGGTCGTATGGGCCTTGGGTCGCGTCCCAGATGCAGTATGCTAAATAGTACCAGTCGTCTTTGTATATGAGGGTTGGGGATTCGGGGGCGCCTTTTCGTTTCATGGTGAAAATTTTTGTTGGGTTAGGGCTCCAGTTCAAAAGATCGGTTGATGTTCTAAGGTACAGGCTATTTGCTGAGATGTAGACCATGTAGTATGTGTCTTTTACTTTTGTTATGCTGGGGTCTCTTGTTCCGCCTGCTTTTTGTGTGAAGACGGAGCCTTTCGGCTGCCAGTTGAATAGGTCTTTTGAGGTTGCGTATCGGATCTCTATCGGGCCATAGAACATGTAGTAGAGGTTGTCTTTTTTGACGATGGTTGGTGCGTGGGCGTTTTTTCTTTCGTTGGGTCTGTCTGCTGGGGTGAGTATCTTTTTATGTTCGTTCCATTTTTTGTTTGCGCTGGTGGCGAGGGATTTTGCTGGTGAAGAGATGTGGAACATCTGCCATTCTGCTTCGTGTATTTGTGTTTTGTTTGTGGTTGGGTGGGTTATGCCGAAGCAGTGCCATTGGCCGTTGGGTGCTTTTGCGAAGCCATGATCGTTAGGGACCCAGTTGTCGTATATTTTGCCTGCGGTTAGGTTTGGGGAATCCGGGCCTGGGAAAATGTCCGGTGCGGGGTTGTATATGTGGAAATATTCGCCGGTGATCTGTGGGGACTGGGTGGCGGTGTTGCAGCCTGCGATTAAGGAAATGGAAATCAGGATAATAAGAATAGTTGTTTTGGTTTTCATTTCTTTACCCGTCTTATTGAAGTTTTTGATTTATTATTTTGTTACGGTTACTGATCGGTTGGGTGCTACTTTTATTTCTGTCCAGACGTAAGGGTTGTTTACTTTGTCCTGGCCTTTTTGGGCTTTTACTTTTTTGCAGTCGATGGTTAGTTGTTCTTCGTTGCCATAGAAGCGGGCTTGCCAGGTTATTGTGTTGCTGGAATGGTTGGTCAGGGTTGATTGGTTGTTGCTTCGGTGTTCTATGTCTATGATATTTTTATGGAAAGGGAGATTCGATATTTTTGCCCATTTTGTTTTTGTGGTAAGTCTTGATAGTGTTGCTATTTTATTTTCGGTTTGAGATGGTTCTACGCCCATAAGGCCTTCGGTGATTGTGGCGATCGTGCCATAGGAGACTTCTGGGTAGTCTCTTCTGGGCATTTTTGGATCGCTTAATTTCATTAGCCAATCGTAAGCGATTTGAGGTTGGCCATAGCGGTAGTAAACCTGTGCATAGTGGCTGTGGATTTCAATTGTGATTTGCGGGCCTTTGGTTATGGCATATAGAGTTTTTACTTTTTTGTCAAGTGATCGCAGGGCATCGTGGTAGAGAAGGTAAACCTGTGTGCCGGTGTCGGTGACGCAGGAGTTGTCTGTCAGCATGAGTTCATAGGGGCGATCATTTGCTTTGTCCCATAGAGTATCTTCTAAAAATGAGGTGATGTCTTTTGCTTTGGTGGAGAAGATATCTGCTTGTTTGTTTTTGTTTTGGAGTTTGAGTATTTTTGAATATGCTCTGTATGCAGCTACCTGTGAGGCGAGAAGGTCTGCGCCGAATCTTATGTTTTGAGGTGGGCCTTCGTGATATGAGGGTATTCCGCGAGAGAACTGATATTTATCTTTGGGGTCGAAGGTTGGGCGGTTCATGTAGCGTTTTCTTGTTTGAATTTTGCCCAGCTGAAGTTCCCATCGTTTTACGTAATCATTTGTTGTTAGTTTGTAGAACCGATTGAAGTTTTTGTCGTTGATGTATGATTTGTCGTGTGTCCAGAGGTAAGCTCTCCAGCAGGCATCGAGGACTTCGAAGTTGGCGGGCAGATCGTACCAGAATTCTTTGTCGTTGCGGTAATCTATGGGGGCGGGTTTGTTGTAGCGATTTAGCTCCCAATAGGTGCAGAAGTCTTTCGATCTTGAAATGTGTTTGGCGAATTTTCCGAGCATATTTAAAGTGTGTTTATCGAGACCTATAAGATGTGCACCGAGGACTTGGTGAGAAGTGTCTCGCATACAGAAAGCTTCTCTACCGGGTACCGAGGCTTCATACCATAGGCCTACAGGGTCGCCCTGGAAGACAAATTGCAGGGCCTGGGCTTTTGCCCAATTGAAACATGTCACCATGTTTGGGTCTGATGATTCAAAAGTTAAGGGGCTTTTTTCAATCGCAAAAGATGAGGAACTAATCGCTGTCACTAATAATATAGTGACAGCGATGTTTTTTTTTATTTGCATGTTCAACCTTATTTTTGTTGTTTGCTGTTTAAATTAGCTTTGTTATTCCGGGCATTGCGACAGGTCTTACGGGCAGCGGGCCGAACTGGTATTTTGCGGGTGAGAGGTCGAGCTTTGAAGCGTTCATTACCCAGTCCCATTTTATAGCTCTTCCGGTGTATGCGCTCATTCTGCCGAGGATGCCTGCCATTGTGCTTTCGGCGATGGTTTCGCCTTCGTTCAGTGGGCTGCCGGCGCGGATACTGTTTATAAGGTCGCGGTGTTCGAGCATGTATGGGGAGGGGTCTGTTTTTTCGTATTTATAATTGACGGCTCCTTCGACTTTGTTTGTTCCGCCATCGGTGTAAGTTGAGCCTTTACTGCCTACGAAGCGTTCGGATACATTATTGGTGCATCCTGCGGTTTGTCTGCAGAAGCTTTGTATTCTGATTCCGCCTGGGTATTCGAATTCGATGGCGAAGTGATCCCAGATGTTTCCGAATTTTTTATCCGTGCGAACCTGTCTTCCACCCATGCCATAAGCTTTGATGGGGTGAGTGCCCATTACCCAGTTTGCAACGTCGATATTATGGACGTGCTGTTCTACGATATGATCGCCGGAGCCCCATACATAGTAGTACCAGTTTCGGCATTGGATTTCCATTTCTGACCATTGTGGTTGTATCTCATGGAAGAAGCCCCATCTTGAGACAAGTCCGTCGGTCCAGTAAATCTGTCCGCCGCGAATGTCACCAATTTGTCCAGCTTTGATTCTTTTTATTATTTCGATATAGCTGGGCTGATGTCTTCTTTGTGTGCCTGCTACTATCGCAAGATTTTTATCTTTTGCGAGTTTGCTTGAAGCGATAACGGAGCGGATTCCAACGGGGTCAACAGCTACGGGTTTTTCCATGAAGACATGCTTGCCCGCTTCGATAGCAGCCTTTAGGTGGATAGGTTTAAACGCTGGTTGGGTAGCGAGGATCACGAGGTCGATATCGGTGGCGAGGATTTTTTTGTAGGCGTCGAAGCCGGTGAACATCATTTCGGGAGTAACTTTGATTTTTTCTTTCAGCTTTTCTGCGGGTTCGTGGAGGTCCTGGGTTTGGATGGTGTGGAGACAATTTTTAAGCTGGTCTTCGAACAGGTCTGCCATTGCGATTAATTCGACGTTTTCGGAGGATGACAGGCAATCGCGTATGGCACCGGAACCTCTTGCGCCGCAACCTATGATGCCTACTTTTATTTTGTCTGTGCCTGCGGCGAAAAGTTTGCCTGAGTTTGCGAGCATTGTTGCTATTGAAACTGACGCGGAGGATTTGATGAAATCCCGACGTGATAATTTAGAAGATGTGTTGGCGTTCATGAACAAATCCCTTTCTTAATATAGTAAAAGATTGAAACCTGATATGATTTTATATCTGCGCCGGCGGTATGGCAAGAAATATATGGTTTTTGAGGCAGAAGGTTTCGTTTTTGATTGTTAGCAGCGGCATTTTGAATTTGGTCTTGTCAAAGTGGTGCTGGGGGTGTATATTCGGTGGTTCCAGAGTCGTATATTTTTAAGGAAATATGTTATGAAACCTCAATTAATAGTAACCGGAGCCGGCGGAAGGATGGGTCGGCGTATAATTGCTTTGGCTTGTCAGGATGGATTGTTCGATATTGCCGGGGCGGTAGACTTGGCGAAGAACCCGGATGTTGGTAAGGACGCGGGGCAACTGGCTGGTGTTGGTGATATAGGAGTTAAGCTTCGTGGTGATTATCCGGGATCGTGCGATGTTGTTATCGATTTTTCTAATCCGGCGGCGGCTGATGCTACTATCGAATATTGTGTTAAAAATAAGACAGCTTTACTGATGGCGACTACAGGGCTTAGCAGCGGGCAGGTTGAGAAGCTTAACCAGGCGGCTAAAAGTGTGCCGATTATTTTTGCGAGTAATACGAGCCTTGGTATGAATCTTTTGTTTGCTTTGGTTGGTAAGGTTGCAAAGGCATTGGGCGAGGAATTTGATATTGAGATAATTGAGCAGCATCACAGGTTTAAAAAAGATTCGCCGAGCGGGAGTGCTTTAACGCTTGCCGAGAGTATCTGCGAAGAGACGGGCAGGGAATTTCCGGGGTGTATCGATCATGGCCGAGAAGGGAAGGATTGCCTGAGGCAAAAAGGGCGAGTCGGTATGCATTCTGTCAGGGCAGGCGATATTGTCGGTGAGCATGAGATAATTTACGGGGCGTTAGGTGAGACGGTGAAAATTTCTCATTCGGCGCACAGCAGAGATATTTTTGCTCGCGGAGCGTTGAAGGGTGCTGGTTGGCTTGTCGGCAAAAAGGCAGGAATGTATACGATGGCGGATTGTCTCGGCATTGAATAGAAACTATTTCAAAACTCAGCTTTGGGTTAAAGTTGAGATTACGCTGGTTGCGTTGAACAGGGCATGAATGAAGATCGAGGGATATAGGCGTCCTGTCTTTTCGTATGAGTAGCCCAGGGCTATGCCGAGAACAAATATCACAGGCCAATGCTCCATGTTGACGTGTACAGTTGCAAATATGGCTGCGCTTATGAATACTGAAAGCCAGGGTCTTTTTACGTAGGCTCTTATTGTTGACTGAAAGATGCCGCGAAAGAGTATCTCTTCAAAGAACGGTATTATAATTATAGTGGTGAAAGCTATAATGAGCCTTACGGAGCCTTGCGGATTGTCGGTTAGAAATTCCAGTTCCTGATGCTGGGCCATCTGGTAATCTGTTCCTTTGATTAGATAGCCTGCGACCGTGGTTAGAATGAACGCCAGCATTAATACAGGCCAGGTGCCTAATAATGTTATTAATGCTATAGCGAAATCTTTGAAAATATTGCTTGTGTGAAAGCCGAAGCCTTTAAGACCTCGTACGAAGGTAAACTTAACGAGGACGAATACAAATATAGCTGCCAAAACAGAGGAAGCACACAATATTGCATTGTCCCATAGTATCTGCTGACTTTGGGTAAGGTCGCCGGCGATTTTGCCCCTGATGTAAAACATGCCGGAAATGATGCTGTACCAGATTAACAAAGGCAATATCGCCAGGATGGGGTTTAGTCTGTTTCTGCGAGGTCTGGAGGCTGACAGAGCTTTTCGACCGAGGGAGTTTTGCAGCAGCCACCATGCAAAGATCATAACGCCGAGGGATATCAGAATATTCTCGGCGATCATTTCTATGGTTAGATTTTCAATAAATTCGGAAATATCCATCGATATCCTATCTTAAACTTGAAAACAGAACTGTCTTGTATTACATTAAGGCGGTCTTTTCAAGGAAAAACAATTATGGATATATTCAAGATCGAAGGGCCTGTCAAACTTACAGGCTCGGTCAGGGTGAACGGTTCAAAAAATGCGTCTTTGCCGATAATGGCAGCGGCTATTCTTGCGCGTGGTAAATCGGTTTTAAAGTCTGTGCCGATGCTTTCGGATATCAGGGTGTGCGGCGAGCTTTTGGAGTCGCTGGGCTGTGTGGTTGAAAGGAAAGATAATGGCGATGTTGAGATCGATGCAACGAGTATAGATAACCCTGTTGGTCATTATGATATAGTTCGTAAGATGAGAGCGAGCATTTGTGTTCTCGGTCCTTTGCTGGCGCGTTGTGGCAGGGTGGAAATTTCGATGCCGGGCGGATGCGCGATAGGCGACAGGCCTGTGGATATTCATCTTAGAGGTATAAAAGCACTCGGTGCGCAGATCAGTTTGAAAAATGGATATATTATTGCTGAGGCACCTGGCGGGCTTAGGGGTGCGGAGATTTTTCTCGGCGGACCTTTCGGCTCTACGGTATTGGGAACGGCTAACGTGTTGACGGCTGCTACTCTGGCAAAAGGCAGGACTGTAATAGAATCGGCGGCGTGTGAGCCTGAGATTTCAGATCTGGCGAACTTTCTTAATAAAATGGGGGCAAAGATCACCGGTATTGGTTCACCAAGATTAGTGATCGAAGGGGTTAAGGAATTGAAGGCTGTTGAGTATGAGGTTATTGCCGACCGAATAGAGGCGGGTACTTTTATGGTTGCTGCTGCGATCACGGCAAGTGAGTTGAAAGTTGATAATTGCAGGCTTGAAGATTTAATGGCAGCGGTGGTTATGCTGCGATCTGTTGGTGTTATTGTCGAACCGGCGGGCAATGGTTGCGTGATATCAAGAAACGCACCTATAGGGACAGCTGATATTACGACCCAGCCTCACCCGGGGTTTCCGACTGACTTGCAGGCACAATTTATGGCGATGCTTGCATTGGGTGACGGCAACAGTATTGTGATAGAAAAAATATTTCCGGACAGGTATATGCACGTTGCAGAACTGAATCGTATGGGGGCGAATCTTAGAAAAGAAGGCAATATTGTTATTATCGCGGGTGTTAAAAAGCTGGTGGCTGCACCGGTGATGGCGTCTGATCTGAGGGCCTCGGCGGCACTGGTGTTAGCGGGGATGGCTGCGGAAGGGACGACTATTGTCAATCGTGTTTATCATATCGACCGGGGTTATGAACAAATCGAAAAAAGGCTTAACCAGGTTGGTGCTAAGATAACCAGAGAAAAAGTAGATACCGTTTGATAAGTAGGCAAAATTGTGCAGGGTAGGATTTGAGACTTGTCGTTGATGTATTTTTGGGATGGGAGCTGTCGGCAGGGATGATATTTGGGGGTATTTTGGCCATGAACCACATTGGGTTCATGGTTTTCAGAGGTTTTGGTGGTGAATGGTGGTTCAAAAAATTTACTTTTTACGACTTTTTTAAACTTTTTGCGACGATTTTTTGCTTTTTTTGACTTTTTTACACTTTTTGAAACTTTTTGTTTTTTTGTTTTAGAAATGAGATTGAATTTCGGAGAAAAGTGATTTTTGCTTGGTTGCGGTGCTAAACAGATGGCGGATGCATTGATGTGGGGCGCTGCAGGGCAAGGCTGTTCGGCTTGTGCTTAAGGATGCTGATCTTTATAGTTTTGTGTTTTAGAAGGGAAAGTAGTTGTTACTTGGATTAAGTTGGCGGAGGTAAAACCCTGCGAATGAATCGCAGGGCTAACTTTTTTTGGGATTTTAGATTAGATTTTCAAGAGAACTCTTCAATAACTTCGTCAATACTACTGACTTTTTTTACCAATGGGTGGTGAAAGAACATTGTTCGACTTTCTACTTTTGTGACCACACGAATGGGTAGTCCCACTCCTATTGCTATGCCAAGTTCAACATACATTCCGATACCTTTGTCATGTGCAATTATTATGAGCACGTCTGCATTCTTAACACCACGGCTTTCACTGACCGCAGCATCTCGGGATGCCGCTGCGTTTTTGTCATAAGGCCTAAGATGTTTAATGGTAGTCCAATCAAATGTAATTTCATGCCCAGCATTTTTTAGGGCCTCCATTACCATCTTAGTAATGTTATCATCCCCCACCTTTCCCGAAACGAAAAACTTCATTATAAAAAACCTTTCTTTGTTCTTATATTAAATCACCAAATACAGATGCTATTCATTAATTTGAAATTTCTCGTGAACCTTCTTATCTATTAAGTCAGCTTTTTTTACTTTTACAGAATCATCTGAGTTTTTCAGGTGATCAATAAGATTCATTATGCTTTCATTGAGATGTTCTGATTTGAGAAATTCGCTTTCCAGTTTATCATTATCTAAAGCTTCAGATAAGGCATCTACGTAGTCTGACAGGGAATCCTCAGGTATTCTTTTAAAATAGCGGCACAAAGAAACGATTCGTTCAGACATTCTGCGCTCCAGTTCTCTCGTCCCATACATCCACCGCTCCACTGTAGCATTGACTTCTGGTAATTCCGTTAATGACGAAGTGAAATCTTTTAAATGATTCATTTTTTGTTGCCTCCTTGTTTAAAACACACTATATCTACGAAAGTTTTGTTTGAGTAGTTCATCATCATAAAATATTATTTCGAGACTTTTTTGAATCGTCTCGCCTATTTTCTTGCATTTATCCCATGTTTCACTCTGCTGTCCTTTACCTTTTCCATGACTTTGCAATATTTTCCTTTCTCCTTCTGAACTGAGAATTTTGATAAATTCATCATAGTTTATTAACAGATCTTTCAGAGCATCTTTTGAGGTGTCACACAATAAATTTACAGTGCTTGCTAATTGAGCTAAGGGGGAGGGTTTAAGTGATTTTATTAGATATCGATGGAGGTCTTCATTTTTTTGAACTTTTTTTGGCACCAAAAGTAAAGTTGCTAAAGGTCCTGCAAACAAAATTTTACGTGTGACCATTAATTTAGCGAGTCTTACATTCGTTTGATCTCTTGAGGTATTCCAACGTTTTGTTCCAAAATCTACAGCCATTGTTCTCCAATAACGTACCAAGTCGTTAAGTAAATACCTCGGTACTCTTACAGGATGGTCTTTTTTATGGTTGGGTGGCAGAAAATCCGAGCAATACCTGTGTAGAATATGGTTAGTGACCTCTTCATGGGTTTTGCCATTAGTAACTGGCTCAGATTCAGTCAAAAGAAGGATTCGTCGCGTCATATTAGCATTAGAGTCTATTTCAAGGCCAATACTTTCATAAAGATTTGCTGCTATTACTATTTTTCCGAATACGCCTTGCCCACCAGGCTCTTCAATACTAAATTCCTTGCGTATATTTTCTGCAGTTTTAATCAACTTACGTGTTATTTCTGGAGGGGCTCCATTTTGTAAAATGTAGTAATCGCAATCTGAAGCAGAGCTACTTTCCCGTCTTGCGATAGAACCAAGTAGAATAACATCGGTATTTTTTTCATGGTCAGCTAGGAATTGTTGTCCTAAAATCTCATTAAAGCGACTTTTGTAATCCTCTATGGTTTGCTCAGAATCATTTGCAGCTTTTTTAAGCGCAGGCAACTCGATATCTAATTTTTGTGAAGCCTTTGCTATATCATCATGTGTCATTTTAAATCACTCAAACAACAGCAGTTATAAACCTTTTATTGAACCCGCTCAGACCCAAATCATGAGTTTGTGAGCAACCGATTACCGTGAGTTTAGTTGATTAACAAGTGTGAGTCAATAACAATTATAGGATAATTTTGCAATGGTTTGGGGGCTGGAACCTCGTGGGGATGAAGTTTTAGATTGTTGCGTTAATCTTCGGTATCCCCCTAAGACGGGCGTAAAATTCTTTGGTTATGCCACTCTGCTGCGGATTTTGCGGATTCTACGGTGTTGTATAGCAGCATTGTAATTGTCATGGGGCCTACGCCGCCCGGGACGGGAGTTATCAGTGAGGCTATTTCTTTTACGGCTTCGAAATCTACATCGCCTACTAAGCGGTATCCTCTTTTTTTGGTGGAGTCTTCAACACGGTTTACGCCTACATCTATTACTACGGCGCCTTGTTTAACCATGTCGGCGGTTACGGTGTTTGGTCTGCCTGCTGCTGCTATGATGATGTCGGCACGTTTGACGTGGTCGGCCAGATTCTTTGTTCTGGTATGACAAACAGTAACGGTGGCATTGCCGGTATCTTTTTTCTGGATTAGCATGTTTGCGATTGGTTTGCCCACTATGTTGCTTCTGCCTATTACGACTACTTCTGCGCCTTCGGTTTTTACGTTGCTTCTTTTTAGGAGTTGGATTATGCCGTTGGGTGTGCAGGGCAGGAATGCTTTTTCGCCTGCGACCATTTTGCCGATATTTATCGGGTGGAAGCCGTCAACGTCTTTTTCAGGTTTTATCGCGAGCAGCACTTTTGATTCGTCGATATGCTT
>CAYZEH010000027.1:0-9853 GCA_964477135.1 uncultured Pirellulales bacterium | reverse complement strand
CCTCATATCAGCAGCAGTTTGTTTGCCGTCAATAATTTTCGCTGTCATTTATTCACTCCGTTTTTTTTGTTATTCAAAAATCAAAACATTCCGGTTACATTACCTGTTTCGACATCAACATCGATATTCCGGAATCCGGGATTGGAGCCGGTTCCGGGCATCAGTTTGATATCGCCGGCAATCGGAACCACAAAACCAGCTCCTTTATACACTAAAAAGTCTCGTATGGGAAGCTTCCATCCTGTGGGTCTTCCTTTGAGATCGGGATCGTGCGAAAGGCTGAGTTGAGTTTTCACCATGCAGGTACCGAAATTTTTAACTGTTGGGTCATTTTCAAGCATTTTAGCTTTTTCAGCAGCTTCTTTGGTATACGTTACGCCATCTGCGCCGTAAATTTCTTTCGCTATCAATTCGATCTTTTTTGTTAACGGCGTATCAAGGTCATACAGGAATTTGAAATTGCGGTGATTTTCCTGACAAGCGGCGATAACCATTTCAGCAAGTTCGATTGCACCGTCTCCGCCTTTTAGCCAATGGTCTGAATATGCAGCCAAAGCTCCGTTTTCCTCTGCTATTTTTCTTACGAGGTCGATTTCCGCCTGTGTGTCGGTACAAAAGCCGTTAAGGCAAACTATTGGTCTGACGCCGCTTTTTTTAACGATGTTTATATGGGCGATGAGGTTTTCACATCCCTTTTCGACTAACTCAAGGTTTTCTTTTGTGTATTCTTCGGCTAATGGTTTGCCTGGTTTGACAGCGTCTCCGCCGCCGTGCATTTTTAATGCTCTTATGGTGGCGACTATAACTACAGCGTCCGGTTTTAGGCCGCTTTGTCTGCATTTGAGATTCCAGAATTTTTCAAATCCGATATCTGCTGCGAAGCCGCTCTCGGTGACATGGTATTCAGAAAGTCTCGTTGCGAGTCTGTCGGCGATGATAGAACTTTGACCGATAGAGATATTTGCAAAGGGCCCTGCGTGAACGAATACCGGTTGTCCTTCTATTGTCTGTATCATACTTGGATTTAACGTCTCGACCATCCATGCAGCCATTGCGCCGTCGACTTCCAGGTCAGCGGTGGTAACTTCATTTCCTTTTTTGTCATAGGCGACGACCATTTTTGCGATGCGCTGTCTCATGTCTTTAAGGTCTTTAGCGATAGCGAGTATTGACATAAGTTCAGATGAAACGGAGATGGCAAAGCCTGAATCCATTTCAAAGCCGTCCATTTTTGAACCTTTGCCGATAGTAATATTTCTAAGTGACTGCGCACAAAAATCGATGACCCATTTTATCTGGACTCTTTCGGGGTCGATATCAAGCCTTTTGAGATTTCTCTTTGCCAAAGTTTGGTCGTCGTAGTTTCTTTCGTGCTGCATTCTCGCTGTCAGGGCAACCATTGCAAGGTTGTGTGCGTTTGTTATGCAGTCCATATCGCCGGTAAATCTTATCGAAAAGGGGACAAGCGGAATGCACTGTGCTAATCCACCTCCTGCAGCAGAGCCTTTAATATTGAAAGTTGGGCCACTGCTTGGTTGTCTGATAGCTCCGGTAACTTTTTTACCGAGCTTTCCAAGACCTTCGATAAGACCTATGACAGTGGTTGTTTTGCCTTCACCCAGAGGGGTTGGTGTTATGGCGGTAACATCTATGTATTTTGAATTTTTATTTTCGGGCAATCTTTGCAGAACTTTTTGGTAGTCGATTTTTGCAAGCTGTCTTCCGACAGGGATCAATTCATCAGGATTTATGCCGATCTCCTGAGCTAACCGGGCTACCGGTTTCATGGTTTTTTCAGCTTCTAAGGCAATTTGCCAGTCCTTCATCTTTGTTGGATCAAGCTTCATATAAAAAATCCTTATATCAACATCAAATTCTATAATCACAAAAAAAACTTTTTCAAGCTGATTCTATTATCGTTTTAGTAACGCATCGACAATATAAGGCCTGAGTTTTATTTTTGCATTATTTTGCTATTTATGGTCTAAAGAGGGTGTTTTGAAGCGAAATCAGCATGGAATTAAAAAACTTGATAAATTAAGTGGAAATTGAGATTATATGTGCCGGTTAAGATTGCGGCTATAAGGAGATATCAGCAATTTATGAGTTCAGGTGTAGAAAATAACAAAGGGACACATGTTGATTTCGAATTGGTTGGTCGAGGGTTGCGGGTGAGGCTTTGCGGCAGAGTCGATTCCTATAACAGCGGCGGTCTGTATTTTTCTATCACAAGGCAAATAAAAAAACATTCTCCCGGCGAAGTGATTATCGATGCAAGCGAAGTTAATTACTGTGATGTCGCAGGTGTTGCTTTGTTTTCCTGGCTTTTAGCACAGCAGCAAAAAAAGTCATATAAACTGACTATCCAGAATCTGCGGGAAGATTTCAAATCTTTGCTTGAAAGACTTAAGACAGAGCAACATAAGAAAACCAAACCAACAATTAATCCGATATCCGGTTTTATAAACAGCACAGGCAGGGGTGCTTGTTTACTGTTTAAGGAGGTATTTGATTTTGTCAGCTTTACGGGTGAGCTTACCAGTGCTTTTTGCTCGATACTTTTAAAGCCGAGAAGATTGCGATTGAAAGATACTTTTGTAATAGCTGAGCTTGCCGGTGTGAATGCTTTTGGTATAGTCTCGCTTATTGGTTTTCTTTTTGGTTTGATACTTGCGTTTCAGGCTGCGATAACATTGAAGCTTTTTGCCGCGGAAATATATACGGCTGATCTGGTGACGATATCTCTTTTGCGGGTAATGGGGCCTTTCATGACGGCGATAATATTTGCTGCGAGAAGCGGTTCGGCTTTTGCGGCAGAGCTGGGGACTATGAAAATTAATGAAGAGATCGATGCGTTAAAGACTATGGGGTTTGAACCTGTAAGATTCCTTGCGGTGCCGCGTGTGATAGCGGGTTTTTTTGTAGTTCCGCTGCTTAGTATTTTTACTTCGCTGTTCGGTTTGATAGGTGCTGGTATTGTAATGCTGGTTATGGGGTTTCCCCTGGTAACTTACTATAATCAGGTGGTTTCGGCTGCGGATATGCCGGGCTTTATTGGTGGTTTTGTAAAAGCGGCCGTCTTCGGTGTTTTAATTTCGGCGATTGGTTGTCGCAGAGGTTTTCAGACTAAACAGGGTTCTCAGGCAGTGGGTATTGCGGCAACCAGGGCAGTGGTAAGCGGGATCGTTTTAACTGTGATAGCGGAAGGTGTTTTTGCGGTTATTTATTATTTTCTGGATATTTAAATTATGGCGCAAAAAACCGATTCAATAATAGAAGTCAGAAATCTGACCGCTGGTTATCAGGATAATATTGTTCTCGATGATATATCTTTTGATGTTTTTGCAGGTGAGGTTTTTGTTATTTTAGGGGGTTCAGGTTGCGGCAAAAGTACATTGCTGAAGCACATGATAGGCCTTTACGAACCTATGGCAGGTGAAATAACAATCGATGGCATTAACATTATCTCAGCAAATTCTAAGCAAAAAAGGCAGCTGTTGCAGAAATTCGGTGTTACTTATCAAAGCGGTGCTCTTTTCGGATCGATGACGGTGAGAGAAAATCTCAGGCTTGTTCTGCAGGAATTTACAACTTTGCCTTTGAATATTATCGATACTGTTTGCGATATGAAGCTGAAACTTGTGGGTCTTGAGGGTTGCGGCGAATTAATGCCTGCTGAGCTTAGCGGCGGGATGGTAAAAAGGGTTGCTATCGCAAGAGCGATGGCGCTGGATCCGGATATTATTTTTCTCGATGAGCCTTCTGCTGGGCTTGATCCGGTTACGTCGGCGCAGCTTGATGATTTGATAATAGATCTGTCCAAAAGTCTTAATGTAACTTTTGTAATTGTGACTCATGAACTGGCGAGTATTTTTGCTGTTGCCGACAGAGTTATAATGCTTGATAAAAATACGAAAAAGATAATTGCTCAGGGCAGTCCTGCCGAGCTTAAACAAAGCAGTGACAACCCGTTCGTACAGCAGTTTTTCCACAGGAAGTCTTCATTGGAGCAATAAAATTAAAATTTTAATGGATCGGTAAAATGGCGACAAAAGCGAATTATTTTAAAATAGGTCTGTTTGTTATTGCATCTGTAGCTTTGATAGTGACATGTGTGATAATATTTGGCAGCGGTAATTTTTTTCAGGAAAAGATATATTTCGAAACGTATCTTGACGAGTCCGTTCAAGGCCTGGATATCGGTTCGCCTGTAAAATATCGCGGCGTCAAGATCGGACAGGTTCAAAAAATAACGTTTGTCATGGATGAATATGAGATTGGCAAGACAATTAAATATAGCGTTGATTACAGCGGATATGTGATGGTCATCATGTCTGTAAACAATGCTTTTATAAAAGATAAAAACCAGCAGGATGCTGTAAAGTTTCTTACCGGTTTGAGGGAGCATGATTTCAGGGTAAGATTAACTTCGCAGGCGTTGACGGGGGTTGCGTGGCTTGAGACCGATTTTGTTGACCCAAATCAACATCCGCCGATGAAGATCGTCTGGGAACCTGAAAATTTCTATCTGCCTTCGGCGCCGAGTCTGCTCAGCACTTTTATTGAGTCTGCGGAGAATGCTTTTCGCAGGCTTTCAAATATGGATTTTGAAGGGCTTATCAAAAATACTGAAGAACTTATTATTACTTTAAATACAAATGTTAAGGACGCGAAAGTTCCGCAGTTAAGCGAGCAGGTCAGGGAGTTTTTTGCTGAAATACGTCAGACTAATTCCGATATCAGAAAATTAATAGGCGTAGCTGGTGCAAAGCCCGGGGGTGCTACGATAAAACAAGCTATAGGTCGACTCGATAAAACCATTTCAAATATTGACGGCCTTATTACTACAGGAAAACCAGATATTGCCGAGATCATCAGCAATATTAAGACAGCTTCTGTAATGCTCAAAGAATTGGTACAGGACTTAAAAGTTCATCCATCAAAAGCGGTTTTTTCGAAGCCGCCTTCAAAATCGGAGGTTTATAAGAAATGAAAAAGCTAATACCATTATCTTTATTTACAATTATGATGTTTGTATTGCCTTTGTTTACGGGATGTGGCGGAGACAGATCATCGGATGCGGTGCGTTATTTTATGTTTGAAGCAGACAGGGCAACGCTAAAGGCTGACACTATTGGCGGAAATATCTGCGTTAAAACATTTAGGATGGCTTTTCCTTTTAACAGCAGCAATTTTGTTTATAAAAAACAAAGCAAAGACTATGAGTACGATTATTATAACCGGTTTATTAGCAGTCCGGAGGTGTTGATTAGCCAGCAGTGTCGAAACTGGCTTGAAAAATCAGGGATTTTTGAAAATGTGCTCAACACTTCAAGCATAGCATCTGCTGATTATGTACTTGAAGGAAATATTATAAATTTGTATGGTGACTTTGCTGAAAATGATTTGGCTTGGGCTGTTATGAAAATAAGGTTTTATCTGATTAAAGAAACCAAAGGCGAGCCTGTGATTATGTTGAATAAAGGCTATGAAGAGAAAATTGAAGTTGCGGCTGCAAGTCCCGAGGAGCTTGTTAGTGGTTATGGCAAGTGCATGGAAAATGTTCTGAGCAATTTTGAAAGTGACCTTGGAAAATTAAGTTTAAAATAGATTTTTAGAGGACATGAATGGATTCTGATAACAAATCTTTGCCGGAAATAACAATCAAAGCGATAGGTCTGGGTATTTTGCTTTCGGTTATACTTGCAGCTGCCAATGCTTATCTGGGGCTTTTTGCAGGTATGACGGTTTCGGCTTCGATACCGGCAGCGGTTGTTTCTATGGGTGTGTTGAGGCTTTTCAGAAAGAGCAATATACTTGAGAATAATATTGTTCAGACTGCGGCTTCTGCGGGGGAGTCTCTCGCAGCAGGGGTTATTTTTACGTTGCCGGCTTTGGTGATAATGGATTACTGGCAGGAGTTTAATTTTTTCTGGGTGACGGTTATCGCAGGTTTCGGTGGGCTTTTAGGGGTGTTATTTACCATACCTTTAAGACGGGCTTTGATAGTTGAAAGCAAACTGAAATTTCCGGAAGGTATAGCGACGGCGGAAGTTCTTAAGTCGGGACAAAAAGGGGGCGGGGGTGTAAAACATATTGCCCAGGCTGCTATCGCGGGTGGTCTTTTCAAGCTTGGCGCTTCGGGTTTTCGGATATGGTCGGAAACAGTTGAAGCAGCAGGTGTTGTTAAAGGCAGCATTGCATATTTCGGTTCAAACCTGAGCCCGGCACTTTTATCAGTTGGTTATATTGTCGGCATTAACATAGCTGTTCTTATCTTTCTCGGCGGGGCAGCCAACTGGCTTGTCGCGGTTCCTGTTTGTGCGGCTTTCGAGAGTTGTCCTTTGGTTAACGGCAAAGAAATTTCCGCGATAGATTGGGCTCACCAGATATGGTCGACGAAAACACGTTATATAGGTGTCGGTGGGATGCTTATCGGTGGGCTTTGGACAATAGTAAAACTGAGAGGTTCGATATTTGCAGGTGTGACCAGCGGGCTTAAAGCTTACAGCAAACTAAAAGACGGCAAAGTTGACATCGATCCGGCGGAGAAAGACATCCCGATGAAATGGATCATCGCTTTGATAGTGGCTTCGGTTGTGCCTTTGTTCCTTGTTTATCAGATATTTGTTTGCGATGTTGCTGTTTCTATTACGATGGCAGTAATCATGCTGTTTACGGGTTTTTTGTTTTCGGCAGTGGCGGGGTATATGGCTGGTATCGTTGGCTCTTCAAATAACCCGATATCAGGAGTGACTATCGCTACGGTTTTGGTTTCGGCTTTATTGCTTTTGCTTTTGATGGGCAAAGATGCCAAGAACGGACCACCGGCCGCGATTATCATCGGCTCAGTGGTTTGTTGCGCAGCTGCGATTGCGGGAGATAATATGCAGGACCTGAAGGCGGGTTATATTCTAAGAGCTACCCCATGGAAACAGCAGGTAATGCAGATGGTGGGGACAGTATCTGCGGCGTTGGTGATGGCTCCGATTTTGATGCTTTTGTTCAGGGCATATGGTTTTGCGGGGCACAGTTCTGCGCAGGCGAACCCGTTGATAGCAGCGCAGGCAAATTTAATGGCTTCGGTGGCAAAGGGAGTGTTCACAGGTGATCTGCCCTGGGTGTTTGTCTGGATCGGAATAGCAGCGGCGGTTGTGGTTGTGGCGATAGATGAATATCTTCAACATAGGAAAAGTTCTTTCCGTGTGCCGATACTTGCTGTCGCGATAGGAATATATCTGCCTTTTGAATTGTCTGTGCCGATCTTCGCGGGCGGGGTAATTAGTTATCTTGTTAAGAGTTATCAGAGCAAGAAGAAGTTCTCTTCACAGCAGGCAGAGGATGGCCAGAGAAAAGGATTGCTGCTTGCTTCGGGGTTGATCACGGGCGAGGCATTAGTTGGTATTCTGCTGGCGGTTCCAATAGTGATAACAGGCAGGCCTGACGTATTAGCTATTATGAATAATCCTTTAGGGCCTTGGCCTGGGATATTTTTGCTGATAGGTATCGGATATTGGTTGTATCGTATTTCAACTGCCAAGATGAATAATGATTAAGTGAAATTAAAAATAAGAGCCCAGCTTTTTCGGAAGGATAATGCGTTCAGGTTTAAATAGTAATTTCTGTATTCCTATTACGCCTGCGTTTTATACTCGAAAGCTTACCGAGGCAGGTATGGGCTCTCATTAGAATTTACGATTTTGATTATGTTTTGTTCTTACAGGGTATTAAGAGCCTGTAAGGTTATTGTTTAGGTGTTTTTATGAAAGTATTGGTGAGGAAAATTAAAATGAAACGTGTATTGATCTTATTGGCTTTATTATTTTGTTGCTCGTTAAATGTGGCTGGGGAAGTTGCTATGCCCAATGCCAGGATGCTTCGTTTTCCTGATGTCAGCGAAGAGGCAATAGTGTTTTTGTATGCAGGTGATCTCTGGAGAGTTGATAAGCAGGGCGGGCTTGCTGCGAGATTAACCTCTTCGCCGGCGAGAGAGCAGTTCCCGAAATTTTCTCCTGATGGTCAGACAATTGCTTTCAGCGGCAACTATGACGGCAACACGGATGTATATACAATGAATTCCAAAGGAGGCTCGCCTGTAAGGCTTACCCATCACAGCTCGGGCGATATTGTTGTGGACTGGTATCCGGATGGGAAGAATATTTTGTACCGTTCAACGATGCAAAGCGCAAGAACCCGGTTCAATCAGTTTTACAAACAATCTGTTGAGGGTGGGTTGGCTGAAAAAATTAAGCTGCCTTATGGCGAATTGGCGAGTTTTAATGCAGATGCAAGTAAAATGGTCTTTCAAATAATCTCACGAGAGACTCGGAACTGGAAACGCTATCGGGGCGGGATGGCAAGCGATCTTTGGTTATACGATTTTGAAAAAGAAGTTTCAGAAAAAATAACCGACTTTGATGGTACAGACGCAGTACCTATGTGGCATGGCGATACGGTTTATTTTCTTTCTGACCGTGACGAACACAAAAGGCTTAATATCTGGACTCTTAATATTAAGAATAAAAAAGTCAAACAGATAACCAAATTTAAAGACTTCGATGTGAAATGGCCAAGCTTGGGGCCTGGCGATATTGTTTTCGAGAATGGCGGAAAACTTTATTTGCTTGATCTGGCAACAGAGCAGGCAAAGGCTCTTGAGATAAAGGTTCCCGCGGATTTGCCTAAGGCGAGGAAATCGCTTAAAGACGCATCGAAGAATATCCTTCATTTCAAATTGTCACCTACCGGCAAAAGAGCGTTGTTTGAAGCACGAGGTGAAATATTCACTGTGCCTCAAAAGTACGGCAGCGTGAGAAACATTACTAATACTTCAGGGTCAGCGGAAAGATTTCCTGTATGGTCGCCTGACAGTAACAGTATTACATATTTTTCTGATAAGAGCGGGGAATATGAGTTGTATGTTTTGGCAGCTGACGGCAAAACAAAAGCGCAGCAGATTACGACGGGCTGCGATGCTTTTAGATATAATCCTGTGTGGTCGCCTGACAGCAGCAAGATTGCTTTCATTGATAAGAGTGGACGAATATACATTGTTGATATTGCAGATAAGGCGATGACGTTTGTAGATAGGGTTAATTTGCTGTATTACGATGAGTCCTCTACTAAGCCTTCGTATTCATGGTCGTCTGACAGCCGATGGTTGGCATATTCAAAGTATCAGGATACAAAGCAAAACGCTATTATGATATATGACAGCGAATCTAAGGAAATTCATAAAGTGACAAGCGGCTTCTATGATGATTCGTATCCTGTGTTTGATACTGAGGGTAAATACCTTTTCTTCTATTCCAACAGAACTTTCAAGGCGGTGTATAGTGACATGGATGCGACATGGGTGTATCCGAACTCTACCGGTATATATGCAGCTACTTTGCGGAAAGATGTAGAATCTTTGCTTAAGCCAAGAAGCGATGAAGAAGAGCCAGGAAAGGATAAGAAAAATTCTGATAAGAAAAAAGAGGATGATGAGAAAGACAGCGATAAGGAAGACTGTAATGATGTAAACGAAGATGGCCAGGTAAAAGAAGCTAACTCGGTTGAAATTGATTTTGATGGGTTTGAGCGGAGGGTAGTTGAGCTGCCGATAGAGGCTGGTAATTTTGGTATGCTTGCGACGGTTGAGGGCAAAGTTGTTTATCAGAAAAACCCTGCTGCTGGTGCTGCTAAATCAGATGAGGCAAAGGGAAGTCTGTGTTATTACGACCTGAAAGAACGAGAAAGCAAAACTGTAATTAGTGGGATTAATGATTATAGTTTGTCAGCTGACGGTAAGAAAGTTATTTATAAAAGCAAATCTACTTACGGCATTATCGATCTTGCTGAGGGTAAAAAA
>CAYZEH010000026.1:0-20109 GCA_964477135.1 uncultured Pirellulales bacterium | reverse complement strand
CCAAACAGCATCCCTTGCAATTACATTTTGGTCATACCGCCAAATATGCAGGAAACAGAACTCAACGACAGACACGAAATCCTACGGTGTAGTTCGTGTTGAGCGGGTTGCCGATGTTCCACCACTCAACAGTACAGTAGATGGCGCCGTTGTACCAATGGCTGCTACGGATGATGCGATTGCTGCCGCTAAGATAGAGACTATCTGTCCATTCCAAAACATTGCCTGTCATATCGCACATTCCGTAACCGTAAGTACCAAAACTGCCAACAACAGTAGTGCCATCAGGATGTGTCGAACCATAATAGTTAGCAATATTGTTATTGATGGTCGTGCCGCAACCATAAGTATAACTACCGTCATAGTCAGCTACCGCCTGCCACTGCCATTCGGTGGGCAGTCTGTACCCGTAATAGTTGCAAAAAGCTGTTGAACCATACCAGCTTACATAGGTTACAGGATGATTATCAAAACTGCTGTCAACGGTGAATGCACCGCCACTGAAGTTTATCCTTGCTGCTCCGCCGCTGGTTGCTCCATTGTAAGTATAGCCTATACCAGCAAGGTAATAATATGTCTGACCGACAAAATCCACTCCGCTATTTGAACCATCGGCTCCCTTGACATAATTACCATCAACAACCACATCCCCGGTTGCAAAGGCAGTGTTTAGGAACTGGCAATACTGAGCGTTGGTCGTTTCGTATTTGCTCATTTCGCCAATAAAGCCTTCATGGCCTGATACACCCGGGTCGTTTATATCCTCCCAGACCATACCGTTTGGTTCAGGTACGCCTTCATCCAGCCATTGCGATACAAGCACCGCAAAATCATCGAAGTCAATCTTACAGTCACCCGTTAAATCAGCAGAAGGACAAGCAGCAAGAGCCTGTTTTGTTGAAAATGCAATTAGAACTACAGCCAAAATCAAAATTATTTTTTTCATAGCAAAACCTCCTAAAAGATTACTTTAAAAAATATAATTAAGAAAAATGGGAGGGAAGCATAGACCACTCTCCCCTCCGCTGAAAACGCCAGAATTATACCATAATCCCTGCCTTAATGCAAGCAAAATACCAGTTTCACAGATGTCTTGACATATTATCCTTATTTTGCGATACTTACGGCTTGTATATACCCTTCAGGGTAAGAAATTTCCGCGAGGAAAGTTATAAAATGTTGTTTCAAAGTTATTTACCCGCGGATAAACGAAAAAACTTTTAGTTGTGAGTAGTATATTTTAGAAATAATTATTGTTGGAGCAATAAATGAAAGCATCAGAAATGAAGAAAGGCCAGACTATACTGGTCGATGGCAAACTTTACTGGATCGTTGATTATCAGCACGTAAAACTCGGCAAGGGCGGTGCTGTTTTCCAGACAAAAATAAAGAAGCTGGAGGATGGTTCTATTCAGAATATTCGTCTTAGAAGCGATGAGTCTGTTGAAGATGCGTACCTTGATAAAATAAAATACGAATATCTTTACTCATCGGGCACCGAGCATGTTTTGATGGATACAAACAATTATGAACAGCTTAGCCTTGATGATGATGCTTTCGGCGATGGAAGTAAATACCTTAAGCCTAATACTCAGCTGGAAGTTTCAATGTATGAGGGCAAGCCTGTAATAGTGAATTTGCCGAATACGGTTGATCTTGAGGTGACAGATACTGCTCCGGAGATCAAAGGCGCTACTGCGACTAACCAGTATAAGCCTGCGACTCTTGAAACCGGTCTGGTGGTTCAGGTTCCGCCTTTTATTAAAATTGGTGAGATTCTCAGGATAGACACCAGAACCGGTGAATATCTTACAAGAGCGAAATAACTATTTGACTGTTTATATTTTTAGATCGGCCTATACCCTTAAAGGTAGTATCCCGATATGTTGGGATACCCGCGGATAAATGGTAAAATTCAATTGGGATTAGTATCTATGGCATTTGAAAAGTTCAGCAAAATTCTCGTTAAGATATTCGGTTCTCGTAATCAGCGTATAGTTAAAGCTTACATGAACATTGCTTTGCAGGCGGGGGAGTTTGAGCCGGAGATGAAACAGCTTAGTGATGAGCAACTCAGGGGTAAGACCGCGGAATTTAAAGCTATGCTTAATAATGGTACGGCACCTGACGAGATAGTTCCACAGGCTTTTGCTGTCGTAAGAGAAGTAGCCAGAAGAAATATTCAGATGAGACATTTTGATGTCCAGCTTGTCGGCGGTAATGTTCTTTACCAGGGCAAAGTAGCGGAAATGGCAACCGGTGAGGGAAAAACGCTTGTCGCTACATTAGCGTCATATCTGGTTTACCTGAGCGGTAAAAAAGTTCATATTGTTACGGTAAATGACTACCTTGCAAAACGTGATGCCGAGTGGATGAAGCCTGTGTACGAGTTTCTCGGTTTGACAGTCGGTGCGATACAGGCTGACATGGACACCGCAGGCGATGCCAGAAGGCAGCAGTACGAAAGTGATATAACTTACGGCACAAATAACGAGTTCGGCTTTGACTATCTGCGTGACAATATGAAAATATCACTTGGGCAAATGGTGCAGGGCAATCTGGAATATGCTTTGATCGATGAGGTTGACTCAATTCTAATCGATGAGGCAAGAACTCCTTTGATCATATCAGGGCCGGCGTTCGATGATGTCACCAGGTATAAAAAAGCTGACCAGGTCGCCAGAAAACTCATGTCGCTGCAGAGCGGTTACGACAGTATAAAGAATAAAATTGACAGCTGTGAAAAAATAATAGCAAATGCTCAGGGAGAAATGGCTGAAGCTAAAAAAGAAAAGAATCCCGAAAGAGTTGAAAAAGCTCAACAGGTAATTGAAAAAGCTCAGCAGGAAATGGATTCCGCATCCCAGCGGATAATAAGTATTACTCAGTATTACGAAGTTGAGTATGACAAAAAATCTGTACATCTTACTCATGAAGGTATCGGTTCGGCACAGGAGATCGCTGGTGTTGGTTCGTTTTTTACAGGCTCGAATATGGAATGGCCTCACCTTCTTGAACAAAGTCTGCGGGCGCATGTTACATTCGAGAGGGAAAAAGACTATGTTGTTATGGATGGTAAGGTTGTCATAGTCGATGAATTTACGGGCCGACTGATGGAAGGGCGTCAATGGTCCGATGGTTTGCACCAGGCAGTTGAGGCTAAGGAGGCGGTGACTGTAAAAGAAGAAAGTCAGACTCTTGCCACCGTGACATTGCAGAATTTCTTTAAGCTTTATGAGCAGCTTGCCGGTATGACCGGTACCGCAGAGACCGAAGCTGATGAGCTAATGAGTATATACGGCCTGGATGTTATTGTTATTCCGACAAACCAGCCTTGTATCAGGGACGATCGCAATGATGTTATTTATAAAACTATGCGGGAAAAATTCAATGCTATCGTAGATGAGATACACGAGGTAAGCTCTCTGGGCAGGCCTGTTCTTGTTGGTACTGTCAGCATCGAAAAAAGTGAAGCTATCTCAAGTGCACTTGACAAAAAATATGGTCTGGATCATGAAGTCCTCAACGCCAAGCAGCACGAAAGAGAAGCCGTTATCGTAGCAAAAGCAGGCTTCCAGCATAAGGCAAGAAATGGGCAAATGAGAGGTAATGTCACCATCGCAACTAATATGGCTGGCCGAGGTACTGATATTAAACTCGGCGAAGGTGTTGCCGAGATCGGCGGTTTGCATATTCTCGGTACTGAAAGACACGAAGCCCGCAGAATCGATAATCAGCTCAGAGGTCGATGCGGCAGACAGGGAGATGCCGGTTCGAGCCAGTTCTTTTTGAGTTTTGATGATGAGATACTGATTTATTTTGGCGGAGAAAAAATACCGAAGCTGTTAAGAATGGTCGGTTGGGAGGAAGGTGAGCCGATATACCATCCTTTCATCAGTAAGCAGATCGCCAAGGTACAGAAGAAAGTTGAACAGCGAAATTACGAGATGCGTAAAAGCGTTCTCGAATATGACGAGGTAATGGATTACCAGAGGAATATTTTCTATTCGAGAAGGAAAAATATTCTCGCCGGCATTGGCCTCAAGAGCATCATTCAGGAAATGATCGAAGCGGCGATAACCAAAAGCTGCGATACTATTTTAAAAGATGATTATCCTTATATCTGTATTGCTGAATGGTCGGCGAAGAATTTCGGCGTTGATCTGAGGGCCCCTGACATTAAAGGCCTGGAGCTTGGCGATATTGAGTTTGAAATTAAGAAACTTGCCAAAGCTGACGTTGCCAATAATATTTCACTTTCTATCGGTGAATATCTGGAAGATTACAGCGATCCGTCATCATGGGATACTGCCGGACTCTCGAAATGGGCAATGAGCAGCTTTAAGGTTAATCTTAGCCCATCTAAAATTAAAAATCTTTCACCTGAGAAAATTGAAGAGCAGTTGATCGAAGCATCTGCTGAGCAGGTTGAGAAAAAAGACTGCTCTACTTTAGTGGAGTTTTTAAAAGCTGATTTTAAAGTTCGTACGCTTCTTGACTGGGCACAGGGCCGATTTGATATAAAGCTCGACATCGAAAAGTTAAAAAGACTAAAATCTCAAGAGGTACACGATCTGCTTGTTGAAAAGGCCGACGAAAAATACAAACAAAGGGAAATCGAATACCCTGTCGAATTTGCGATGAGCATGGTGTTTGGACCGTCAGGGCCCAATATCTATGGCTATGAAACTTTGGCGACATGGGCAAATAAAAAATACGATGCGGATTTATCAGCCGGGAAATTGCAGGATGTTACCCCGCAAAAGCTGCATCGACAATTGCTCGAACTTAGCAAGAGCTATAACAATGGAAAGTTAGGGCAGATAATTGATGATAAAAAGAACTCTTTGGGGCGGGATGAATTTATCAACTGGTTCAATGACAGGTTCGAGGCATCTTTAACTGCCGATGATATCACAGAAGATGGTGGGGAAATTTATCGAGCGGCTGATGAATCCATGCGCAAAGAGCTTAGCGATCTGGAAAGGTATATTCTGCTGCAGGTTTATGACTCAGCGTGGAAAGATCAGCTGCGTAATATGGACCATGTCAAAGATAGTATCTGGATGCGGTCGTTTGCGGAAAAAGATCCTAAGACCGAGTACAAACGTGAAGGCTATCGGATGTTCCAGGAAATGCTCGAAACTATCGAAGGGCGAATCACAGATATTGTTTTCAAAGTTCACCTCGAAGCAGGTACGAAAGCTAAAAGCATCTGGAATGTCAGTCAGGCTGCTCACGATGAAGTCAGCCAGTTTGCAATGGCGGAAAAACAAAGAGCTGCTGCACAGGTGCCTCAGGGTGAAAGAAGAACAAAGCAGATCAAAATTGAAACACCTAAAGTCGGCAGAAACGATCCATGTCCTTGCGGCTCAGGTAAGAAGTACAAAAAATGCTGCGGCAAAGGCCTTTGATAAGGCTTATGTCCGATTTGCATATAAAGATCGCCCTGCTTTTAACAGGGCGATGGAGAAGAGAAGAGTGTTTTTCACTAGTAGCAAAACATCTTGCTTGTATTAGTAGTACGATCTTAAGCGATAAAGGTTTGAAAATTATTTTGACTGGGTATGTTTTTTAAGCCATTTTGGTCTGAAAACCCGGCGTATCTTATCGTTGAAATTTACCCCGATAGCTCGGCTATCAGTCTTGAATTCAGCTTTTTTTAGATCCTGGCCGATAATTGGATGTTTTTTTCTGCTGAAAAAATGCAGCAGGACAGCAACCCAGAACCCGACGAATTTATTTTTTTTCTTTTGACGGGCCATTTTACTATTCCAGGTTAAATGAGCGAACGACTATCTTTGCAGCGCAACTTTTAGATTCTCAACCAATTCGATACCGGTTCGACTTTGAAGGGGCTCAGCGGCAAATAATTGATGAGTTTCAATGGTTTCAACTTTGCTGTCGTAATATCTCCCAACTGCGCTGGTTCCGCCCTCTGCGGGGCCTTTGGTTTTATAATCGCCTTCGATCAACCATTGACTTACTTCGTCTTCATATTCAGCGGGGTATATATAAGCGATGACATATTTGCCGTCTTCGTATTTTGAAAGCTCTATTTTACTTTGGCAAGGCGGGGCAGTTTTGACTGCTAAAGCTACCAGGTTTTTATAATCTTTCGTTGCACTTATTTGGTCATAGCTGTAGAAAAACATTCCGGATTCGAGCTGAAATATTTCTTTTTGCACGCCCCTGAGCTCAACTTTGCCGTTGGGATAAGCATTGTGTATCTTATAGACTTTGCAGTCTTTATACTTTTCGCTTTCTATTAACTGTGCTACTTCCTTAGCAGTAAAGCCGGTACTCGAAAAATCGCCGAAGTCAACGATATAAAGACCAGTATATTTTGCCGGATTTTTTAATTCAGGTATTTTCATTTTATAGAACTTTCAATTTTGCAAATTTTCGTTTGCCTACCTGTAATATCATAGCATCTTTCGGCGTTATTTCCATTGTCGGGTCGGTTATTTTTTCACCATTGATGCTGACCGCCGACTGTTTGATCATGCGTTTACCCTCGCCGCCTGAGGATACCAGTTTACACGTCAGGAGAAGTTTATTTACCAGGATCGGCTCTGCTGTGATTTCAACTTCCGGCATGTCGTCCGGCATCTGGCCTTTAGCGAAGACCTTTTCAAATTCTTCCGCTGCCATTTGGGCTGCCTGTTCATCATAAAACTGATTTACGATGATCTTGCCGAGTGTTACTTTAGCTTCTTTAGGATGTGTTTTAGATGCGTCTGTCAGCTCAGCTATTTTTGCTTCGGAGATATCAGTTAAAAGCGTGAAATAATTTTCCATCAGTTCATCGGGAATACTCATCACTTTTCCGAACATATCTTTAGGCTCATCGGTTACGCCGATATAATTGCCTTTGGATTTGCTCATTTTTTCAGTGCCGTCAAGGCCCACCAATATAGGCATCGTCATAACGATTTGAGGGGCCTGGTCGTTGAGTCTTTGCAGCTCTCTTCCGACGAGATTATTAAACGTCTGGTCTGTGCCGCCAAGTTCGACATCGCTTTTTATCATTACCGAGTCGTAGCCTTGCATCAGCGGATATAAAAATTCATGGAGCCCGATGGGGTCGCCTTTTTTATATCTTATCTCAAAAGTATCCCTCTCCATCATCCTCGCAACTGTCATCACACCGGTAAGCTTTATGACATCGGCAAGTTTCAGATCGCTCAACCATTCGCTGTTATACCTGATTTCCAGTTTGCCTTCACTGGTGTCGAGAATTTTGCCGGCCTGCTCAAAATACGTTTTAGCATTTTTGTCGATCTGCTGCGGCGAGAGAACAGGGCGGGTACTGTTGCGTCCGGTCGGGTCGCCGATCCTTGCGGTGTAATCACCGATGATAAGAACCGCTGTGTGCCCCATGTCCTGAAACTGTCTCATCTTCCGCAAGACGACGGTATGGCCAAGATGAATATCAGGCGATGTCGGATCCAGACCAAGCTTGATACGCAAAGGCTTTGACTGCTGAGCTGATTTTGCTAATTTTTCCCGCAACTCTTTTTCGCTGATAACATCGGCTGTGCCACGTCTTAACTGCTTCAATTGCTCTTTTATTTCTTCTGACATATCATTATTTCCTGAAAACCAGTAAATTTTAAACCGACATTATACGCAAATAAGCAAATTATTCAAGTTCAAAAGATGTTTTATACTTTTGGTTTTTTCGTTGATACGGCACTAAAAAAGTGATACCTTGAGTTAAATTGTGTAAATTGATTATTCGGAGGTTAGTTATGCAGCGAGTTTTATTTTTTTTGCTGATTATGAGTAATATTCTTTTTGCAGATACTTTTGTCCACAAAGAGACCAAAAAGACGTTTGCTGGCTATTGCACAAATATCAAGAAGCAGGAAAAAACCCTTGTACGTACAAAACCTGGATTTAACGCAAGATATATAAACTGTAATGATTATGAAATAAAATACAACTTAGAAGGGAGACGAAATAAAGTTGTTGTTCTTTATTTAGATGGAGATTTTTCATCTCCATCTGTAATTGATGCAGTTAAAGAAAGATTAGATATACATGCGAATCAGGGGCCTTTTCTTATAGTCCTTGAAATTGGTAGAATAGAAGAAGATTTCCTTTCGAGTTTTGAGTCAAAGTTTGACTTAAATATAGCCAACAAAATTCAAAAAACACAGAGTTCAAAAATTGTGGCAATAATCAAAGAAAAATCAGATGCCACTGATAAAATTGTAGCCTCTTGTAACAAAGCTTATTATCCAAATAATTTTGATAAAATCAGCGATGTCTATTCTCAAATTGCAAAGGATTTTTCATTAGAAAAATTCAAAGTTAACAAAGATCGTCATATTGCGAGAGTTCAAAAAAAATATTTATCTACGAAAGAAAAAGTCAAGTCTTTATGGATAGATATCGATGCTCATGTAAAAGTTATTGAAAATTCCGAAAAGCAACTTGTGGATGTGTTTTCAAGATATAGGACAGCTTGTGATCAGGTTGATATTTACAAGTATTCGTGTTTGGATTCGCGTAACACAAGATACCGCTTTGAGAGGCGTCGCAGATATTTAAATGCAAAAAAAAACAAGAAAAGATTGCGAAAGGAATGTGATAACTTAATCAAGAATATAATTAGTTATAGCAAGAAGACCACTTCCAAAGTCAAAACCACACTTTTTTATGCTAAGAGATATCCAGAATTCAGTATGGATTCAAATACAATTAATCTTATAATAAAACAAGCCAAGGATGCGAATAAAAAAGCTTCAGGTATATATAAAGCCATACACTGACTTTGATGTTATTGCTGGTTTGTAGTGTTTTTGGGAGTTTTGTTTTTGTAATATTGTCTTACGCTGAGAATAAAAGGGATTATCATCAGCACCCAGAATATAAGACAGCCGAGTTTAACCTGGTGCTTTGTCAGCAGATGGTATAAAGGCCTTGCTTTTAAAGGCCAGAATATTCGCAAGTCCCAGTGGTAGATTGCATCAATAAACACATGCAGCCAGACTCCTAAGATGCCGGAGATTATTAATTTTTTTAAACTGCTCTGGTAGGACAGTTTGATAAGGTTCATTGCCCATTTAAAAAAAGGCATAAACGGATATGCTAACAGCCCAAGTGCGATCCCAACAACGATTCCACCGATGAGGCTGTGACAGAATCTGTGGTAAGGCCAACCTATACCAAAAGATGCGATGACGAGAACTTCAATATCAACGGCAATATTGGCCAGCATAAAAACCGGCACATCGATCCATTTTCTGAAAATAAGGGCGACAAAACCACTTGGTCCAAAATGATAGGGGGTGAACGGCATAATAAAAATTCTCCTTGTCAATTTTCAAACAACTAAGCCTAATTTTATTTCTGCCAAAAGTCAACATCTAAGCGCACTAAAAAAGCCGCTTGGTGTAAGCGGCTTTGGTTATTGGTAAACTATTAGAAACAAAAAATTTTAATCAGCACAAAGTGATGTAACTCGCGATCGCAAGAATCAGGATGCGTCTTTTGTTAATTGTAAAAGGTATCCATTTTTCGTAATAAAATTTCTTCATTTCAGCCATTTCAAAATCCCCACTTCTAAAAACAAATATTATGTCTTTCCCGATGGTCTGATTATATCAAAAAAGGCATGGCTGATTCAAGGAAAAAATTGTTATTGATTCTTAAGTTCTTTAAAATAAAGCTTTTATGGCTTATTTTTAGCGATATTTTTTACGACAATCTTTTTGTTGCCTGGGTGATTATTTCGGTAATTGGCAGGTTTTGCGGGCAGGTTTTCTCTGCGGGGCTGTAGTCTATTTTGGCCATTTTGGCTTTAATATCAACAGGGATCTGCGCGAACAGCTCTTTGGCTCTTGCTCTTTCGCCATAACTGTCGTGGTACATCAGAAATCGCATAGTATCTGCGATATAAGGTGTTTCGGGGAAAATCTTTTCACATCGTCCGCAACCGATGCAATAGCCTTGGCAGGTAGTCTCGGCATATTCTTTTAATACGTTCATATCACAGTCAGTCAGTTTTGAAAGCTCTTTGACTGCCTCGATATTTGAATTTAGTATAGAGATATTCTTACACGCCACGCAAGCGCAGCTGATAGATGGGTTTTTGAGAACAGCTTGTATTTTAGCCTGTCCTTCGTTAAAGCCGATTTTCAAAAAGTGCTCAATAAGCTTTTTGTCTGCTTTTGATTCAAGCTCCTGATTGGCATCGATATATTTGCCCGGGCTGTGTCCCTGGGTCTTCATCGCGATTACGCCTACGCCCGCTTTATAACAGGCCTCTATTGCCTGGTTGATTTCATCGTCCTGCATGAGTCTGAAATTGTAGCTGGTTATTACAAAATCTACCCAACCGAGTTTCGCAGCGCGGCGAAGGTTCTCTGCCATATTCCTGTGAGTGCTGAATCCAAATGCTTTTATCAGCCCCTTGGCTTTAGCGTTTTTAGCCCAGTTTTTCATATCATCGGTTAACTGATCGATCTTTCCCAAGCCATGGACACCACAGTAAAGATCGACATAGTCAGTTTTCATTCTTTGAAGGGATTTGTGAAAGATTCTGTCAGCGTCCTTGATGTCTTTGGCTCGCGAACCTTTCGTGCATAGCAAAACATTTTTACGCGCATCTGGTTTTTTCTCAAAAAATTTACCGATACCGAGTTCGCTGTTACCTCCGCCATAAAATGGGGCGGTGTCCCAGAATATTGCACCCGTGTCATAGGCTTTTCTAAGGATTATCTGGTTATCGAGAAAGTTGAACTCCCCGCCGAGACCGAGTGTCGATATTTCTATACCGGTTTTGCCGAGCTTTCGTTTGGGCACAGTCGGAACGTTTTTTTCTTTCGCTAAAATATCGAGTTGATTGCCGACAAGGACCAGCCCTGCGCCCACAGCAGCGGTTTTGCTTATAAAGGTTCTTCTGTCTATTTTCAGTTTTTGGTTTTCCATTCTGTTAATCAAGCAAGTTTTTCAACAGCTTCAGCGATGATCTTTGCGATAGGCAGATTCTGCGGACAGCGTTTTTCTGCCTGGCGATAATCAATATTAAGAAGATTATTTCTTACTTCGGCAGGTATTTTTGCGAAAAGCTCTTTTGCGTAGTCAGGCTCGCCGTAACTGTTATAGTACATCATGTACCGCAGTATTTCGCTTGTGTAAGGGCTATTGGGCAGCGCAGAATCGCAAATATGGCCGCAAGCAGCGCAATAGCCGCAAGCAGTCTCTTGTGCATATTGTTCAAAAAAGTCAAAGTCTTCTTTTGCAAGTTTTGTCTTATCGAGTACCGCTGCGATGTTTTGTATAAGATGACTGAGGTTACCTCTGCCAACACATGCCGAAGCGATTCTCTTGTCTTCGAGTACTAGCTTTATTTTTGCCTGGCCCTCGGTAAAACCCCTGCTCAAAAAATGTTCGGCAAGTTTTTTGTCTTCCTTGCTTTCGATTTTCAGCCCCTGAGTTTTCATCGCGGTTAATCCGATGCCGGCTTCGTGACATGCCTGTATCGCGTCCTGCATTTTCTGATCTTTTGTAAGGCGGAAGTTGTATGCCGACAGGATAGCGTCAATGCCTTTCATCTTCGAAGCTGCCATCAGGTTGTCAGCCATGTTTTTGTGAGTGCTGAAACCGAAATGTTTTATGAGTTTGCGTTTCTTTGCAGAGACGCTCCACTTGATAAGCTCATCGGTCATCTGTGAAATGTCATTTAAAACGTGCACGCCATAATAAAGATCAATGTAATCGGTGTTTAATCTTTTGAGCGATTCCTGGAGTCGGCTTTCTGCACTTTCTGCGTTTTTTGCACCTGAAGCTTTGGTGACGAGGAATACATCTTTTCGTTTTTCCGGATTTTTTTTGAAGAATTTACCAATTCCAAGTTCGCTGTTGCCGCCGGCATACCCATATGCGGTATCCCAGTAATTAACACCCCATTGCAGACACTTGCGCAGCATTATCTGGTTTTCGATAACATTGAACATCGTCCCAATCGCCAGCACCGAAACACTTTCTCCTGTTTTGCCGAGTATTCTTGTCGGGACTTGCGGATTTTTGTTTTTATCTTTTTTAGGCTTCTCTTGCTTTGGTGTGATATCTTCCGCTTTTGCGATGACCGAACCCAGCCCGACTGCACCAAGGCTTTTCAATAGATTTCTTCTGTTAATAAGGTTTTTCTTTTCCTGCATTTTATCACCTCCTAAAAATAGGCGTTTACAGCAACAACCCTCTGTCACTATTTCTTGTTTCTCCTTCAGCGGTAACTCTGATAGCCTTTAAGCCGCTAACAGGGCATTCATGTTCGCATATACCGCAACCAATACATTTTTCGATATCAACCTCCGGGCCTTGAAGGCGTATCTGTACTTCAAATACGCCTGCTTTGGTCGGAATGTTTGTAAATTTCTCGCTGGATTCTATTTCTATGCTGTTTTTGCCGTTAGAAACGATCTTTCTCGGCTTTTCTTTGCCTATTGTGCAGTAATAATCGCCGGAGCTGAATTTGTCTGCTGTCATACTGCTTTCGATAGTTTCTATCGTAGTTGCGGTTGCGTTTTTAACGGTGAATTTGCCGTCTCTTACGGTTTTAAAATAGTCGAAAGTGTGTATTGCCTTTGGACTTACCGGGCAGTTTTCCTCACAGACGATGCAAGGCTTATCCATCGACCAGGGCAGACATCTGCTTCTGTCGACGAATGCGGTTCCCAATTTTATAGGCCCGACTTTTTCAAATTCACCCTTGCCCTGCTTTTCATCAAGCGTTATTGGTCTGATGGCAGCAGTAGGGCAAACCTGGCTGCACGCAACGCAGTTATATTGACATCCGCTGGTGCCGATACGGTTATTCAATATCGGCGTCCAGAGATTTTCGATTCCGGGTATGATACTCGCAGGCTGAAGAACATTTGTCGGACACACCCGTATACATTGGCCGCACTTGATACAGCGTTTCAAAAATTCTTCTTCATTCAAGGCTCCAGGCGGTCTGACAACGCTCGCCGAGAAGTTACTGCCTATTTCGTTACTGAGCCTTATCGCTGGAACAGCAAACAAACTACCCACGATCGAGAACATAAAACCTCTTCGATTGATATCAGGGTTTCTAATCTCTCCAGCTTTGGATGCGATTTTCTGATAGCTTATCAATCCATCTTTACAATTGTCTCTGCAATTAAAGCAAAGCAGACATTCGCTTATCCTTATTTTATCCGCAGGTTCACATCCGCCCTGACAGTTTTTATTGCAAAGCTTGCAGTTTGTGCATTTTTGTTGGTTATTTTTGCCGATTCGCCAGATAGAGAACCTGCTTAGTATTGCCAGCAATGCACCCAGTGGACAGATGTATCGGCAGAAAAATCTCGGTTTGTAAAGATTCAGCAAAACCAGCGTTGCGAAAACCAAAAGTACAAACCATGCGCCGTCATAAAACCGATCCATTAGTGATGAAAAATTGAAAGGCCTGTCAACAATCGGGATCAGCAGAAGATTAAAGGACCTTGTCACCAAAGGTATCGGGTCGAGAAGGCCTGTTTGCAGAGATGCACCGGTCATTGGGATCGCTGCCATTGTCAAAAATAATATAAGGATAAAATATTTTGTGTTTTGGCCAACGTGGTAATCGTTAAGTTTAATTTGTTTAGCAGCGGGTTTGCGATTGTGAGCTATGTAGCTGACGAATTGATGTATCGCACCGAAAGGGCACACCCAGCCGCAAAAAAATCTACCGAAGATTATCGTCAGGACAACCACCGCAAGCGACAGAATCAAAGGTGCGTATAATGTATGAGTTGTCAGGACAGTTGCGATCGATACCAGCGGGTCCATCTGCAAAAACATATTCACGGGCCAGCCTCTAAGCTGGTTTATCTCTTCGCCTAAACTGCTGACAATGCAGAACCAGACAAACAAACCAAAAAAGAAAATCTGACTTATTCTTCTTGTGGAGACAATTTTCATATCCGTACCTTTAACTTAAATTTGCCATTATCGGCTTAAGAGATTTATAATCACTGATTCCGCAACCTGCTTTTTCTGCCATTGTTATATAGGGCAGGTCAGAAACTTTCATATCCAGCAAAGAGCAGCCGAAAGCATCCGCTGCCACTACATCACAGCTGGCGATAAGGGTATTGGTATCTCTTAAATCCGAAACCGCTCCGCCCGTCGGGCCGTTATGTATCATCGAATTAGTTCCGTCAAGTATGACAAGTGTCGGCTTAAACAGCATTGAGATTTCGGTTATTATCGTATGTATATGCTGATGGAAGATATTGCGTCTGCCGCCCATCAGGCCATAAAAATTTTTCATACTCATTGATGCGCCACTTCTTTCGTGGTCCTTAACAGGTGAGATACCTATCAGCTTGTCCGCTTTTGCTAATGGGTCGTAAAATATGGGCCAGTCTTTTATTAACTTGCCGTCTTTGACTGAGGCATTTTCAAAAAACTTACCTTCCGGCAGCATCACCTTGGCACCGGCGGCAGTTGCAGCTTTGCCAATACCGCTTATTGTAAAACAGCTTACCGGGTCGTTGATGGGATTATCTGTTACGATAACCTGTTTTGCGCCACCTCGGCAGTAGCACAGCCTGACTACTTCGGCTATGAGCTGCGGATTGGTAGTTGCCCCTAAAAATGCAGGAGTTGCGAATGCAACATTAGGTTTTATTACTACGGTATCGCCCTTCTGGACAAATCTCTCAATCCCGCCCAAAAGGTCAATCGCTTTATTTACGGTTTTTACCCGCTCGGAGCCTTTAACGATACTGATAGTTTGGCCTTGCCTTTCAGGCACGGAAAAGTCAGGCACTGTTACCAGTTTTTTACCGTCACCCGGGGCTGGGCCATCTTTATCGTAAAGCATTGCTGAGGCTACCCCGGCAGCGGCTATGGCTGCGCCTGCTTTGGCGGTGCGGATAATAAATCGACGCCTGTCCAGGTTGTTGTTATCTTTTGGCATTGCTGTCTCCACCTGAAAGCTTATTTAGCTTTTCTAATAAAAGCACGGCAATATTTTCGGCGGCTGTCTGGTCTTGTGCTTCATGGACTCCGCCTGTGAAATTGCCCGCGGAGAAAATTATTTCTGTAGTATCGTAGAAATCCATAACTTTGCCGTTTAAAATTTCCTTTTGTGCTTTTTTGACAGTTCCGCCATTGTTGATTACAAACTTAAAATATCCATCAGCCATTTGTTTAGCCTGGGTTGGTGATTCTCTTTTGCTCAGGAAAACCGTTACCGTTTCGCCTTGGATCTCATAGTGACAGCTGAAAATATCCTTGAACCCATCATAACCAAAAGCATCGCTGGGATAAAATTTAACACTGCCTGGGACGAAATTTTCTTTCGGGAAAAGCTCCAGCTCTTCTATTTGTGTGTCAGATCTGTTAGCTGAAATGAAATCAACCGCTGCCTCTGTCATAGCTTTGACCAAAACCGGCGACAGGGCGAAACCAACCATTTCGCAGTAAAATCTACCGGTGCAAAAATATATGCTGTTGTCGGTCTTATAGCTGAAACCGTCACAGGGGATATCTGTCGCATCAGCTCGCTTCTGCACGCTGTAAACCGCGAAAGCATTCCTGGCGGTAGACATATCGAACAGATAGGCTTCAAATATCAGGTTTTCATCGCTTGAACTGGCGAACCTTTGGCATTTTAAGCTTTTAAAGCCGGTTTCAGTATAAAACGGGGCTTTGCCGTTGATCTTTTCATATAAATTTTGCGAATTGTAACTCTCCTGCCTGGAAATATTTTTGAAGCCTTTCGGCATGAGTTTGCTGATGAATTGGGCTTCTGCTGGTTGTTGTTTTTTGGGTGTATCTATGGGCCCATCGGTGATAAAGCCGAACTTTGTCATATCATAGTCGTATTGAATTGCGATGATTGTCCAGGCGATAAGTAGAAGTATTGCCAGAATAAACAGGCTTATAGCGGTTTCTGTCGGTTTAGTCTTATTTGTTATTGTTGTCATGAAGGCCTCTATTTTAATGGCAAATTACTTGACCATACCATCAAAACAGATTATAGTTTCCGCTTATGCTTTTGTCAATCAGACAAAATGGCTGTTGAAGCCGGTTTCGTTATTGGTATAATGGTTAGAGAATTGGAATTCTTAAGGAGATAAAGGTAATGTCCGAATTTTGTCAATATAATCTTGCTTTTGGTTTTGCCGGTGGGTACGAATGGGTTATTATTCTTGTTGTGGCGCTTTTGATCTTTGGAAGACGCCTTCCTGAGATCGCAAGAAGTATCGGTAAAAGCCTCACTGAATTCAAAAAGGGTATCAATGAGGTTCAGGAAACCAAAGACGAAGTAATGAAAGAAGTTAACGATGTTAAAGATGACATTGTTAATGAGACCAAAGACGCAGCGGGTCTCGATGATCTTGATAAACAAGACTGATCGTTCTTAAATAGATAATTAGATTCTAATTCAACGGCCGAAATGAGCGATTTAGAAGAAAAGGAAGATTTAAACCTTAGACCTACGATGAGCCTTGGCGATCACCTCGATGACTTGCGAAGACGCCTGCTGTTTGCCATTGCCGGGTTAGTCATCGGTACGATAGTCTGCGTTTTCTTTGGTGGGCAGATAATTGCTTTTATCAAGGTGCCTTTTACAGATATTGTAGGCGAGGAGTTCCTTTTGAAAAGTCTTGCGCCTGCTGATGCGTTCATTAGCTATATGAAGATCACCATTGTAGCGGGGCTGTTACTTTCCTCGCCTTGGGTGTTTTATCATTTGTGGATGTTTATAGCCGCTGGTCTTTATCCGAAAGAACGTCGCTATGTGACGATGGCGGTACCTTTTTCGGTTGTTCTTTTTATTGCGGGCTCGCTATTTTTTATGTTCGTGGTTGCCCCGATATCGCTGAGATTTTTCATTAAATTTAACGTATTTCTCAAATTAGAGTCATCCTGGACATTCCAGAATTATATTTCGTTTATAACAACTCTTATGCTGGTTTTCGGAATAGCATTTCAAACTCCGATAGCAATCTTTATTTTGACCAGAACAGGGTTGGTGTCTATAGAAACTTTGAAGAGTGTTCGCAAGTATGTATTTTTAGGAACTTTTGTAATATCAGCTTTTGCTACTCCGCCGGATGTGATTTCACAGGTGACGTTAGCTTTGCCTCTTTATGCACTTTTTGAACTTGGGCTTGCCTTAAGCTACATTACAGATCGTAGGAAAAAAGCATAATACTATTATTATACTGATCCCAATTGAATTTTTCCGTTTATACGCGGGTAAATAACTCAAAAATAACAAGTTAGGGATTTATCCGCGGACATTTACTACCCTTAAGGGTATAGTTTTGTGAACTAATGCTCAAACTTGGCAGTTTAAAATTAAAGTATCCTTTTTTTCAGGCCCCTCTTAGCGGCTACAGCGATTATGCTATGCGCAGGATGGCGATTGATTTTGGTTGTCCGCTTACCTTTGCCGGTGTAATGCTGGCGAAAATTTCTCTGCACCCGAAAGTGCTGCGTAAAAAGGCTTTCAGGCCTCAGGAAGATGAACACCCTGTTGGGGCGCAGATATTGGGAACCGAACCTGAAATGATGGCTGCTGCTGCAAGGGAGCTTGTCAATGTGGGCTACGATCTGATAGATCTTAATTTCGCATGTCCGGCACCAAAAGTCCTGCGAAGGGGCAGGGGCGGCGCTCTTTTGAAAGACCCCGACACAGTTATAAAAATTTTCCGAAGCGTTCGCGACGCTGTTACTTGCCCGGTGACAATGAAGGTTCGCTATGGCTATGGCAGCGGTGATGAGAACAAGGATAAATTCTGGAAGATTTGTGAGATGGCGTCAGCTGAAGGTGTTGATTGCCTCGGCGTTCACGGCAGGTGTGTTCTGGAGAAATACAGGGGCAAAGCGAACTGGGAAATGCTCGGTCAGCTAAAAAAAGAATTTCCGCAAACAACGATCGTCGGCAGCGGTGACCTTTTTGAAGTTGAGGATATTGTAAATAAAATAAAAGACACCGGCGTTGATGGTGTGATTATCGCCCGTGGTGCTATCGGAAATCCCTGGATATTTTCAGACTTGAAGGAAGTTTTAGCGGGCAGGCCTTTACCAGCTTCGCCAAGCCTCCAACAGCAAGGCCAAACTATTCTGAAACATTTCGAGTTGATACAAGAGATATATAAGCCCGGCAAAGCTGCAAGGTATTTCAGAAAATTCATGGTTAATTACTGCAAGCGCCATCCAGAGCGTAAAAAAGCACAAGCAGATTTCTTGGCTGCAAAAAACGAGGCTGAACTCTTGCCCGTAATAAAACACTGGTATGACCTGAATTAATCGCTGTCTGGATACTGGCCAATAAAAAGCCTGGATTATGAATGAAAAATAGCTTTTTGATTAAAGTTTTTATGCTCATTTTTTGCTAAGAAATATTTGCTTTTGTAAAATAATATACATTTTTAGATATTTTAATGATTTTGTTATTGACTTTAGGTCCAATAAAAGCTACGACTAGTCGCAAAGATGCGAGAAAATGGTGTATTACTCTTAGATTTGTTATTTTTCGGATTTAGGAGGAGAGTGTTTGGAAAGAGAGAGAAGCCATTCCGGATGCCTCCTTTGTTAAGGTAAAAATATTAACTGGTGTTTTATCAGAGAAGATATTTTTGTTTTTTTGAAGAAGGAGAGTGCTATGAGAAAATTAGTTGGTTTGATAGTGTTGCTCGCCCTGGCCGCAGTTGTCTCTGCTGGTCCTGTTTTCACTGATGGTCTTTCATGCTATTTGTCATTCGACACTTCAGCTGACCTTGGTCATGATAGTTCAGGCTTGGGCAATGACGGCGTTGCCCATGGTGACGTAAGCGCAGCGGGAGGTAAGTATGGAGGTGGTGTTAATTTTGGTGGTACTGAGGGTACAGCAAGTTTTGACCCTCTGACAGGTACATTTGATGGCCCAACAATGGGTAGCTGGTTCGATATGGATGGCGCCAATTTTAATGGCATTCCTACTTCAGCTACGACTATTGCAGTTTGGACAAAGGTTAATGACCTTAGTCACCACAATGCGATTTTCAGCACACTGGCGGATGATCCAGGTCCGGATCCTCCTACATGGACATGGACACCTCACTTTGAGATAAGGGCTGATGGTATCAGAACTACTCTGAGAGGTTTTAACATGGTTGGGATCACCGATGGTGACCGTCGTGGTGGTGCACCTGCAGTTGATGAATGGGTTCACTATGCTTTGACTTATGACAAAGCTGCAATAACTGCTACACTTTACATCAACGGCAACCCAATTGATGTACCAGTTAGCAGTGCAATTGATCTTGCAAGCAACTTCTATTATGGTGCAAATATTGGCTGTAATGTTGATGACAGGAGGAACTTTACTGGTGGGATGGATGAGTTCTATCTCTACAGCAGAGCTTTAACTGGTGCAGAGATACTGGATCTTAAGAACAATGTTCCTGAGCCTGCAACACTGGTTATGCTTGGTCTTGGTGGTATTGCTCTTATTCGTAAGAGAAAAAGCTGCTAATATCGAACAGCAACAAAGTTTGACTTAAAAACGAAAGGCTTGTATGTTTTGCATACAAGCCTTTCGAAGTTTTATCGATTTTTTCAGGTATCAGTCAAGAATTACAGTGTCTTTGTAGTTTGGTACCATTACATCCCAGCCGGTCTCTTCTTTCACAAATTCTGCGAAATGTTTAGAGCTGTTTTTTTCGCCGTGAACAACAAACACTTTTCTCGGAGCTTTTTTCAGAGACTTTAACCAGTTAAGCAATTCAACTTTATCAGCATGAGCGCTAAAGCCGTTGATCCTGACTATCTTTGCTTTGATAATTCTGTTTTCACCGAGTATTCTGACCTCTTTTTCACCCTCTACGATTCGCCTGCCTAATGTTCCTATTGCCTGGTATCCCACAAACATTATTGTATTCTGAGGCGAGGAGATATAATTTACAAGGTGATGTTTAACCCTGCCGCCGGTGCACATACCAGAACCTGCGATTACAACGAAAGGCTTGGTAATATTAAGGATGCCTTTAGACTCATCAGTCGTTTTTACCATTTTCAGGTTCGCCAGCTTAAAAGGCGAATTGTGATTCTGAACAAGCTCTGCCATCTCTTCATCAAACATTTCCG
>CAYZEH010000025.1:18010-20642 GCA_964477135.1 uncultured Pirellulales bacterium | reverse complement strand
TATTGATCTTTGCTCGATAGATAGTATGTTAATAGTTGAAGAAAAGCCTGTTTTATGCTACAATACCGGGGTTGTTTTTTTCAGGAGTGAAAATGCAGGAAAGTAAAACTATTGCTCAGCAAACTATAGTAGTCATTCTTGCTGCCGGTAAAGGTACAAGAATGGGCAACAGCGACCATGCTAAAGTCTGTTTTGAAATCGACTCGATACCAGCCATAAACCGTACTATTGCTACTTTCAAACAGGCAGGTTTCATGCGGTTTATGTTAATAGTAGGTTCAAAAGCGCAGCACGTCCTTGATACTGTAACCAAAGACCATCCGGATGTTATGTATGTTAATCAGTCGCCCCAGCTCGGCACAGGTCATGCCGCCAGGATCGTCGCGGAAGTGCTCCGGAATATGGACTATGAGGATAATATCCTTGTAACCATGGGTGATAAATACATCGAATCTGAAGTTATAAATGCACTTATCGCAGGTCATGTAAAGCAAAATGCTGATATGTCCCTGATAACAGTGCCAAGAACAAAAGTCGGTAATTCCTCAGGCGGCAGAATATTAATGGACAAATCCGGCCAAGCCCTTGATATTATCGAAAAACCGGATATCTCAAAGCAGGCAATAATTGACCGGTTAAAATCAATGATCGAAAAAAAGCGTTCGATAAAACCGGCAAACATTACAAAACTGGTAAATAAATATTTCCCTTTGCCTAAAAAACAAAAACAAGTAGTTCCTCAGCTTTTAGCTTTGGCGAAAGATGGTAAAAATGTTGATATATCTAAATTAAAAAAGCTTATAAATTCTAAACAATACAATCTACAGGTAGCAGGCAAAAGTTACACTGCGGATAAACTTGAAAAGCTATGCACCCAGCTTAATCCAAGCCTGTATCTTTTCAAAGCCAATGCCTTCTACCGCGCAGTTTCAATGATAGACAATAACAATGCACAATCGGAATATTATCTGACCGATGTTGTTCGTCATCTTTCATCTATCAAAAATTCAGATGGCAAAAACACCTTCAGGGTGCGAACCGTTGCCATCGATAACCCCGATTGGCTGCAAGCGTTTAATTCCCCCGATGAATTGCTTGCGATACAGGACTATGTTAGAAGGAAAAAACAGACTAAAGAAAAACTGGCAGTTTCGCTTCATCCGGCTCTCGGTAAAAAATATTGTACTGTAACTCAATGGTTAGCCGCAATAGAAAAAAATGCCCCAGGTGTAACAAAATGGCTTAAAAAAATTTATGGCCCACATACCCAGCTGCACCGGGAAAAAACCAAAACACTCACCAGGGTTTTAAACACTTACGGCCAAAAATTCGGCTTCGACCAGAAAGTCTGCATAGTTCGTGCTCCGGGTAGGCTCAATCTCATGGGCAGACACGTTGACCACAGGGGAGGTTTTAATAACTTCCTGGCATTTGATCGGGAAACAATAATTGTCGCAGGTCTGCGCGATGATGACAACGTTATTGCTGTAAACACAAAACCTGCAAACTTCAAAAAAGTCCGGTTTAATATAGCTGAGCTTATAGGGCGGTTTGCCTGGAGTGATTGGCTTAATTTCGTAAACAGTGACTGGGTTCGCAACATGCTCTACAGCACTGCGGGTCATTGGGGGAATTACATCAAAGCCGCTGTCCTGCGTCTCCAGCACTATTCAAAAGACATCAAAATAAACGGTATGAATCTGGCGGTTACTGGAAATGTCCCCATCGCTGCCGGTCTTAGCAGCAGTTCAACTCTCGTAGTCGGCACACTGCAGGCGGCCATCGCTTTAAATAATTTCCAACTCGAAAGTCAACAATTCATTGACCTCTGTGGTCAGGGTGAATGGTTCGTAGGTTCAAGAGGAGGCTCTGGTGATCATGCAGCCATATTCCTGGGTCAGCGGGGCAAGCTAACCCAAGTCGGCTATATGCCCTTTAGAATAGTAAAAACGATTGATGCACCCCAAAAATATACCGTTATAATTGCCAACAGCCACCTAAAAGCCGTCAAAAGCAGCTTTGCGAAAGACACTTTCAACACCCGTGTCGCAAGTTACAACCTCGGCTTGGCTTTGCTCAAACACCGTTGTTCGGGAATTGCTGATTCACTTGAATATGTCCGTGACATAGATCCTCAACACCTTGGCTGTAAGACAAGCGATATTTACAAGATGCTTCTAAAAGTACCTCAGAAAATGAATCGCAAAGAAATAAGATCGATTCTGCCCAAACACTGTACCGAAATGATGGAGACAACATTTTCCAGCCACGCAGATCCTGGATTTTACAATCTCCGTTCTGTATTGCTGTTTGGTGCATCAGAAGTTGCGAGAAGTCGAATGTGTATGGATTACTTTGAAAAAGGGCTCATAAACGATTTTGGCAAACTAATGAACATAAGCCATGACGGCGACCGTGTTTCAATGGCAGGCGATAATGGTAAATACAAAAAATACATCCCGGGCTGTTCAGACCAATATCTAAATACCCTCATCCTGGACCTGGCAAGTGAAGATCCGCAAAAAGTCCTCAATGCCCAGCTTTACAACCAGCCGGGTGGCTACTACTGCTCTACACCGCAAATAGATCAAATGGTTGATATTGTCTGCTCAGTCAAAGGCGTCGCCGGTGC
>CAYZEH010000025.1:9540-17910 GCA_964477135.1 uncultured Pirellulales bacterium | reverse complement strand
GCAGAGCATGTAAACGCTGCGCCGTTGCTCGAAACATCAACCATCTGTCCCTGTGACAAAAGCCCGTTAAAATCCTCAGCAAACCATATTGGCCAATGATAACGCAACCTCTTCTCTTTTCTGCGTTCATTTGTACTTTCCATCTTTTTTCACCTTATCAAAAACCCATTTAGTTCTACAGCAGTCTTTTCGGCCGAAAAACAGAACAGCTTAACCCTCCAAATTACCGGAAAAATCCCAACTCCCAGCCTTAATACCGTTGATTAACGAATAACAACGAAAAATAAGAAGCAAAAATAAAAAGTTTTTTTTACAATCGGGTTTATGTTCCTATAAAGTTTTGTCAGCGTTTAATTTTGCAAAGAAATATCCCCTCTGTGCAGCAGTAATAAATTTAAAACCCTTTCTGATGGATATGTGACAACCGGGTTTATTGTTAATGTGAATGAATAAAGCGTCAGCCTTTGATCTGTCTTACCAGTTTAGCGAATTGATCGCCCCTGTCCTGGAAATTTATGAACATATCATAACTTGCACACGCCGGGCTCAAAAGCACAACATCGCCGCTATCAGCGATCTCCTCGCAAAATTTGACAGCCTCTTCCAAAGAATGGGCCTTTTTTACTATTAACGAATTATTACCAAATAGATTGATACGCTCAATTATCGTCTTTGCGGTATCGCCGATAAGTATCACAGCCTTGGCAGATTTTGTGATTTTCTCAGCCAGTTTGTCAAAGGGTAGCTTTTTGTCATACCCGCCTGCGATTATGATTTTAGGCTCCCCAAAAGCCTCCAGTGCAACTATCGAACTTTCAGACGTAGTCGAAATAGAATCATCATACCATCTGACCCCATTTTTCTCCGTGATAAATTCAAGCCGATGAGCCAGAGATCTGAAAGAAGCCAGCGAATCTTTGATAGCCTCTTCTGTAACGCCAGTTGCTTTCGCAATGGATACTGCCGCCGCCAGGTTTGAAAGATTAGCCTTTCCGGGCAATGGATATTCTTTTTTCATTTCGGCATTGACGTTGTTGCTGTCAAATGCTGTGCACTCCCTGTCAGGCAGCTGGCGATATTTCTCAAACCAAAGCTTTGCAATTTCATCCTCAGCATTAAAAAATGAATAAACCTTTTTGCCCGCATCAGTCTTTTGCAGCCTGAATATATTCTCCTTAGCATCGCAATAAGCCTCAAATGTCCCATGCCTGTCCAGATGATTAGGCGTTAGATTAGTAACCAGCGAATACCTCGGTGCCTCATTGATTTCAGCCAGCTTCTGACTTTGAAAGCTCGATATCTCCAGCACAATCAGATCGTCGCACCCGACCTTATCAAGTAGCGTTAGCAAAGGCTCATTTCCAATATTGCCGCTCAAATAAATATCGTTGTATTTAAAACCGGTTTGCCCTTTCGCACATTTCAGCAGATGATAAGTCAAAGCCGCAGTAGTGCTTTTACCGTTCGAGCCTGTAATTCCCACGATATCCGCCGCGCAAAGCTCAAAAAAAATATCCATCGCCGTAGTGACAAATCGACCGTGTTCAACAGCGATTTTTAAAAATTTATTATCATCAGAAACTGCCGGGTTAACCACAACGATATCAGCATTAGCAAAATCATCTTCCCTGTGGCCTCCCAAATGAAATCGAATATTCTCCCTGCCCGCAAGCCGGCTTATGGAATCAGATAGTTTATCCTCATCTGCCAGGTCCGTTACAATAACCTTACCGCCCGCTCTGCTTGCAAAATCAGCGGCATCTACCCCGCCCCCAAAGTGTCCCAGCCCCATGACTAAGACAGTTTTGTCGGCGAAAAATTCCTTTTTCATATCAAAGACTGCATTCCTTTGGAAATATCTATCTTCGCATCGATAACAGCCTGTTCGATGCACTTTTTCCAGTCATCGCCAAATTGCTCTTTGTATTGTGGTTTTTCGTATGCATAAATGATCGATCTTGATGCGTTTATCAATGCTCCCGTGCCGTCTGTCTTGCAGAATCTCACGCAATCTTCTGCCGAAGCGCCCTGCGAGCCATAACCAGGAACCAAAAACCATGTACTGTCATATTTTCTTCTAAGCTCTGTTGTTACCTTAGGTGCAGTACCGCCGACAACCATACCAACATTGCTGTAGCCGCTCTTGCCGATTCTGCCTGGTTCATTGCCGATATCTGCCACGATCTCAGCCATCTTTTCGTATAGCATAATCCCGTTCTCATCTTTGAAGTCCTGTATATCCGCAGATGACGGGTTTGAACCTCTGACCCAGACAAATAATCCCTTGCCCTGTTTATCCGCCATTTTCGCGAAAGGCTCAATACCATCGATGCCCGCAAAACCATTAACGGTAATAGCATCAGGCACAAGCGTATCTTCAAGACCAACAAGTTCAGAATTTTCCAGATGAGCAGCCGCATACATCTCAGCAGTATGGCCGATATCACCTCTCTTAACATCACCGATGATCTCAAGACCAAGGTCATCAGCCTCTGTTATCAGAGAATAATAAGTTTCGATCCCTTCCCAGAGATATCTTTCGAAAAAAGCGATATTAATCTTAACTGCTGGTACTATAGGAGCGATGATTCGCATTGTCTGGGTGCAAAAATCAAAAATAGCATCTACCGCAGCAGCAGCATCGGTTTCATCGTTAAGCTCACGATGACTCGTGATAGCCTTGGGCAGTCTATTGTAAACCGGGTCAAGCCCGACGATAAGCGGAGTTTTCTTGGTCTTAACAGCGTCACAAAGACGATCAGCAAAATGACTCGACATTATTAAATCTATCCTTTCCTAATAGCTGATGCAATCAGCTTAAATTTCAAAAACATTGAACGTTTGGGAAAAATCCCTTTTCGTTATTGTCGAAACCACTATAATCACACATCCGTAGTTGAGCAAGACAGAAATAAAATAAAACGATAAACAGGCGTAGATTTGGAAAAACAACAGGATAATAAAAAAAGTAAAAAGCCCCGCAAAAAACTCAGGTGGGCGATCATGTTCTCTCTTTGTCTTTTAGTTGGTTTTTTGACTTTTATGCTCCTGCTGGATAAGCCCGCCGGTTACAACCCCGAAGATATCAAAAACGATAAATGCGTCAGCCAGTATGTAACTAATGAATTAGCACCATATGTATATAACAACATACAGAAAGGCCAACCTTTTGATATAATCATCCCGCAGTCAAAAACAAAGGAATTTATCAGCCTTATCGAATGGCCGATAGAATCTGAAGACGTAACAATTTCCGCTCCGCAGGCTTTTTTTGGCGATAGTGCTCTGGTTATGAGAGCAAATGCCGAAACCAAAGGCCTCAATTTTGTTATTACCATTATGGTTTCAGGTCTGATCGATGAAACTGGTATGATGCACCTGAACCTCGACAAAATAGTGATAGGTTCGATGAATATTACATTCATTGCTAAAATAATCGCAAAGAAAATGTATCAGCACAGAGCAAAACAAGAAAATTATCGCAAAGATACCATCGGTGTTGCTATTACTGCCTCATTGCTTGATGGTCAGCCTTTCGACCCTGTCTTTGAAGTCAGGAAAAGAAAAGTAAGAGTTAAACAGATAAACGTCAAAAAAAGTCAGCTGAAAATTACCCTGACCCCCGCTATTGATTAAAAAACCAAATTTCTAACCTGATTGGCTTTTAAAAATTAAACGCAATATCTCCCCGTACACCGTAAAAAGCTAACAGCTGCCAGCCCTGAGACCGACAGCTGCTATATATTATGAAGGAGATCATAATATCTTGGAGGTAACAACATTGTGCAGTTGTTTTGGGTCGTATTTATAAGTCAAAGTTTTCCGAAAAGACAGCCGCTCACGCAAAAGCGCACCATTAAATCTCTGCCTCTACGTATATAGACACATTCAACTCAATTTTGTTTCACTATTTTTTGAGATTTTTTAAAAAAACATCAAATTTTTCAATCTGATTAAAACACTATATTTGGTTAATTCAGCTCTGAAGGTGGTTGAAATGCCTTAAAAGGCTGTTTTTCATGTCAAAGACATGAAAAAGGCCGAGCCAAAACAAAATCAGCCTTTCTACAGGCAAGATTGCAATGTGAGTTATCTTTCCAGTGTTGGTTAATCTATTCTTCAACGAATGATATGTGCCCATAAAAAGCTTGAAATCGGCGTTTAAATAAAATAGCTTTGGTCTGTCTTATTTTTTTGAAAGGCAGATAAATGAACGATGATCAGGCAGTTGTCGATGTAAATCAGACTTCCAAAATGCCCAAAGCAATCAGATACATTCTCGGCAATGAGGCATTTGAGCGGTTCGGTTTTTACGGAATGCGGTGCATTCTTATAGTTTTCATGACTAAGTATTTGCTTGGCTCAGGTGGTCAGCTTGATGTAATGACAAATGAGCAAAGCATGTACTGGTTTCACATGTTCGTAGGTCTGGTTTACTTCGCGACTATAATTGGCGCACTTATATCCGATATCTGGCTTGGTAAGTACAGAACAATACTTTATTTTTCAGTTATATACTGCGTAGGTCTTGCTGTGATGAGCATTAATCACACCAGGATAGGATTGACAGCTGGGCTGATAATGATAGTCATAGGCTCCGGCGGACACAAACCCTGCATATCCGCTTTCCTTGGTGACCAGTTCGGCAAAAACAACCAGAACCTGGTGAGCAGGGTTTACAGCTGGTTTTATTTTTCCGTCAATCTCGGTGCGTTCATTTCCAATATTATTTGCCCTTGGCTTTTGGTTAAATATGGCCCGGCAGTCGGCTTTGGAGTGCCTGCAATTTGTATGGCTTTGGCAACGGTGGTTTTCTGGTTTGGTAATAAGAGTTTTACACACACCCAGGCCAAGGGGGCGGGGTTCATCAAGGAGACTTTCAGCTCCGAAGGTGCCCTCGCATTAGGCAAACTTTGTATTATATTTCTTTTTGTTGCAATGTTCTGGGCGCTGTTTGACCAGACGTCTTCTGCGTGGATATTACAGGCTCAGCAGATGGATCACAATTGGTTTGGTTTGGAAATACTGCCGGCGCAGATGACCGCAGCCAACCCACTAATAGTTATGCTGCTGATACCTCTCTTTTCTTACGCAGTCTATCCAGCTATCAATAAGGTTTTCAAATTGAATCCGCTGCGAAAGGTATCGATAGGTCTTTTCATAGCAGCGGCGAGCTTTGCCGTCTCAGCATGGATCCAGCAGCAAATATCGGCAGGCAACAAAATCACTATAGGCTGGCAGGTGCTGGCGTATCTGATATTGACCAGTGCAGAGGTTATGGTTTCGATAACAGCCTTAGAGTTTGCATATACACAGGCACCGAAGAAAATGAAGTCTTTTGTGATGGCGGTATTTCTGCTTTCAGTAACATTGGGCAATGTTTTTACAGCGGTAGTCAATCAATTTATTCAAAATGCAGATGGTACGAGCAAGCTTGAAGGCTCTTCCTATTACTGGTTCTTTACATTTGCAATGTTGGGCACTGCGCTTGTGTTTATCCCAGTCGCAAAGCTGTACCGCGAGAAGACCTATATACAAGACTAAAAATTTAGAAGTTTGAATTTTTTAGAAATTGCCTCTATGTTTATATTGAAATTCTGGCTATTGCGGAGTATTATTTTACCTGATGGATACTCAAGTTATAAAACTGGATTCTGCTAAGCCGGATATTAAACTGATTCGCTCCGCTGCCAAATTAGTTGACCAGGGAAGATTGGTAGCTTTCCCAACGGAAACAGTTTACGGTTTGGCCTGTCGTGTAAAAACCGATTCTATTAGTGAATTGAACATCGTCAAGGGCAGAACGCCTGAGAAGTATTACACAGTTCATATAGGTCTGCGATCCGATGTCGACAAATATGTTCCGAGATTAGGACTTCGTGCTGCGAAGCTGATAAACAATTTCTGGCCTGGGCCTTTGACGGTTGTCTTTGAGCTGGATGAAGAAGATATCCAGCAGCAAAGACACAAGTTCCCCGGGCAGATATTTGACCTTTTGTACAGGGATAATTCTATAGGTTTGCGTTGTCCGGATAGCCCGACAGCTTCAATATTGCTGCAATTGACGAATAATCCGGTTGTAGCTCCAAGTGCTAACCTTACAGGCCAAGAGCCGGCGGTTACTGCTAAACAGGTTATCGATCAGCTGGACGGAAAGATCAGCGCAGTGCTTGATACAGGCCCATGTAAATATCAAAAAAGTAGTTCGGTAGTAAAAATCGGCAAAAAAGGCATCCATGTACTGCGCAGAGGCCTTTATTCAGATTTACAGTTGCATCAGAAGTCTACTGTGCAGTTTTTGTTCGTCTGTACGGGCAATACCTGCAGAAGCCCCATGGCAGAGGGATTATTTAAGAAATACTGGGTGGAAAAAATAGGTTGTAATGTTGACCAGCTTGAACAAATGGGGTATAAAGTATTGTCGGCGGCTACCTTGTCTATGGCAGGGGTGCCTGTGAGCAGTGAATCTGTGGTTGCTTGTAAAAAGAGAGGTGTAGATATTTCTGGGTACCACAGCCAGACTATTAGTGAAAAATTGATAGAAGAAAGCGATCTTATTTTTACGATGGGCAGATCGCACAGGGATATGGTACTGAGTATTTGCCCGGATGCTGCGGAAAAATGTTTTCTGCTGGCTGCTGATAAAGATGTGCCGGACCCGATAGGGCAAAGCCAGATCGTTTATGATAAATGTGCTGATATGATAGAAAATTATATAAAAAATATTGTTAGCGAGCTCGTGATATGAAAGTAGCAGTTGGTAGTGACCATAGAGGTTATAACTCTAAACAGCAGATAAAAGCGATTGTTCAGCAGCTGGGACATGAGTGTATTGACGTTGGTACAATTGACAACACACCCGTGGATTATCCTGACACAGCTTATCTGGCTGCGATGGAAGTCTCCAAAGGCAATGTTCAATGCGCGATACTTGCCTGCGGGACAGGTATAGGTATGAGCATTACAGCAAATAAAGTTAAAGGAGTCCGTGCCGCTCTTTGTCACGATGAGCTGAGTGCGCAGATATCTCGCCATCATAACGATGCTAATGTGCTTTGTGTTTCAGGTGACCTTACCGGCGAGGTGTTGATGCGAAAGATAGTTGAAGTCTGGCTTAAAACAGATTTTAACGGCGGCAGACACCAAAGGCGTGTTGATAAGATAGCAATGGTTGAACAGGGCAAAGATCCTCGGGAGTTAAAAAAAAACAACCAATAGCGTAATGCTGTAAATTTTACTTTAAGTTTAGAAATAAAGCTTTCCATTATACAGGAGAGCTTTTTTTATGTCAGGATTTCTTGTTTTCCTGTTTCAATTCTTCCTTAGGGCGATGTTTCCAGCGTCGGTGAAGCCACCAGTATTGCGTTGGATCCTGCCTGACAAAATCTTCGATTGCTTTCGTATATTCAGCTGTAACCCATTTCAAAGGATCGTCTTTATCTGCCCATTCGTCAGGGGTGATCATCCGGTTGATGCCGATCTCAAAGAAGAACTTATTTTTTACCCGTCGGCTGTAGCCCACTCCGATCGGCAGGTTGTTCATTATCGCTACCAGGCCTATGCTTTTATATGTACTTGCTTTTCTGCCGAAGAAGTCAACAAACAATCCTTTTCTGCCTGCATCCTGGTCTGCGATAAAACATAATGTTGCGCCGGTAGATGAGATGTCGTCCATTACTCTGGCAGCACCTTTTTTGTCGATGATCTTTTGACCGACACGTTTTCTTACCCTGTATAGATAGCTGTTTATGAATTTGTTATCCAAAGGCCTGGAAACGCTGTAAATATTGAAGCCGAAAAGTCCCATCAGGTAACCCATAATTTCAAAGTTGCCGTAATGCCCCGTCACCATCAGCATCCCTTTTTCTTCCGCCATCATCCACTTGGCGCGTTCAACATTGGTATATGTAGAATATTTTCGCCAGTTTTTTTTCTTTACCAGCCTTGGGGTCATTATTATATCCATTGCCATCATGACTACCTGTTCAAAGCTGCGCTGACCGGTTTTGTTGATCCATCTTTCGTCTTTTTCCGGAAAGCTTGCCCGCAGATTCTCAAGGGCACGTTCTCTGCCCCTTTTATAATATGTCCATAGTCTTTTGCCAAGCCAGGATGCGAACCGAAGATTTGTTTTAGCCGGGAACAGCTGGATAACAAACACCAGCACCCTGACCAGCAGGTATACTATAAAATCAATTACGATATTCTTTTTCTTTTTCTTCTTTCTCTTTTTTGTCATAAGCGGTTGATTTTAGTACTAAAACCTCAACTGTCAAGTTTTTACGAATTTACTTGAAGCAAAGGATATGCTGATTTATAGTTACAAACATTGAACAAATGCCTTTAAAATGGGGTATCCTTTTATAAATT
>CAYZEH010000025.1:0-9440 GCA_964477135.1 uncultured Pirellulales bacterium | reverse complement strand
CCGTGACAGAATAAGTATACGTGAAATGGAGGCCGATAAACTGCAATTCGTGGAGAAATCTGATTATGATGTTGCAGCGGCTTTGCAGGCTAAGTATGGTTTAAAAGTTCTTCACTGTGCTCCGGTAAGACCAAGATGGGCAGTTGACAGGGAGATGGACAGCAGAAGAGGCGGACAGTTCCCTCGTGACTTGAGGATTGCTTACAAATTATCTAAAATGTTCGCAGAAAGATTTAAAGATACTGTCCAGGCATGGGAAAGCGGCAACGAAGCCAACGCAAATAATTTCGGCGGCCATACTGTCGATGAGATAGTGACACACCAAAAGGCTGTTTATCTTGGTGTCAAGGCGGGCAATCCGGATGCTGTTGTTGCCGGTTGTTCGTCAGGCGGTGTTCCAAGCCAGCTCACAACTGATGGTTATCTGCTTAACGAAACCTGGCCCTACTATGATGCTTACAGCATTCATTCTTACGATTGGCCTAACGCTTATGATAAACTCTGGGGCCCATCGATAGAAGCTGCCTGCGGAAGACCTATCTGGTTGACCGAAGCAGACAGGGATATGAACTACGACAGCGAACATCCATGGTGTGATTATACGAGAGAAAAAGCACAGCGAAAAGCTGAGCACATGGCTCATTCTTATGCCAGCAGTGTTTATAACGGAGTCAACAGGCATTTTCATTTTTGCCTGGGTCATTACATCGAGGACAGACCTGACAGGAATTCACAGTTTGGTTTGCTCAGGCTCGATATGACGCCGAGACCAAGCTATGTTGCTTTGGCGGCTTTAGGCAGATTTATGGCCGGCGCCAAAAGCATAGGCAGACTAAAACCAGATAGAATTGCCAATATCTATGCATTCAGGGCAAAACCAGATGGTCTCGAAAGAGATGTACTCGTCTGCTGGGCACAGGATCCTAATGGTGGTTGGGAGACCAAGGGCAATGCTCATTATAAATGGACAGCTCCGAAAAGTCTGAAAATTAAAGGTGTTTATGACTATCTCGGCAGGCAGCTCGATAAGATGCCGGATGAGCTTACCGATGAGGCATTTTTTGTTGTTCTGGAAAAAGGCAACGCTCAAAACCTGAATCTTCAAACGAAAAAAATGGCAGAATACAAAACCGGCAAACCAAGTCCTGTTATTTTGCAGGTGCAGATACCTTCACGTGATACGCAGGATACTTATAAGAACTGGGTAGAGACACAGGAGCATGGCATCGAAGTTAATAAGCCAAGAGATATTGTGCTTTATGCTTATAATTTTACAGACAAAGTTGTTCAGGGCAGCGTTGAGCTTGTAGATCCGCCGAGCGGTTTGAAGTTTTCACCTAAAAAGTGGAAAGTTTCGATCGAGCCTATGGACAGAACTCAACTAATTGCAACTGTTACCATCCCGGATTGGCCTGCGGAGATGCTGGATAAGAACTGGATAAAGCTTAAAGGCAGATTCGGCGAAGTTGGTCAGCCATCGCTTGCATTTAGGCTTGTAGCGAAGAAAGATAAAGACGAAAAAGAAAGGCACTAATTTTTTGACACCAAATGAATATTCTATGAGCGGAGAAAATTAACAGGATGACCCAATAGAATTTAACTAAGCTGTACTGAGCAGTGGAATCCGCCAGTTAAAAAATGCAGAAAATCCATCGATGGAATATAAAGGATAGGTTAAATGTTACTATTTGTACTTCGTATGTTGTGTCTAATTTCAGGAGCAATTGCCGGCACTGCAATATTGATTTTTTGTCCGCTGTTACCATTCAGAATGGAGTTTTTTAATCGCGACATAGTTCTTTTCACGTTTTTTTGCTTTGCCGCAGTTTTTACTTTGATTTACAGTATGTCATTACTCTTTTTGCTATCGTTGTGGATTAGAAAAACAAAAAAGCTTTTCATAAATAAAAGTTTTTCGTTATTCCTGACTGGTTTGTTTTACTCCATAATTTATCTTTATATTACAGAATATGCAGTTCCCGATATAGATATATTAGCGGAGGTTTTATTTTTTGGTTTTTATCCTGTGTTAAGCCTGACTTTAACTTTTTTAACAGTTTATCTTATATATAAAGTTCTACCGAATAAGTTATGTCTATCTAAAAAAAATGATGTAATTAATATAAACAAAAAAATAGAACGATAACAGAACTGGATTTAACTCAATTGTGTTTAGTTATTGAATCTGTCAATTTATTGAAGGAGTTTTTTATGAATATTAAAAAGGCCGGGGGGTTGTTTTTAGTATTGGTGTTTTTGTTGGGAACATGTTTTGCCAATGCTCCACAGATAACAAAAGTTGCCCCTGGTATCTGGAAAATACGTTGCGGCGAGCCTGAAAAAATTGTTCCAACCGCTTATCAATGCTATAAAATGAAAAAAGACGCTTTAGCTGAAATGCCGCGGATAAAAAGTGCGCCGATAGATTTATCGAATATATCATTCAAAACAAGAACCAGAGGCTGCACCGTTGATTTGCCTTTGAACAAAACTGAAAAGCTATTCGGTCTCGGTTTGCAGATAAATTCATTCGATCAGCGTGGTCTGCGTAAAGAGTTGATAACGAATGCTTACCCTGTCGGCAATGTTGGTTTTACGCATGCACCGGTTCCTTTTTATGTTTCAACCAAAGGCTACGGCGTGTATGTCGATACTGCTCGATACGTTGCATTATATTGCGGCAGTCATCCGAAACTTGCCGAAGCTGACAAAAACCAGGCAGCTAACACAACCGAAGCTGGTGACACGCCGGCGGATTTATATAAGCCAAGAAAGATCACTTCTAATGTTGTCAGTGTAGATGTTCCCGGCTCGCAGGGTGTGGATATTTATATTTTCGCAGGCCCGGCGATGAAAGATGCAGTTGCAAGATACAATCTTTTTAGCGGTGGTGGAATACTTCCTCCGTTGTGGGGCCTTGGAGTTAAATATCGATGTGACAAAGATTTTGATGCTGCAAATGCGTTGCGACTTGCAAAATATTTCAGAGATAAACATCTGCCGATAGATATGTTCGGTTTGGAACCAATGTGGCAGACTGGTGTTTATCCATGCAGCTATGTCTGGAACAAAGAAAAATTCCCCGATCCAAATGCGTTTGTCGATGAGATCGTCAGAATGAATTATAAGCTGAATCTTTGGGAGCATACTTATGTTCGCTGGGATAGCCCGCTGTATAAGCCCTTAATGCATCTCTCGGGTAACTATCCGGTGTGGGGCGGTTTAGTGCCAGACTTTACGCTGGAAAAGACCCGAAACATTTTCGGCAAGTACCATGAAGACTACCTCGTTAAAAAAGGTGTCTCGGCTTTCAAAATAGATGAATGTGACAATTCTAATTATGCTCAGGCGAAGAAGCCTTGGGGTTTTCCTGAGTGCAGTGAGTTTCCTTCCGGCACTGATGGTGAGCAGATGCATAACATGCTTGGCGTTTTGTATCAGCGAACAATGCAGGAAATTTTCGATAGAAATAATATGAGAACTTATGGCGACGTCAGGGCCTCCGGCGCATTAGCAGCTCCTTATTCATTTACGCTATATAGTGACATGTATGACGATGCTGTTTATATGAGAATGGGCCTCAATGCTGGGTTTTCAGGTCTACTTTGGTCACCGGAAGTGAGAGAGGCAAGTTCTGTTGAAGATTTGATCAGACGCAGCCAGCAGGCTTGTTTTTCACCTCAGCTTTGTTTTAATTGCTGGTTTCTTAATAATCCGCCTTGGCTGCAAGTTGACAAAAAGAAAAATAACAATAATGAATTTCTTGAAAATGCAGAAGAAGTTGAGCAAATGTGCAAAAAGATCATGGATACCAGGATGAGTCTGATCCCATATCTTTACGCCAACTTTGGTAAATATTATTTGCAGGGCCAACCACCTTTCAGAGCATTGGTGATGGATTATACTGAGGATACTGCGACTTATAATATTGATGACGAATCTCTTATTGGTGACAGCCTTTTGTTTGCACCATTTTTTAAAGGCCAAAGCAAACGAACTGTGTATCTGCCTAAGGGAAGCTGGTATTGTTTCTGGACCCATCAGAAATTTCAGGGCGGTCAGGAATATCAAATCGAAATGGGCCTCGACAGCTGTCCGGTATTTGTAAAAGACAATAGCATTTTACCAATAGCAGAACCCGTTGAATATGTTGACAAAGATACAGTGTTTAAGCTGACAGTTTACGCCTTCGGTAAAAATCCAAAGCCGATTATATTGATAGAAGATGACGGCGAAACGCTGGATTTCCAAAAAGGAAAATATAATACTGTAAAATTAACATGGTCAAATGGTAGCGGTCAGATTGCCCGAAAAGGCCCGTATAAAGGCAGGAGATATGAGATAGTTAAATGGGTGCACATTGATAGCCCAGATATGGAAGCTTCGAAACGCATAGTTCCCGATGAATTTATCAGCGATCTTAAACCAGTCAAATCAACAGTGGGAGCGTTGGCACCGGCAAAGCTGAACAAATCGATTCAGGATAATCCAATAACTTTGGCAGGCAAAACTTATGTTAAAGGCATTGGTGTGCATTCTCATTCTGAATTGGTGTATGATCTTAAGCCTGAGTATAAAGCTTTCGTAGCGACTGTTGGCGTTGATGAAGAAATGAAAGAGCGTAAAAAGGGCAGCGTTGTTTTTAAAGTTTTCTTTGACAATAAGCTTTGTTCGAGCAGTCCGGTATTGAAGACCAGCAGCAGCTGGCATATTAATGTGCCTGTTCCGCCCAAGAGTAAACAGATGAAATTAGTAGTCACCGATGGTGGCGATGGAATTGAATGCGACCATGGGGATTGGGCAAATGCGGGCTTTGTTACAAAATAGCTGACGCAAATAAACAGCCCTTTTGTCGCAAAAAAGTTTTAGCCCCTGCGAAATGTTCAAATTTGTTCATTTATGCAGAGCTTTTTTATTAAGCTTTAGTTAGCTATGTTGTATTTGTTTCTCGGCTTTGTTATCATGTAGCTTCGAATGATGATATTTTAAGGCGAGTTGTGAACTATGGATTTGATGATTCTAAATACCGCTGTTGTTGATTTTCGAAGAAAAGATTTTGAATTTACCGAAGCACTGGCGGGCAAAGGTGGTCTGGCAAAGTGCGCAACTAAGGATATGCCAAACTACTCTCAGCAGCAGCTCAACCAATGGATAAAAGAAGGTTTTGCAACGGCAGGTGGCCCTGGCAACACGGCACCGCTGGTAGCAAAGACCGGTTTGAAAGTCGCAGTCGGTGTGAATCTCGGCAAAGGTGATTTTGAAGGCCTTGATGCGCAGGGTAGATTTTTTTACGATGTAATGGTTCAGAACCAGATTGATATGTCAGCTACACAAGTACATAATTCTCTGCCGACCGGCACTACATTTATTTACGATAAAAAAGTCGGCGATCGAGGCGGTATAGCATATTTTCCCAATGCTAATCATGATTTTGATTTTGAAACTTTCAAAAAGAGTATCGAAAATCTAAAACCCGAAATCGTTTATTACATGTATTCAGGTCTTTCAGACAAAGGCGATGCTAACGGCGGGCGGGATCTTGCAGCGTTTATTAAATGGTGCAGAAATAAAGGAATTGTCACCATAGTTGACAGCCATACACTTACCGGCAATCCGCAGCAACTAATTGATTCAGGTCAGCCTGTTAAAGAATACGAACTCCTGGACACGCTGCTCGGTGAGCTTGATCTGTTCTTTACCTCCAGTGACGAAGCCAAAATGATCGAGAATACGTTGGGTAAGAAAAAAAACTGGAGCCAGATAAACGAACAACAGATGTGTTGCGATTTTCTCGATTTCCTTTCAGAAAAATACTGGAAAGATGACAGCCGGGCAAAATTGTTAGGCGTAACAGTAAGCTCCGGCGCTTACATCAAATATGCACTCAAAGGCAAACAGTTTGCACCTGTAAAGATTCAGTCACGTTTTATGGCCGGAGAAGTTACCGACCTGGTTGGTGCGGGCGATTCTTTCCGCGCGGGTTTTATAAGCTACGTTGCGGGCAATCTTGAAGCTTTCAAAAAGGCAGCTATTGATTTTGAAGAAGCCGTCCAGATGGGCAATCTTTTTGCCTCGCTATATATCAAATCTCCGCTTGATGACAGGTACTCCAGTATAAAAAGCTTCGATAAAATGTTAAATGTTGTTCGCAGTGATGAAGATTTTGAAAATTTCGAATCATTGCAGAAAGCTTTGCAATGATTTTATAACGGAAACACTATTAACTATGACAGATCACATTTTTACAGGTTTTGGTTTTGGTCCTGTTCAAGGCGGACTTTTTGTTAAAGAGGCCTTTGCTTCAGGCAACTTCAAGAGGATTGTAATATCAGAAATAGATCAGAAGCTGGTTGATGCGGTAAGAGCCGGCAGCGGAAGTTATTATGTCAACATTGCTAAATCTGACGGCATCGAAACATTAAAAATTGATAACGTCGAATTGCTTAACCCGACTGTCGATTCGGACCGAAAAAAACTCATAGAAGTCTTAGCTGACTCCACCGAGATAGTGACATCTTTGCCGAGCGTTAAAATTTACGAAGCAGGTGGTGATAGTAGTGTAAGCTCACTTATTAGCTCCGCGGTTGCCGGCAATAAAGCCAAAGCAAAAATAATTTATACCGCCGAGAATAATAACATTGCCGCTGAGATTCTCGAAAAATCAGTTTTCGCAAAAACAGGCTTTGCTATTGCAGATAACATCCGGTTTTTAAACACTGTCATAGGCAAGATGAGCAGGGTTGTTACCGACCCCGAAGAAATTAAACAATTGGACCTTAAACCGATTGCCCAGGGTATCGACAGGGCGTTTCTCGTTGAAGAGTTCAACCACATACTTGTCACTAAGACCGATATCGAAGGTTTTACTGCCGGCATAAAAGTCTTTGTTGAAAAAGCAGACCTGCTGCCTTTCGAGGAAGCCAAGCTTTATGGCCACAATGCTGTTCATGCGTTGCTTGCTTATCTCGGGTTTGTCAAAGGCTATTCCAGAATGACCGAGCTTAATAATGACCCACAAATTATGCAGATCGCCAAAGATGCTTTCATAAATGAATCGGGTAAAGCATTGATAAAAAAATATGCCAATTTGGGCGATGACCTTTTCACAGAGGCAGGTTACAAACATTTCGCAGAAGATCTGCTCGAAAGAATGACCAACCAGTACCTCGGCGATACCGTCGCAAGAGCGGGCAGAGATGTCGTTCGCAAGCTTGGTATAGATGACCGGATTTTCGGTACGATGGCGGTAGCGATCGAAAATGGTATCGAACCTGTCAATATGGCAATGGGGGCGCTGGCGGGGATTAAATGGCTCGTCGATAATGTAGAAAAGGTTAGTTTGCCCGAGAAATTAAAGTTTACAAATTGGCCTGATCTCACCGACCAGCAGATAGCAGATGTTTTAAATTGGTTATGGGCAGGCAAAACAAACAAATTCAGCGTTCAGGTTGCCGAATGCATCTGCAAAGCCAGAGATAGCTTTATAAAAGGCCGATGATTTCGTGATTCATAGCACTTCTCAGCTTTCATGGAAGATGTTTTTTATATTTGACGCCGGCGGAGATTGTTCTTATACTGATCTCAATTGAATTTTTCCGTTTATTCGCGGGCATTTACTACCCTTCAAGGGTATACAATTCTGTAAAAGCCTGGAAAGGAGCTATTATGGATTATGACCCAAACGATATAGTCGATATGCCCGAAGACAACAATAAGCCGTCACAAAAACCCATTGAAAGAATTATAGTTGAGAAGGAAGTTAGGCCTAAGAGGAATTTTTTTTGGCGTCTTTTCTCATTTCTCTTTGTCTGCATATCCGTGCTCGCTAACATTGTTATATTGCTTGTCATTGTAGGGGTTATCGCAGTTTTAACCGGCGCAGGTTCGAAAACAAAATCTGTTGATAGTGAAGTTATTGCTGCCGGGCCGAAAACCCAGAGAATCGCGGTTATTTCGGTTGATGGTCTGATAGATGATCGGCAGTATGATTTTTTACATTCCCAGCTAAAAGCTGCACGCGAAGATAAGCTCGTCAAAGGAGTTATAATACGCGTCAATTCGCCAGGCGGAATGGTCTCTTCAAGCGACCGTATATATAATGAAATACTAAAATATCGTGATGATACCAACAAACCTGCGATAGCATTTATGCAGGGAATAGCTGCTTCGGGTGGGTACTATACCTCCGTCGCCTGCGATAAAATAATTGCTGAGCCGACGGTAATTACCGGTTCGATCGGTGTGATAATGAATTATTTTGTAGTTGAAGGGCTTCTAAAGGAAAAGGCCGGCATTAGTCCCATAGTCATAAAGTCAGGCCCGCACAAAGATTGGCCGAGTCCCTATACTCAGCCGACTGAAGAACAATTAAATTATCTTCAGAAAAAGGTAATCGCTCCAGCTTACAAAAGATTTGTCTATGTGGTCAATCAGGGTCGAGGCGATCTTAGTATTGATGACGTTCTCAGATTAGCTGATGGTAGTATTTACAGCGCAGGCGAAGCAGTTGACGAAAAACTCATTGACGCGATAGGATATCTCGACGACGCTCTTAAAATGATTTACGAATTGGCCGGCATCGATGCCGCTGAGGTAATAGAATATAAACGAACTTTTTCGCTGACTGAATTCCTAAATGCCAAAGCCGGTTTTAATTTCAGCTTTAGCAGAAAAATGTTAAACGAGTTGAGTACTCCCGAACTGATGTATCTGTGGCAGATGAATCAATAATTAATAATATACTGCTCGCGGGAATTTATTATACCCTGATGGGTATAGAAAGTTGAAAATGAAAAAAACTATTTTTCTGACAATGATACTTTTTCTATCTGTAGGCTGCAGCTCGAAAGTAGATAAAGTAAGGACAATAAATCGCAAAAAGCTGCTCAAGCTTTCAGTCGGTATGGAAAAAGCCAAGGCGTTGAAATTAATGGGCAATGCTCGTGCAGGAGGCGGAAACGGTGAGCCTACGATAAACAGCCCGTATAAAAGTGAAATCCTGCAGGGGGAAAATAAAACCTTCGAGGTAGTCTATTACTATACCGACATTAAAAACACCCTGTACAGCACAGTCGTCACGGTAAATAATAAAGAATTGACGCCTTTGGTTTTCGATCAGGGCAGGCTCATAGGCTGGGGCTGGCAGTTCCTCAAGGTAAATATGAAGAAATATGGCGTAAATTTCGAATAAAGCCCATTGGTCAGTTAGAGTAGAATGTTATACTGATCCCAGTTGAATTTTTCCGTTTATACGCGGGTAAATAACTCAAAGATAACAAGTTATGGATTTATTCGCGGCAATTCATTACCCTGAAGGGTATAAATTCCTCATAATCGTGGTTTTTTTCTCTGCCGATTATATTGTATAATTTATTCAATGGCATTTATACTGATCTCAATTGAATTTTCCGTTTATCCGCGGGTAAATAACTTAAAAATAA
>CAYZEH010000024.1:0-21401 GCA_964477135.1 uncultured Pirellulales bacterium | reverse complement strand
TCTTCAATGCCTTTAGCAACATGCTCTTCTGTTCGATGGCCCACAAAGTCAACAAAGAACACATATTCCCATTGTTTATTTCTGCTCGGCCTGGAGCCGATGTTGGTCATATTGATCTTATATTTCTTGAACACATCAAGCACATCTGCCAAAGCACCGACCTTATGGCCCGTGTTAAAAGTGATAACAGTTTTGTCGTCGCCGGTAGGCTTAGCATCCTCATTAGAGAGAACCAGAAACCGCGTGACATTATTAACCATATCTTCGATCTGCTCGCAGATTATCTTCAGCCCATAAAGCTCAGCTGCAATATTTGAGCCTATGGCTGCGGTGTTTTCCTCCTGCGCCGCCATCTGCGCTGCTCTGGCAGAGGAAGCAACGGGGATCGTTATTGCTTCTTTAAATGTCGCACTGAGCCAGTTCCTGCACTGGGCAAAAACTTCAGGTTTGGAATATATCTTTTCGATCTTGTCGATAGAGCAATTCGCCAGCAGGTTATGATGGATCGTCATCAAAACTTCGTTGCATATCTTAACATCAAATTCGATCAGCGAATCAAGCGTCTCAATAACCCCACCTCCCGCGGAATTCTCAACAGGCACAACACCAACATCGCAATGCCCATTGCTGACTTCCCGAAAGATACTCACAATATCCATTAGTGAATCGTATTCGACGCTTTGCCCAAATTTCAAAAGGGCGGCGGTATGAGTAAAGCTGCCGTCAGGCCCAAGGTAGCCGATCCGCAAAGGCCTTTCCAGAAAAAACGACCCGCTCATCAGCTCACGCCAGATAGCGATAAGACACTTGTCCGGCAATGGCCCTTTGTTCTGCTCGGAAACCTTTTTCAGAACTTCGCTTTCCCTGTCAGGTGCGTAAACCGAATTGCCCGACTGATTCTTCAGTTTGCCGATCTCAACAACGATTTGCGCACGTTCATTAAGCAGCTTGACCAGATCATCGTCAACTTTATTTATCTTTTTCCTGAATTCATCTAATGGCATATCTTACCCAAAAATCTAAACAACAATCCATTCGCAATACTCCGCTGAATTTTCATTTAACCATAACAAGCCCCAAACGTCAAACTAATACTTAATATCAATTTTGCCGATGAAAACATCATTTAGCTGCATGCCCGCAAAAAATATTCTTGACAATTGGACAATATTTAGTATAATACTTATCTACATTGAGTCGTCTTTATTAATTGCGAACGAAAAAGGAGGTTGGATTATGGAATTGCGGGCAAAATCTTTACTTGCAGCACTAATAATCGTGTTATTTTCCACATCTTTGTATGCCAATCTTGTAATAACCGAGATAATGGGCAGAAGCCTGATCACCATAGCACCAATGGACTGGTGGGAACTGACCAATACAGGTGATTCAGCGGTGAACCTGCTCAGTTACAGTTGGGATGACGACCATTTGGATGTGCGAGCCAATGTCTTTGGTTCTGTTACGATTGACCCCGGTGAATCGATAATCATTATAAACGCGACTAACCCAACGCTGATAAACTCGTGGAAAAGCATTTGGGGGCTTGACGCAAGCGTGCAGATTATCGGTACGATTTTTGACCATGGGCTGTCGGCAAGTGACAAGGTGGTTTTGTTCAACGCACTGAATCAGGTAGTAACAGTCTGCTCATATATAGGTCAACCCGATGGTCATTCGGCGGTTTTCGACAGCGATACTTCTTTTCTCGGCTTTAGTCAGTTAGGCTCTTTCGGCTCATGGCAGGCGACGGGGTTTACTGATGTTGCTTCGCCGAGCGTTGCAGAAACCAGCCAGGAGGAAGTAACGTTCGACCGAAAAATTTTCTGGACAGATAAAGAAGATCCTCCTGTCTCAAAAATACAAAGAATTAACAGCGACTTCAACGATGTGGAAAACATTCTCACTGCAGCTAATGGATTGAACGCACCAAGAGGAATAGATCTTGATTTTTCAAAAGGGCTGATGTACTGGGCAAGCACAGGCAATGGGCGGATATATCGTGCGAAGTTGGATGGCTCGGAAAAAACAACGCTGCTCACGATAGCTGGTTTTACGATGTTGGCAGATATGGAACTGGATTTGCTAAATGGATATCTCTACTATAGCGAAACGATCCCAGGGATAATTTCGAGGATTCCCATTGCTGGTGGAACGCCTGAAATAGTTGTCAATACGCTCAACATGCCATATTACTTTGATCTCGATATTGTTAACAATTATATTTATTACACCGATGGTGAAAGCCCACATATCTGGCGGTATGATATGGGCACAGATACTGAGGTCAATCTAATCACAAACCAGCAGCATGTCCGTGATGTTGAAATTGATTTGAATGCGGGTAAATTGTATTTTAATGACCGGGGTGTAGATTCACATTCTGTTAATGTTGCAAACCTTGACGGCAGTGGTATTCAGGTGCTTTATGATGCTAATGATGGTCTGGATAGGCCTCATGGTTTGGCGATCGATTTTGAAAATGATGTGCTGTACTGGACAGACACCGAAACCCATGCAATATGTAAAGCACCGGCGGATGGTTCGGGACCTGTTGAAACTATTGTCACCGCAACTGATACCGATGAACCCTGGGAACTGGTAATATATCTGGGCGATGCGGATATTAATCGCGATTATGAATATGACCTGAAAGACTTTGCGTTGCTGGCGAAGCAATGGGATAAAATAAATTGCGACACCTGCATGGGCGCTGACCTGACAGATGATGGAAATGTAGATATCGATGATCTGGCAAAATTGGCGGATTACTGGTTGCAGTGATAATTTAGATTTTCAGATATTTCAACAAAAAACGTCTTTGGAGAATAACCAAAGGCAACTGTGCGGTTCTTTTGTGCGCTTTCGCTGGTAATTTCTTTGCAAATCTGTATAATACCCCAATGCCAATTTTGACGCTTAATGACATACATCTGAATTTCGGTGCCGAAGTTATCTTCGAAAAGCTGAATATGCAAATATACCCAACCGACAAGGTCGGGCTGGTCGGGCCTAATGGCTGCGGCAAAACTACGATGCTGAAAATAATCCTCGGTCAGCTCGATTCTGACCTGGGACAAATAAACAAAAGAAACTCGCTAAAGATAGGCTATCTGCCACAGGAACCAATCTTCCGCGATGACAAAACAATATTAGAGCAGCTCCACAACAGCGCGGAAGAACTGCTGGCAATGCAAAAACAGATCCACCAGGCAGCGGAAAAAATCAGCCAGCTGAAAGGCCCACAACAAAAAGAAGTAATGAAACAATATGACCGACTCAATCACGAATTCGAACTGGCAGGGGGCTATGAATTCGAAACCCGTGTAAAAGCAATAACCGCCGGTCTGGGCATTAACGAAGAGCATTACGGGCTGAAACCATCGCAGCTTTCAGGCGGTCAGCTATCCCGCCTTGGTCTGGCGAAGGTTCTGCTTTCAAATGCAAACCTGCTACTGCTGGATGAGCCTACAAACCATCTCGACTGGAACGCCACTATCTGGCTTGAAAAATTTCTGCGAACTTTCCCCCACGCAGTATTGATAGTAAGCCATGACAGATTCCTGCTCGACAGGGTAGTAAAAAAAATTATCGACATCGACCATCGCCGAAGCAAAACATATACCGGCAACTATTCCAACTACCGAAAACAAAAAGAGCTGCAAAAACTTGAATTAACCCGCCAGCAAAAACAACGCAGTGAATTTGTAGAAAAAACCCGCGACTTCATCGAACGAAACCGCAACTTAAAAGGTATGCAGAAAGTCGCCCGTGGCAGGGCAAAGCACCTCGAAAAATTGCTGAAAGAAAACCCCGACTATCTGGCAAAACAAAAATACCACAGAAATCTTACTTTCGATTTTGCTGAAATTGAAGATAAAGGCCAACGAACCGATATCATAATCAACTGTCGCAAAATAACAAAAAAATTCGACGGCCTAACACTCTTTGAAGATCTCCGCCTGGAACTCTACACCGGTCAAAAGTTAGCTATCATTGGCCCGAACGGCAGCGGTAAAACAACACTGCTGAAAATAATCCTCGACAAAGAACCACCCACTACAGGCGATGTGAAAATTAAAAAGAATATGACGATAGGCTATCTCGACCAGTCCGGCTTAGAACTCAACGACGAAAACGATGTCATCGATGAAGCCCGCTCGGTTGCCTCCGATATGAGCATCGAAAAAGCCCGCTCGGCATTAGGTCGATTCCTGTTCTCAAAAAATGACGTTTTCAAAAAAGTCGCTGACCTCTCCGGCGGAGAAAGAAACCGCCTTGCTCTGTGTAAACTCGTCCTGACAAAACCCGAAATACTCCTCCTCGATGAACCCACAAACCACCTCGATATCCCCAGTATAGAAGCTCTTGAAAATGCTTTGGCAAATTATATCGGTACCGTTATCGTTGTAAGCCATGATCGATTCTTTATTGACCGCGTTGCAGATAAACTGCTCGTTATCGGCGCCGACCGAACAGGCAAAAAAGCCATTGGTCAACACGAGATTATTAACGGCTCATTCAGCAGGTACAGAGAGATACTTGAAAACCGCGACTCGCAGAAACAAAGCAAAAGCGCCTCTATAAAAACTAAACCCAAAAGACCAAAGAAAGATTCCGTAAAAGGCCCCGCGCCGATTGAGCTGAAAAAATTCAACACCTGGCCCGCTAAAAAAATAGAATCCGCCATCGAAGAAACTGAGGTGAAAATAGAAAGTAAAAAAGAAAAATTCACCCTCGAAGAAGTCTACACCGACCACAAAAAACTACTTAAACTCCAGGCAGAGGTGGACAAGCTAAGCAAATATCTTGATGTTCTCTACCGCGCGTACGAGTGGAAGCTGCAATAAAAATAGGCCGATAGCGTTCACCGGCCTTTCACCAGGAATTAAAAAGGTCTTTTCTGAAAATATCAAATCAAGGCTGTTCGATAGTCGAACCGAGCCAATCTGAAGTCATCAGCGCAAAATCAATAAAGTTCACCAGACAGTCACGGTTAACATCACCGGGCAGTACACCTGTGCAGTAATCCGCTTTGCTCGCCTGCGATGTCCCGCCGAAATATCCCATATTTATCCTGCCTCCACTGCCTGCCGGCTCATCGCCGATCCAGTCAGCCGGGTCGCCGCTGGCAATACATGGACTGCTGACGTCGTCCCTGACCCACAGCTCGGCAGCTGGATCCCACCTGCCAGCTTGTGAAAGCAAATGGTAATCGCCATTATTAACATCAGCAAACAAAGGATCAGCATTTATATTACCAACCCCAGGCCAAATATGATCGGTGTAATCACAAATGTCACTATAACTTACAACAATATCTCTTCCGTATAACTGCTCATTACCGTTGTCTTTAAGGATGCAGTTAACCACTTGTGCATTTCCTTCAATTCCATAACCGTCACAATAATCAATTTTATTATTCACAATCGTACAATTAATTACAGTTGACTTTTCATCGCAATAACTCCTTACCCCGCCATTATTACCTGTTATTAAACAATTTATCACTTCCGATGAATTACAATCTTCACAAAAAATCCCACAACAATTATTTGACGAATAAGCAAAATTATCGCTTACAATACAATCTATTGTTTTAAGATCAACATCGCCACAACCTTCAACATTAACACCATATGTACCCTCCATTGACCAGTTATTTGAAATATTGCACCCCGAAATAATCACATTAGCACCGTCTTTACAAACAACTCCAGCAAAAGAACCGTTAGAATAGTTATTAATTATATAACAGGCCTTTATTTTAACATTTGCATTTATACTACAATAAATTCCCCAAACTTCTCCCGCTCTGTAATTCCAATTATCATCTATCTGTGTATTGATAATAATCGCATTGCAATCACCTCCACACGATATCATAGAATAATCAAATGTGCTGGTATTTTCTGTGAATTCACAACCGTGAATTTCAAGACTGGCGAAGCCATACGCTTTTACAAGGCTGCCCTGATTAAGAATATTATCTCTGAAAATACAATCGTTAAGTTTCAAATTGCCTTGTTCGTTGCATTTTATCAATGAGTAATCATTATCAAGTACATTATTTTCAAAAACACAGTTATCGATTACAGTTGTACTTTGCTCACGAATCTCAATGTTTTCATCTCTAATTCCTCTAATCATAAAACCACGAATCAAAGTGTTAGCACTGTCGTTAAAATACCAATGATACTCGTCTCCATAAAAGTTAAGTATACAACTCTCAGGGCCATTGTTACTTTTCAATGTTACAGACTCATGATAAAAATATAATTGTAGATTTTCCTCGCCGTGGTATAGACCATCAGCCACTATAACCGTGTCGTCATTCTCTGCGCGTTGTACCCCTTGGCCTATCGTTTTGAAAGGCCCGATATCTCCACCTACATACACCGGCGATGTGCCGTTCCAGTCGTTGTTGCCATTGCTGTCATCAACATAATAAGTATCCGCCGACAAATTGCCCGCGCATATCAAAACCACCAGAATTACCCAATAAATTGACTTTCTCATTTTGAAGCCTCCTTTGTACTTACAAAATATAATGCCTCACAACCACAGTGGCTGTGAAAAAATCTACATGAAAGTTATCTGTACAGCTTAAAATAGATAATTTTAAAGCCGGCGGATATGAATATGACAAAAAATATAATGATCACTGAAAATATATAATAGTTTAATTGCCTGCTTCGAATTTTCTCATATTATCCATATTTCAAAAAAACTAAGTCCCCTATATATACTAAGATGCAACAACTCGCCCTTTTGTTTCACTTTTTTTTCGTATTTTGTGAATTTTTTTTAAAATCACCTATAACAGCCTAAAAAACCAGTGTTTTTAAAAAATAATTTTATCTAACTTGACTGTTGAAAGTGCCGAACATAATCTGATTCTTATAAAGAACATCGTGATATAAAATTATTTCAGATGGCAGAATATGAAAATAAGTCGGGTTACCAGGGTAGTAAAAATACTGACTGCTTTACAGGCAGAGGAAAAGTGTACAGTCGATGATTTGGCAAAAATGTTCAATACCAGCAGGCGAACGGTTTTTCGTGACCTTAAAGAGCTGCAGGCGATAGGGGTTCCTTACCGGTTTGATAGTGCAAATCAGGGTTATACGGTGGACCCGGAATTCTTTCTGCCGCCAATAGATTTGAACCTGCAGGAGGCTTTTTCGCTTTTATTGCTGGTTCACAAAGCTGGGAAAAAGCTTCAGCTGCCTTTCAGGAATTCAGCTCTTCTGGCAGGGCTTAAGATAGAGAACAATCTGCCGACAAAGATCAGACAGCATTGCAGCATCAGCCTACGAAATATTTCCACTAAAATTACTCCGCAAGCTCCGATGAGCCAGCTTGACAGGGTATTCGCGACAATTCAAAAAGCTATCGTAAAAAAACAAAAGCTGACTCTATGTTATAAATCCTTATTTGAAAGCCAAATAATTACAACCGAGCTTTGTCCATACCATCTGCTTTATAACAAACGAGCGTGGTATGTGTTGGGTTATTCGGCAATGCACAAGGCCATCCGAACGTTTAAACTCAACCGGATCATTGAGATTACCAAGCTGGATAAGCTTTTTATTGACACCAGGGGTTTTGATATAGACGAACACTTCGGCAGGGCATGGTCGATGATACCGGAGGGCAGGCTTTACAATATTAAACTGAGGTTCTTACCGAAGGTCGCACATAATGTCACCGAAGTACTTTGGCATGATACACAACAACATCAATTCCAGGATGACGGATCGGTAATAATGGAGTTCCGTATTGACGGGATAAATGAAATCTCATGGTGGATTCTGAGTTACGGCGACCAGGTGCAGGTACTCAGTCCTAAAGTTTTGAGAGAAAAAATCGTCCGAATTGCAAAAAATATGATAAAATTTAACGAAGAGATATAATTAATAGAAAAAATGAAGATTCACTGTTTAAATGATTGTTTTTATGGGACTTACGACTTAAAGTAAGCCTGTTTTCAGAAGCCATTATCCTGTTAATAAAGTTGTGGATAAGCTGTTAAGAACGCTGTTAGTTCCGATAACAACCAACATAGCGATACTGTTAACCATAATTGTGCTACTAAAAGAGCATTAGCCCCAACAGAAGTGCTAACAGGTTATCCACTGTGTTTTTGGGGTGTTTTTTGCTCATAATTACTTATTATTAAAGACATTAGCCTTCCTGTCAGCAATGAATACAACAATATAACAGGCTATATGATTTATAATACTAATTTTAATTAATATATTAATAATAAAAGAAAAGCAATCTTTCAACCAGCTCAAAAGCTCTCTTAATATTGTGCAATTACAACAGGAAATTTGCGAAAATAATATTGTTAAAGTTGTTTTTTTGGTATAAACTATCAGTTGAATTTTCGATTAAAAAATGAGAGGCTGATTATGAAAGTAAATTTTAACAGAGCAGCATTAGCTGAAGCGTTGAATCTTTTAATATCAGTGGTACCAGGCAGAACACCTAAGCCGATTCTGAGATGTTTAAAAATCGTTGCTGGCGACAAAGATGTTCAGATGTGTGCAACTGATATGGAAGCAGGAATCAATTATACTGTTTCCGAAGTTCAGATTGAAACCCCGGGTGAGGTTGTTATTCCAGCAGATAAATTGACGGCAATTGTGCGTGAAAGCATTGATGAGGTGCTTTGTTTAACTGCTGAAGAGGGAACCTGCAAGATAACCGGTTCTGACAGTCGGTTTACGATTTACGGCCATGATGCCGGCCAATACCCCGCAGTACCTTGCTTTGAAGGTGACTCCGATATGGAAATCTCACTGTTGAATCTGCAATCCGGCATTGAACGCTGTCTTTTCGCTACCGCCAAGGAAAGTACCCGTTATGCTCTGAATGGGGTTTTGTGGGAGATCAAAGGCAAAAAGCTGGTGTTGGTTGCTACTGACGGCAGAAGGCTTGTCAGAACAAAATTGTCAGTTATTAAAGCCGATAAGTCTCTTGAAAAAGCAAAAATGATAGTGCCTGCTAAAACAATGACGCTTATGGATAAGATCGGTAGCAGCGACAATGAAGTTGTGAAAATTAAACTGATGGATAACCAGATATTGATTAGCTGCGGCGATGTTGTTATCAGTTCTAATCTTGTGGATGGTAATTTTCCAAAATATGAAGACATCATCCCTTCAGGCTACGACAAAAAACTTACACTGAAAACAGATAACATGTTAAGTGCAGTTAAGAGGGCCTCTCTGCTGACAAGTGAAGAGTCCAGAGGCATTAAGCTTGCACTTAATAAAAACAGCATGATTCTTTCTGGTCGGGCTCCTGAAACTGGTGATGCGAAGATAGACATGCAGGTTGAATACGATGGTGATCCTATAGAGATAGGTTTTAATCCACAGTTTTTTATTGATGTTTTAAGGGTGATTGGCGATGAGGAATTTGATCTTGAATTAGGTGATTCCGATAGGCCTGGTTTGGTAAAATGCGGAACGAATTTCTTATGTGTGCTGATGCCCATAAACTTAGGCTAAGTTGTTGATTTTGGGGTCTTGATTATGGATCAACAGCAGTACTTACGCGACATAGTGAAATGGAAGAAGCCCCGAAAGCGAAAAACCGAAGCCTTGCTCGGTGATATGCTGGGTAAGATTATAGAAAAACAAATATCCCCTAAACAGGGTATATATGATATAATATTACAGGCTTGGGAGCAATTGTTGCCCGAGCAGTTGAGGCAGCATTGTAGAATAGTTGATGTAAACTCCGGTCGAATTAAGGTGCTGGTCGACAGCCCCTCATATCTGCATGAGTTCAGATTGTGCAGCTATCAGTTGCTTGAAGAATTGCAGAAATTGTGTCCGAAAGCGAAGGTTAAGAAAATAAGTTTTTCTCTTAGCTGAAATTTTAAAAAATATAACAGTAATGTTTTAGGAAAAGAAAGCTGATATGGCAGAACAAAATTACGATGCCAGTAATATTAAAATACTTGAGGGTTTGGAAGCGGTACGCAAAAGACCCGATATGTACATCGGTGACCGCGGAACGGGCGGTTTACATCACCTGATCTATGAAGTGCTCGATAACTCTATCGATGAAGCGTTAGCGGGGTACTGTTCAAATATTATAATCAGGATTCATGCCGACGGCAGTTGTACTGTTGAGGATGACGGCAGAGGTATTCCCGTTGAGATGCACGAAGATGCGGGGGTAAGCGCTTTAGAGGTTGTGCTGACTACTTTACATTCCGGTGGTAAATTTGATAATGACAGCTACAAAGTTTCCGGCGGCCTTCATGGTGTTGGTATCAGCGTGGTAAACGCTTTAAGTGAATGGCTTGAAGCAGATGTTTATCGCAACGGAAAACATTATCATTTCGAATGTGCCAGAGGTGTTTCCAAAGCGCCTATGGAAGAAGTTGGACCTACAGAAAAAAGAGGTACTAAAATATCTTTCATGGCTGATGAAGAGATATTCGGCGAAGTAGAATTTGACTATGATACGCTGAAAAAAAGAATACGCGAGATGTCGTATCTTAACGGCGGGATACAGGTGACATTCAGAGATGACCGCAATGGTAAAAAAGAAGTATTCAAATTCGATGATGGAATTAAGGCGTTCGTCAAACATCTTAACGAGGGAAAGGAAATATTGCATGAAGATGTAATTAATTTCTTCAGGGAAGATACCAAATCAAAGATCAGTTGTGAAGTTGCAATGCAGTACAACAGCGGCTACAGTGAAAATGTGCTTGTGTTTGCTAATAATATTCGCAATATCGATGGCGGAACACACCTTTCAGGTTTTAGAACAGCTCTTACCAGAACGATGAATGCCTATGCCAAGAAAAATAATCTCCTGAAAGGCAGCACCGCCACAACCGGAGATGACCTTAGAGAAGGGCTTACCGCGGTGGTTTCGGTTAAGTTGTCGGATCCGCATTTTGAGGCTCAGACGAAAGTGCGACTTACTAACCCGGAAGTTGGAAGTTTTGTTGAGACCACTGTCAACAATCAGCTCGGTCGCTATCTCGAAGAACATCCAACGGAATCTAAAAAGATTTTGAATAAAGCCATTCAGGCTGCTGCTGCGAGAGAAGCCGCAAGAAAAGCCCGTGAGCTTACCCGCAGAAAAGGTGCTTTGAGCGGTACCAACCTGCCCGGAAAACTGTGGGACTGCTCAAGTAAAGAAAAATTAACAACTGAGATATTCATCGTCGAAGGTGACTCTGCCGGAGGCTCTGCCAAGGCAGGCAGGGACAGAAAGATCCAGGCGATATTGCCTTTGAAAGGTAAGATTCTCAATGTTGAAAAAGCCAGGCTTGAAAAAATGCTGGGCCATGAAGAAATAAGAACGATTATAAGCGCCTTGGGAACAGGGATCGGCACGGATGAATTTAACCTGGAAAGATGTAGATACGGTAAAATAATTCTCATGACCGATGCCGATGTCGATGGAGCGCATATCAGGACGTTGCTGTTAACATTCTTCTTTCGTCAGATGCCTCAGCTTTTCACCAGCAATAAAATATTTATTGCTCAGCCGCCTTTGTATGAGATTAAAATTAAAGGAACGAAAAAAACAGAGTACATCCTTAATGAAGGTCAGATGCAAAGGAGAATGGTAAACAGAGGTCTGGAAGGAACCGAGCTTGTTGTCAGGGATGTTGAAAACAACAGCCAGGTTAAGCAGACAATTATCGGTGACAGGCTTAAAGACATAGTCAAGCTGTTGACTGACGCAGAGAGAATTATTTCTGTGCTCAGCAGGCGCGGGATTGATTTTAAGGAGTTTATTCAGTCTTATTATAACGGCGAAAAATTACCAGCCTTCAGGATAATCACGCAGGACCAATCGGAAGTATTCTATGAAAAGGCCGAATACGAAAAAAGAATTGAAGAGCTTAACGGCAGCGTGACAGAAGAAGCCGCAGATGAAGAGCCGACAATTGTAACAGAAGAATTGCACGAAGTTGATAAGCTCAATGAGATCGGCAATAAACTTAAAAACGACTATCAGCTTGATATTAAAGACTTCCTGCTTAAAGCGGAAAAAGCTATATCAGGTGAAGCGATACCGACAAAGTTTGAGCTTGTCAATGACGAGGATGGGTATGATATCGCTTCTCTTAGTGATATGTGTCCAGGTATCAGACAAATAGGCGGCAAAGGAATTGAAATCAAGAGATTCAAAGGCCTGGGTGAAATGAACGCTGACCAGCTTTGGTACACAACGATGGATCCTCAAAAGAGAACTCTTCTTCAGGTTAAACTCGACGACGCCGGCGAAGCCGACAGGCTGTTTAGTATCTTAATGGGCAGTGATGTCGAAAAACGCCGAAAATTTATCCAGGATCACGCTTTGGAAGTACAAAATCTTGATGTTTAAAAAGCATAAATTTAAATTTTTTTTAAATATAAAGGCTGGGTTTTTTACTCAGCCTTTTGGTTTTTATAACTATACTGTTGTTTTTTTGAGAATAAAAAGGTATAATAGAAGCTGGTAAATATGTGGATTAGTTAATCAGGGGATGGATACTGATGTTCAGACATGCAATGTGGGCCTTTGTGTTTATAGCACTGTTGTTTTCGACAGTGTCGCTGGCGGATACTTTTAAAAATACTAAGACTGACGATGTATTACATGGCTATTTGACAAGCAAGGTAGTTTCAGGCAAAACAGAAGCTGTGACGCAGGAAAAAGGCATTGTCATGATCAATACCATGAAATGGGAGGTAACAGCTGACCGAAAAGGAAGAAATAATAAAGTTATTGTGATCGTATATGAAGGGCCTATGGTCAGGCAGATCGAAACCGATGCACTTAAAAAAGCGTTAGTTGAATCTGCCGATGCCGGACCTTTGTTCATTTTACTGGAACTGGATACGCCGGGAGGCAGAACCGATTTTGCAAGAGATGTTGCCTCTGCGATCCATACAGTCCGCAAAAAATGCCCGGTTATTACTTATGTGAAAAGTGAAAAACAGGGTGGAGCAATATCAGCGGGAGTGGCGGTTGCTTTATCAGGTGAAAAAGTCTTTATCGCAAAGAATGCCGTTATAGGTGGAGCGACTTCTTATGCAGTAACAAAAGACGGGCCTACAGATTTTAAAAAAGCTTATGGCGAAGAAATCGGCGCAAAATTTCAATCTATCTGGCGAGGCTTTCTTGCCTCCACAGCTGAACAGGGTGGCAGACCCGGGGTTTTGGCAAAGGCCATGGTCGACAAAGATATCGAAGTGATAGAAGTGGAAAAACATGGCAAGCGTAATTTTATCGAGTCTGTGAATAAAAAGCCCGGCGACAAAGTTGTGCATATCTGGAGCAGGAAAGGCTCCTTGCTGACTTTGACCGGCGAAGAAGCTGTCGCCTGTACCATTGCTGATAAAAACGCTGATAGCAGGCAGGAAGTTCTCAAAGAAATGAACGCTGAAAACGCTGAAATTGTGGTTAATGACACTATACAAAAAGCAGCAGCAGAGCTTGATCGCATTGAAAAAAGACTTGGGAGAATTAAAAAATCTATCGACCGTCAGATTAAAGAGCTTGATTTGGGTTTGCCTAAGCCGAAGTGGATGAAAACAGTTCGGCAGCTGCGTGTTAATATTAAATATTTAATAACGATGGCCAAAAAGTACCCCGATCTGGAGCTTGATCTTGACGAACTTGAAAAATATTTGAATACCGTAGAAGCCAATTATAATAAAGCAAAATAAAAAAACAGGCTGAGCACATTAAACCCAGCCTGTTTGTAGAGTGTGAAGTTTTTAGAATCCACCGGTGACGATAAATCTTTTAGCTTTTTTATCTTTTCTTACTGCCAGATTACACTTTTTTATCTCTCCATGTTTAGATTTAATTTCGTAAGGCACAAACCAGCCTGGATATAAACCGGATTTAAAAGGCTTTCCAATTGAAATTATTTCTAAACCTCCAAGATACTCCTTAAATTTTTGCTCAATCTTTGTCATGGGCCAGTATTTTAAAACTTCATCCCAGTTCTTATTTGTACAAGCCTGTAAGAATGCCCTCGCCATTTCCTCCGGTTTCATTTGCTGGTATTCATCATTGAGTTTTTGAGGCTCTTCGTACCAGGTCATATCTTCCGGCAAATCAAGAGTAAATAAGCTTTCCGGCAGCGGCAAGTCGTATTGGATGTCAACGATCTCAAGAACAAGAACATCACCGGTATCTGTATGGACATAAATTTCCAGACCTTCAAGTCGGTTTGTTTCCGGATCAAAGTAGTAGATACGTTTACTATCTGATGCTGCTATAGATTTATTTTTCAAATAATCATTAGTGAAGTCGCCTCGAGCTTTTGCTTCTACTATAACGACCAGTATTTCATTGTCGGCATCGTCTTTTTCATGTGTAAGTTGCAAATCCCATTTGTATTTTTTCGCTGATTCAATCTGATTATCAAGGACTTTTTCAATATTTGTTAATCCAAGAAGCCAACCAACGAGCCCACCACCATTGCCGTTAAATTTTGCACCGTGGTTTATTGGTTTTATAAGCAGAGTTGTTGAATTGCTGTCATAGACTACAACCCTGCCGGATTTTTCTGCTCGCCAGCAAGTTGATCCGTAACCATTAAATCGTTTCCATAGTTCGTTAGTTACAAAGTCATAATCAACCCTAATCAGTTCAAAGTTATCATGGGCTTTGGTTCTGGTGTTTACTTTTATGTAAACGGATTTAAGGTTTTTAACAGCATTGGCAGCCTGTGCGAAAACCTCTTCTGCTGCTGAGACTACCGGTGTTTGTGTTAACTGCAAACCAATAAATGCTGCGATAATGATAATTGCAGCGATAGAAGCTAGTTTTGTTGTGGTACTTTTCATAATAATACTCCATCTATTTTTAAAGCCTATAGAAACGCAATTTTGTTTCCGGGCTTTATTGGTTAATGTTTCTGTTTGTCTGACGTATTTTCTGGACCAGCTCTCAAAGTCGGGCTCACGAGTTTCTGAGCCGATGACTTTTGTAAGTGCATCATCCAGCCAGTTTTTTTCAGCTCGTTTCATAATTAACCCCTGTAATACCCTGTTTTTTTAACTGCTTTTCGATTTTCTTTTTGGCTCTTAGAAGCCTGCCATTAACTGCCTGCTGAGATATCCCAAGTGTCTGAGAAATTTTTTCATAACTCAGCCCATCATAATAACGCAGCACAACTACTTCGCGGTCAAAAGGCCTTAACTGCCAGACGATCTTTCTAATCACTTCATCGTGTTTGTCGTCTTTGTTATCATCTTCTGCGATATCTAAATTATCATGCAGCGTTAACTTTTGCTTTTGTTTGAGCATTTGCTTTGCTATGTTTCTGCAGATGCCGGCGAGCCAGGCGCCAAATTTAGCATTATCCTTAAGGCCTTCTATTCCTTGACAGGCTATCGCGAAAGTCTCTTGTGCAGCGTCCTGAGCAAGTTCTTTATCGCCTGTCACCGAATACGCCAAAGCTGCGATAGAGTTGTAATACTGCTTGTACAGACATCCAAAACTGTCAATACAGCCGTCTTTTACAGCCTTAACTAAATTTTCATCAGATTTCAAAACCATAATCACCTTAAGGATTAGCTGACCAGCTTCTGTAATATAGTGTAATTTAAGCTAAAAAATGTGCGCAAAAAAAGAGTTTTTTTATTAATTATGAAAAATATTACAGTTATTTGTTTTATTCCTGGGTAGGATTCAGCTCGAAAGTGCCTAAATCGAGGGTTGTCTCATTCGGATCGCCAGGCGGTAGATTAAAGCTGGTTTGAAATTCTGCAATGCTTTTCTGGAAGTAAGAACCATCTTCATTAGTAAACAACGTTACGGAAAAATTATAACTGCCCGCCGGCATAGAGTCGCACCACAGCGCCCCATCATCATTAACTAAAACCGAATATGGATTTGCCCTATCAGAGCCGACCACTTCTGCGATCGAGTGTGCCCAGTCAACATCTTCGGCCAATTCAAGCTGACCTGTAATTGTAAAACCATCTTCGCCTATAACAACGTCCGCTTCCTTTTCAGAATCGAGATTTACAATTTTAAACGCTCCGTTGCCGAGTAGTGGTTCATCCAGATCATAGCCGGCAGGTGTCGCAAGTTCAAAAATATGAGTTATTTTAACCTTTTCTGGTTTTACGTTTTCAAAAGCAAAGTAGCCTTGCGAGTTGGTAACAATTGAGTGAGAATAGCTGATTTTGTTATCTTCGTCTGCCACATAAGTCAACTCAATAGCCTGATTAGAAGCAGGTTCATTTTCAATCAGCAGCTGTCCCGTGACATATCCCCAACCGGTCAAAACAATAGTCGGGTCTTGTTGGAGAGCTTGTTTACTAATTTGAGCAAAACCAAGTTCGTGTATTACTGTTATCAGGCTATCATCTTTTATTTCTGTAAAAGCAAATCGACCTTGCGAGTTGGTTGTTGTTATTTCCAGGCCGCTACCATCTGCAACTTGGCCGTTGACAATCATTGCGGGACTTGCTGCATTAGAAACTATAACATCAGCGTTCTCCACTGCGTAGCCCTCAATGCTTACTACATCACCCGTTATGTCCTGTTGCTTTTCAGGCTCAACAGTTTTATTTCGGTTTCTGGCTGTTGTAGGCCGCTCTTTATTTGTAGGCTCAACAACTTTAACCTCTTCGTATCCCAGGCGAGCCTGTATTTTCTCGATAGCATCTAAAAACGGATTAGGTTCGATTTTGCCTCGCAACTGATCCCTTGTATCGTTATAAAACAGCTCCAGCGTTTGTATGGATTTTTCATCACCCATTTCGCCAAGGAATTTTGCCAGAACGATTCTGTTTAGAAGACTATCGCCTTCAAATAAACGGGTAATACCATTGGCGTCACCTGTGGTAAAACTTTCCATTACCTTTGCGAATTCTATTTCAGCAGAATCGCCAAGGCTGTCAATATCATCAGCTTTATCAATGTCAGATTTGAGCCCCGCGGGTTTTGTAACAACCAAATTAGAATTTTGGTCAGCTTTTTCAAGTTGCTTTTGCTGAATAAAGGTGAAAAGTTTTGCTGTTATTATCGCCCCACCCAGTACCGCTACAGCAGTTATTATTTTAAACCTGTTAAGTGCTTTTATCCGGCGGACGATCTTGCTTTTTTTCTGCATGGCTTCTGAAAGTTGAGGCTCCGCAGGTGCAGGTAAAATTTTAGTAATGTCGTGCAGGGTTTTGCCCGGCGGATTGGTTGAAACTGACTCCTGCTTTATCGCAGCGACTGCATCATCAATAATGTTCTTGTTTTCACCAGGCACTCTTTGTTCGCCGCGTAACTCCAGAAAACAAACCAATTTTTCCTTCGTCTGGTGGATCAACATCGTAACAGTTTTTTTATTTAAACCGTAAGTCTTTGCGATTTGTTTATTGCTAAGCTCTACGAATTTCGCCAAACAGAATATCTGCGCTTTCTGCGCAGGCACCTGACTAAGTGCTTTTCTTAACCGACCCGCCAACTCCTGCGATTCGATTTTTGCCAAAGGCTTCGGGCCATTCGTAGGTATTATTACCATATCAGTAGCGTCTTGTCTGGCTGATTTACTTTGGAAATGCTGGTGCAGTTTGTCGAGAGCTTTGCTGATCGCAGCCTTTGCTATATTTGGGTATATATTGTTGTCTCGGATGGGCTTTTGTGTCGATTCTTCATAGACGCTGATAAATGCCTCTTTAAAACACTCCGAAGCTTCATGCGAATTGCTTAGAAGCTGATAAACCACTTGCCACAGTGAGTGGGCATTATCATCTAAGATCTGCTGCCAATCTGTCATATACCGATCTTTCCTGTTAATATGCACTACTTTAATACCATTATCGGAAGACCACCTCTGTTTTTTGCACAAAAAAACGGAAATAACTGCGCCAAGAGCTATTATATATTGCCGGAATCGGCAAAAAATCAGAAATTCTAAAAAATCCCCGGAATTAATGAAACAAATCTGCCCGGCAAGCCTCCTTATATTTACAGCCACAATAAAAGATTCGATTACAAGACACGAACATGCCTGGTCCAAAAAACGGGTAGAATGAAATTATTTATTATTCAATTTTCCCTTGCAAAGGCCCATAAACATTGTCAAAATGACTGTGACATTTTTAAGCGGTTTTGTCTCGATGACTTAGCAGCAAAAACATAAAGCAAGGATTGTTTATTGTGAAGGCAAAAAATGAAAATTAGAGCTATTATGATAAGCCTGGCGGTATTGGTCTACATCTTTTTTGGTTCTGGTTGCTCCGTAGAGCAAAAAGCAGGTACCGATTCAATAAAAGAAATCAATAAAAAACGCCTGCTTACCAAAATAGGAAAAAAATACCAAAATGCCGACGCTCATTACAAACTCGGGAAAATATACGCATCTGAAAAGCAATGGCAAAAAGCGATCTACGAGTATGACGTTGCACTAAGCTTTGACCCCGCTCACGGGCAAACTCAGGCGGCAAAACTAAAAGCCCTCATCGACAGCGGCCAATCTGCCAAAGCCGACGTGGCCGCGGAGATGTACATAAATCAAACCGTAGGCAATATCAAAGGCTCATTAGCTCTTTCCAAAGCGTTAGAAGACGAAGGGCTTGATAAATATGTAGTGAGAAGCTATAAAAGTGGAATAGCAAAATCCCCTGATTCCGTAGAGTTAAATCGAGGCCTGGGAATGTTCTACCTCAAAAAAGGCAACAAAGAAAATGCGAGGCAATACCTTATCAAAAGCTTTGAGCTTGACCCAACACAGGCAGATGTTGCAAGCGAATTGGGCAAAATGGGTGTAATACTTGAAAGGCCAAAACCAAAACCCAAAAAAGTAAAAGCTGAGAAAAAATAAAAACCGAAGATAAAGATACAACTTAAAAATTTAAAAAGCCCTGCAGTGAAAGAATTCACTGTGGGGCTTTTATTGAAAGCCTATTGTTAAAAATTAACATAAAATAATAAAATACTGTGAGGCATTTGGGTAAGACGGAGTTAGAAAGTTCAGCCTGAAGATGAGTTTTGTTAAGATTACTCATGCTGTGTTGAGAAAATTGTGCTTTTATCGATTAAATTCGAGATGTCATATTATTATGGAGAAAAATCATGTTGGTAAAAAAAACATTGCATTGTGTACTACTGCTCCTGTCTTTTCTGGTATCTTTTTATTGTTGGGACAATAATGTATATGGCGAAAGCACTCTTGAGACTTATTTCGCTCATAAAGCGGCTGTCGACAAATATAATGTGATAGCACCATGGTACAAGGGACAGGATGGACAGTGCGATTTTCGTATTCGCGTCGCTGCTGAGACCTTAAAGCGTTTTCCTTGGGTGACTTCTGAGCAGGTTCCATTTCCTGCGCCTTATCCGGTTTATTCGCGAAGCTGGAAAATAGGCGATGACGGCAAGCTGTTTATGCCGGTAAAGGATATAAAGCATCTCGACGGTGACTTTGGTCAGCGGTCAGTATCTATACTTAACAGCATGACAGATTACTATCAGTACAGCGGCGATCCATCTGTCTTAACATATATTATTACAACAGCTGATGCGATAATCCAATGGGGTCTGACCAAACCTGACAGCAGTTGGCCCGAATTCCCTATGGCGGTTCCTGAACCCTCTAAGGATTTCGGACAAATCGATATCGCAGGTGACATGGCTTACGGCGTCTTGAAAGCATATAAAATTACCGGCTATGATCGATACTGGAAGTACGCTAAAAAATGGTCTGACCAGTTCTGTGAAAAAGCGGTTTTTGATAAGACAAGATGTCCCTGGGACAGGTATATAGATCCGAACAGGGCGCCTTGGGGTCTTGAGCCTAAAGGAAATTGTCTGACTTCCGGCGTGGTTTTAATTATGAAATTCCTCGATGGAATGATAGATTCAGGCTATGCCGGCAAAAATAATGATATTGTAAAAGTCAGAAATGCCGCCAGAGATTTTCTACGTGATACTGTTCTTGACGATTGGTTCAAAGAGGGTACGTGGGGTTTTTACTATTGGGATGGCAGGAAAGAAATTACGACGCTCGTCTGCACGTGGGCGTGTGATTATATTATGAAACATCGCGATGAATTCCCCAACTGGAAGACCGATGTAAGAAATATCATGACCTTATACTTCAATAAAGTCAGTGTTAATCCAGATTCTGTTGGTGATACATACAACGGGGCATGGAGTTTTCCTGAAGGAAGGGATTGCTGTTGGAAATCACATAATTATTCCATTCAAGCTTTCATGCCTGTGTTTGCCGAATATGCAGCATTGACAGATGACCCGTGGGCGAAAGAAGTTTCAAGGCGGCTCTCGATAATGGGTACTTATGATGCACTGGAAAACGGCGTGGTTAATGATCTGGTTAATGGCGGTGCGATGGTTGCTGCTGACTGGTTGAATCTTTCGCATCCATGGCCTTTGAGGCATATGCTCGAAACAGTAGGGTGGAATCCGGAAGAGCTGGCGCCGCCTCGTGAGAATCATATTGTAAAAAGCACAACAGTTGTGAATAACGTTATTTACAGCAAAGGCCTGATCAGGTATTCGACTTTCGATGCTCCTAAAGGAACAACTGAAAAACTTAGGCTTAGCTTTTTACCTGAATCAATTACTGCTGACGGAAAGAAGCTTTCCAAACTGAAAAAACTCAGCAAGACAGGCTATACAGTAAAAGCTCTTAAAAATGGAGACTGCATAGTTAATATAAGACATGACGGTAAAAAATCTATAGAGATCAAAGGCAATGATCCTCAGATTCAGTTAGATGATAATGCGTTTGACTATGCCGGCGATTGGAAACAGGTTAGTGACAAAAACGCATATGCTGAAAATATGCATGTAAGCGATCGTCAGGATTCATCAGTGAAAGTAAAATTTGTTGGCAACCAGATAAGGGTAATTGGAAAAACAGATGAAAACGGCGGCCGAGCAGATATTTATCTCGATGGCAAAAAACAATTAGTATTTATCGATTGCTGGACGCCTTTTGTCAAAGATCAGCAGACGTTATATGAAACCAGTGGTTTGGACAATTCGCAGCATACCCTTGAGATCAAACCACAATGCCAATGCAATCCTTTGAGCAAAGCAGCGAATATATATATTGACGCAGTTGCGTATTCTGCTGCAAAAGGAGAAAACCCAACCGGTATAGGCTCTGGACCTAAAACCGCTCAAAGATTTATCTTTGGTTATACGAAGCGCAGCGACTATGTTGATAAGCAGGGAAATACCTGGAAGCCGGCAACTGAATGGTGCAGCAGACTTTGGTGGAATGTTGACATAGTTGCGCAGATGTGGTGGACGAAGCCTTTGAAGAAAGATATTATGGGGGTTGCGGATCCTGAGCTGTATCGTTATGGGGTCCACGGCGAGGAATTCTGGATAAATATAACCACAGCACCGGGCAAGTATGAAGTTCATTTACTGTTTGGTGC
>CAYZEH010000023.1:0-21423 GCA_964477135.1 uncultured Pirellulales bacterium | reverse complement strand
CCGTAACTTGTTATTTTTGAATTATTTACCCGCGGATAAACGGAAAAATTCAATTGAGATCAGTATAAACAGGGTTGTTTAGTCAATTTATAGCCGTCAATTCAGGTTGAAGTATTTTTAAGCTGTTTATATTACGTGTTTTGCAAAATACCCAGCAATGTCTATAATACTATGCTATGGTTGAAAAGAATGACACATTATTTTCAGATGCTGAAAACGCCAATATTGCTTCTGTAGAGCCTTTATCCGTACGTATGAGACCGGTCTGTCTTGATGATTTTGTGGGACAGAAGCATTTTCTGGGTAAAGATAAGCTGTTAAGGCGTATGCTCGAGGCGGGAAAATTGAGCAGTTTGATATTTCATGGCCCACCTGGCACGGGCAAAACTTCCCTTGCACGAGTGATCGCTAATTACACCAAAGCGAATTATTATTATCTAAGCGCGCCTGCCGCCACCGTCAAAGATATACGTGACATTATCGTAAAAGCTAAAAACGATCTTTGTGCTAAAGGTACAAGGACGGTGTTGTTTATAGATGAAATTCACCGATTCAACAGGGCCCAGCAGGATGTTCTGCTCGATGATGTCGAAAGTGGCTTGCTGATTATGATTGGTGCTACTACGGAAAACCCATTTTTTTCAGTAAATTCGCCTTTGATTTCCCGCAGCAGTGTGTTTGGGTTTGAGCCTATAATTGCTGAAGACATTTATATTCTACTGAAAAGGGCTATAGCGGATAAGAATAAAGGGTTCGGAAAGTATGATTTAAAAGCTGACGAGGATGCGCTTAGGTTTTTGTCTCTGATGTGTAGTGGTGATGCGAGAAAAGCTCTTAATGCACTTGAAGTCGGGGTTCTTTCGCAGGCGAGCAGGTCGTCAGATTCGACTATAAAATTTAATTTAGCTATAGCTAAAGAATCGATTCAGCAAAGGACGATTAATTATAATAATAAAGCCGATAGTCACTATGATTTAGCCAGTGCATTACAGAAAAGTATGCGAGGCAGCGATCCGGATGCTACGGTTTATTGGCTTGCAAGATTAATAACAGGCGGACAAGACCCTCGATTTATCGCAAGACGTATTTGTGTTTGTGCTGCCGAGGATGTCGGAAATGCTGACCCGATGGCCACAGTATTAGCAGCTTCGGCAATGCAGATATCCGAATTTGTAGGGTTTCCTGAAGCACAGTTGCCTTTAGCCCAGGCAGCTATTTATATAGCCTGTGCACCAAAGTCTAATGCCTCTTCGATGGCTATCTGGAATGCTGTTTCGGATATCAAGAACAATGTAGTGGTGGATGTGCCGAAAGATTTAAAGGACAGCCATTACACAGCAGCGAAAAAAGCCGGCATTGGGGCTGGTTATAAATACCCTCACAATTATGAGGGTGGTTTTATTGTTCAGGACTATCTGCCGAAAGAGGCAAAGAAAGAATATTACAGCCCTAAAAATGCGGGTTATGAAAAAAATATTAACCGATATTTACAAAAGCTTAAAAACCTGATACAAAATAGCAGTATAACGGATTTTGACGGTAAAGGTAAATTAGATGGATAAGGTACAGTTGAGGCAGCAATTACAAGGCAAATTGCTCAAAATGACTGATGATCTGTGTGCTCAGAAGAGCAAAAAAGCTTTCAAAAATCTAATATCATTGCCTCAGTTTCAGCAAGCTTCCGTTATAATGATGTATCTGACGATGCCGAACGAGATTGATACTTCCGATGCTGTTTTATATGCCTGGCAACAGAAAAAGACCGTAGTGGTGCCGAGGATTTCCTGGCAGCAGAGGCATATGATCCCTGTTGAAATTAATTCTCTTGAAAAAGGTTTTTCAACTGAGGTTGCCGGTTTGCGTAATCCTATAAAGGGCCAACCCATACCTTTTGAGGATATAGACCTGATAGTGACCCCTGGGTTGGGATTTGACAAAAGGGGTAACCGTCTTGGTAGAGGCGGGGCTTATTACGATAAATTTTTTGCAAATAAAAAGCTTATTGCATGTAAATGTGGTTTTGCTTTTTCAGAACAAGTGGTAGAATCAGTTCCGGTTCAACAGCACGATGTGCCTGTGGACATTCTGGTTACAGACGAAGAAATAATGGATTTTGGAAACCTACAAGGAGAGTAGTTATGGCTCGATATCCAGCTGGTGCAGGAAACAATAAAAGTAGTCAAAGATGGATTTATATTTTTCTCGGTTTGCTTGTGGTTATCGCAATTACCGCGTTTTTCTACAACCCATTCGGCTCGGATAAGCCTAAGATACTTGATGAGCAAGAGCCGGTTATATTGCAGGACCAGACTAAACAGCAGGGGCAGCCTTTGCCAGATGGGGCTGAATTAGCTGATAATATGCTAACTGAAACAGATGCCAATGAAGCTGTACCTGCAATAGACCCAATTGCTCAAGCCAGTGCAAGAATTGATGAGCATATTCAAAAGGCTGTGGATTGCATGCGGGCCCAGCCTCCGAGGGTAATAGAAGCCCGCGACAGGCTAAATGAAGTTTTGCATATGGATATAACGCAGCAGCAGGGGCAATTAATCAGGGATGAGCTTTCAAAAATTGCGGATATTTGGCTTTTCAGCAAAAAAATATTCCCATCTGATACGCTCTGCGGAGTATATAAAGTTCAATCCGGAGATGTGTTACAGAACATTGCGAACAAATACAAGGTTACTTATGAAATTATAATGACTGTTAACGGCATAACTAATCCGAGAGCTCTTCGCATTGGTCAGTCACTAAAAGTTATAAATGGGCCATTCCACACTAAAGTTTACCGTTCATTGTTCAGGATGGATATTTACCTGCAAAATACCTTTGTGAAAAGTTTCCCAGTTGGTCTTGGCAAATCTGGCTATGAGACCCCAACAGGGATGTGGGTTGCCAAACCAAGTGGTAAGCTGGTTGAACCTACCTGGACAGACCCTGATACAGGCAGAACATACGAAGCAGAAGATCCGGATTACCCTCTTGGTTCAAGATGGGTTTCGCTGGAAGGCGTATCCGGAGAAGCTTTGGGCAGAACCGGTTTTGCGATTCATGGCACCAAGCTTCCGGATGAGATAGGCCAAGCTACTTCAAGGGGCTGTATTCGCTTACATAACGGCAATGCGATACTTGTCTATAATATGATGGTTCCTGGGTTATCTCAGGTTGAGGTCATCGAATAAGTTTAAGCTATCGACTCAATATAAATAATGTCGACACAAACCAGAAAAAAAAGTAAAACCAGATTCTACGCATTTACTGCTTCTGTGTTTTTGCACATAATTATTCTGACTTGTTTTGCTGTTATGAAATTTTCGCAGGTCAGACCACCAAGTTATCCTAACCAGGCTCACCACGCCACGCTTGGACAAGTCAGAGTTCTTACTCAATCGCGGGCTGTTAGACCTAAGCCGAAAGTGAAAAGAAAATCTTCAACACCGAAATTTGTAAACGATAAGACAGATAAGATTGATGTCGGTCAAATTTTTAATTCCGCTGACGCTGCTGCTCAGTCAGACATTTTCGAAAAAACAGGAGATTTGTCGAATATTGCCGATGAGGTTGAACAGCTTGAATTTGGCCAAGTCGAATTTTTCGGCTCCAGATCATACGAACGAAGTATCTGTTATGTTGTTGATTGTTCCGGATCAATGAAAGGTTTATTTGGGCTTCTATGCCGAAACCTTAAGCAGTCGATATCGAATTTACAAGCTGACCAGTATTTTCATGTGATATTTTTTGGTGACGGTCGGGTGTTTGAGTTTGCGTCTGGTCAAATGATTCGCGCCAGCAGTTCGGCAAAGTCCAGGGCTTTTAAATTTATTGATTCGATCAAATCCAAAGGGAAAACCAACGCATTGAATGCTATAAAAAGAGCAGTGAAAGTACGTGACCATTGCCAAAAGGGCCCGGGTGTGATATATTTTCTTACTGATGGGTTTGAGCTTGCCGAAGAAAACTCAAATATGTTTATCAATGAGACAACCAGGCTGCTTAAACAGTTTGCTGCTGATACCAAGGTTAATACTATTGGTTTCTGGGTGCAGAGCGATGATGAGAAAATACTTAAAGCTATTGCCGACAGGACCGGAGGCGAAAGCGTTTTTATAAATGAAAGTGCAGGAAAATGACAGCTTATACTCCTAAGGGTAGTACCCCGATATATCGGGATACCCGCGGATAAACGGTAAAATTCAATTGGAATCAGTATATTTAGGACTTAAAAGATGAGAAAAATTTCGGTTAGAGCTGTTCTATTGATATTTTTATTTGCTATTGTATTAGTTGTAATTTTTGTTTTAGGTCTCTCAGCAGGGCAAACAGGTTCAGAGCAATTTGTAAAACAGACTTTTCTCGAACAGTTTGTAATCGCCGGCGGGCCAATTGTCTGGTTTATTCTTTTGCCAATGTCATTGACTGCGATGTATCTTGCGATAGATTACAGCCTGACTATTTGCCGCAAAAAACTCGTGCCTCAGGGTATAGGCAACAAAATCGCAGAAGTAATTAAAAATACAGGTCACAGCAATTTGCAGCAAAGCCTTTCAGAAAAAGAAGACTTTGTCAGCGTTGCTGTTTTGGAAGCGACTGCAAAAGGTAAATCCGACTGGTTTCGTATTAAAAGCCTACTCGCTGAGTCATTCCAGGACCAGGCTTTGATTTTGTTGCGCAGGATAGAGTGGATTAATCTGATAGGCAATGTTTCCCCGATGGTTGGCTTGTTCGGTACAGTTTTTGGAATGATAAAGTTGTTTAATGCTATAGTTATTGCAGGCGGTCAGCCTCAGCCGGCATCTTTGGCGGGTGGAATATCTGTTGCGCTTGTGACGACCTTTTGGGGGCTGTCTATCGCGATACCTTCGCTGGCAATATACGGTGTGTTTCGTAACAGAATAGAGACTTTGATAAGTGATGCGGTTGTTGAGACCGATGATGTAATGGATCAGATAAAGATCAGCTTAAAAAAACAACAGCTTCAAACTTCCGTCAGAAAAAACAAATAATAAACCTGATTATGAGTTGTGTTTATGGTTTTAAGGGATATCAATCAGTTTAGAACATCATCGAAGTCATTCAACATGACGCCGATAGTCGATATTGTTTTTTTGATGATTATATTCTTTTTGGTTGTGTTTCAATTTATAGACGCGGAAAATTTTCCTGTCAATGTACCTGATAATTGCGATTATGCTCTTGACGGTCAACAGCAAAGCCAGGCTTTGACAACCGTGACAGTACTGAAGTCGCAAAACCAGGTAGATTTTGCGGTCGGGGCGAAAAAGGTATCGCCTTTAGATACAGATGATATTGCTGAAAAATTGACTGATCTGATAAATATTCAGCTTAAAAATATTCCGCCTGCTCAAAGGACGGTAATTCTCCGCATTGATAAAGATATTTGTTTTTCAGATGCGCAATATGCTCTTGCGGGTATATCTCAAAGCATTGCAACCGATATCCAGCTCGCAACTTTTAAAAACACGCAACCGGAAAAATAGTGGCCATCAGTTATTCGTTAAGCGGATTCTTTTCTGAGCTTTGGCAGAAAAAACTCGGATTTATTTTCCACAATTTTTTTATCGATCACATATTTGCCGGGCTTGGGCTGTTCGGGCAGATCATACATCAAATCTACCATAAGCTCTTCAGTAATAGACCTCAATGCTCTTGCTCCGGTGTCGCGTTTAAGGGCTTTTTTAGCCAGACTACGCAACGCTTCTTTAGTAAAGATTAATTCAGCATCTTCCATTTCAAAGAATCGCTGGTATTGTTTGATTAAAGCGTTCTTAGGCTCAGTCAGTATCTTGACGAGAGCTTCTTCATCAAGTGCTGAAAGGGTGGTAATAACCGGAAGTCTTCCTGTCATTTCCGGGATCATGCCGTACTCAATCACATCGTCAGGAGTGATCTGCTGGATCAAATCGCTGTAAGTTTTCTTTTCATCGACATCATTGCTTAATTCCGAGTCAAAGCCAATCATCTTTTGGCCAAGTCTTTTTTTGATAATATTATCAATACCAACAAAAGTTCCGCCGCAGATGAACAGTATCTGAGATGTGTCGATTTGAATGTAAGATTGTTCCGGATGTTTTCTTCCGCCTTGAGGCGGTACATTGGCGATTGTCCCTTCAAGCATTTTTAAAAGTGCCTGCTGAACACCTTCGCCGGAGACATCACGGGTTATAGAAACATTCTGACTGGTTTTACCTACTTTGTCTATTTCATCGACATATACGATGCCCTTTTGTGCTACTTCAACATCGCCGTCAGCTGCCTGTAAAAGCCTCAGCAGAAAGTTCTCGACATCTTCACCAACATAACCAGCTTCTGTTACTGTTGTAGCATCACAAATAGCAAAAGGAACTTTCAGGAAAGTTGCCAGTGTTTTTGCCAGCAAAGTTTTACCAGAGCCCGTCGGACCTACCATCAATACGTTTGACTTGTCAATTTCAACGTCATTATTGTCGCTGCAAGCATGAAAAAGTCTCTTGTAATGATTGTGTACTGCCACAGCTAGGTACTTCTTAGCATGATTTTGACCTATTACATACTGGTCGAGATATTCTTTTATCTCTTTAGGCTTGGGCATATTTTCAAGGTCTATTTTACTTTTACTTTTTTGTTTTTTATTTTGTGTAAAAATATTGCTGCAAAGGTCGACACATTCACTGCAAATGCAAACATTTTCAGGCCCTTCAATAAATGTATCACTCTGACTGGCAGCTTTGCCGCAAAAACTGCATATTGCTTTATTCTTTTTTTTATTCGAATTCGTCACTTCTATGTCCTCATAAAAATAAGTTATCCATAAAATTTAACACAAATTATTCTAATTTATTAATACGTTTAAAGCAAGATTTAACTACCTGTTGAATAAATATGCTTACTTCAAAGCCGATATTTTCAAAGCCCAGAATTGGGGCATGTCAGGATATGTGCGTTCTAAAACCTCAATAATGTGCAATAATTCGCTTTGTTTTGCACTTGGTGAATTTTTAAAACAATAAAGCTGGTAATATTTTCCCTGCCACCACGAGCTATTTATTTCTATTGGTATATCTACCTTATTTTTGCTTAAATCACAGAATTTACCCCATAAATTCTCTGCTTGAGTGAATTTCTGCTGATACATCGTAAGTCTGGCTTGGCATCGCAGCAGCTTAAATTCACCACAAGCTACCACAGAGGTCAAATCCAGTTGTTTCTCAATTTCACTAAGCCTTACAGCATTGCCGCGATTTGAAAATATGGATATTTCTGTCAAATACAACAGGGCAATCGATTTTTGTGATTTATCGAAACAATTATCAAAAGCTTCAAAAATCTTTCTGCAATTTTTCTCAAGCTCAGTTAGTTCTTCCTGCTTATATTGTATTTTATCCAGATTGCCCGTAACCTGCTCAAATATATCCAATACCTGGCGGTGGTGAAGGCAATTGCCCTTAAGCTTAAGCATTGTTTTGGCTGACTCAATAAAACGATCTGTCAGAAGATAAGCTTTGGCTTTGAAAGCAGAAATTTCATCATCTAAGTTTATTTGCGTTTTTCTTAACACGGACAGAGCTTTCTTAGCTTTATCTTTGTTGAGATTATTAAGAACTATTCGACAATATATTCTTGTCGCTTGTAATTCGATTTTGGCTTGGTTGGCTTTTCGGCAGTCATAAATAAGCTCTTCTATTTTCTCTATCAATCCGGTTCGCGATCCACATTGCAATTGATCAAGAATCAGATCATATTTCCCCTGGCAACGATACGGAGAAGCCGGGTTATTGCTTATTTCTTTCAGCAGTTCTCTGCTTCTATTTTTTTGCCCCAGGCTGCTAAGCACATCGCAGTATAAGTATTTTATTTTCGGATCGACATTTCCTGCTGCAAGTTGAAAATAGTTTTCAAACGTCAGGATGGTTAATCCTTCGTCATCTTTCTTTTTCGCAAAAGTTTTATAAGTCAGCAAACAGCTTTGCGATGCTATTTTTGTAGGCTCTATGTTAAGCATCTTGTCAAAATTACTTTTCTGCATTTTGCTCGCATTTATTAACAGCTTGGCAGATTTTTTCGGGTTATCTTTAGCACAGGAAATAGCAGCCACATAAAACACAAGAGGAGTTTTAAATTTGTCAGCCGAACAGAGAGTATCTAATAATTTACCATATTTTTCAGGTCCATCCTGCCAGGCGGATAAAGCAGCAAGATTAGCTTCAAAAGTGGTAACATCCTCAAATTCAGCATTAGCATTTAAGTTAGCTAAAACCAAAGACCCCAGAATCGGTTTTATTTCAGGCTGTTTTTCTATCGCTTTTTCAAAAGCATTTTCATCAAGCTTCCTTTGTAAAAAGACTATAGGTAATACAAGTTCCAGTTCATTAGTGAAAGGCTGATGCAGTGGATGATAATTAAGTATGTCGTCTCTTTTCCGTGGATCCTGGTATGTTAGCTTATCATATTCTATAGAAGATTCGATGGTTGTTCTGTCTATAATCGAGCTGAGCGTAAATTTAAACAACGCTTTTTGGGCTGCACTAAAATAGGCACTGTCAACTTTCGCCAGAGATGCATATATTTTTCCTTTAAGAAGGTTGGTAGATGTCGTAGCTTTGCTATATGATTCAATAGTTTTCAGTATGTATTTGAAAATTTTATTTTTATGATAGTCATCTGAAGCGATTGCCCCGACGAAATCAGTTTTTAGTTTATTTGTTCTGGTCAGGGAAATATTATTTACTAATTTTCTAAAAAGCCTGTTTTGGCCGAACTTCTGTTCCCAGTCCTGCCCGCTGTAGTCTTCGATTGTTTGCTTTAGTTTTTCCTGTTTATCTATAAGCTGATTCAATTCTGCTGAAGTCTTTTGAGCCAATGAAAGCAGGTTTTTTTTGTCTTCGGCGGTAAAGAATCTCTCTTTATATTCCACCTGCATTCGTGTCATAAAACTTTGTTTCTGAAAGTTTCGATACACAGCTTGGCTTTGCTCGATAATACTATTAACATCGTTTGCATCCGGAATACTTGCAGCAACTGACAAATTGAAAACAAATATTATTGCGATGGATATTTTATATAAACGTGCCAAGGCTGTCATTTTTTTTATTCCGTCATAGCAAATGTAATATCAGTCAGACCTGAGCCATACATCAAATTATAAATTTTTGCAAGGTATTGCCACTTAACTTCTCTTTCGCAAACAATTTCTATCGGATCAGAAGTAAATCTCTTCTGCTGGATCATGCACTGTTTTAATTTGTCCATCATCAAAGCCAGATTTTCATCTGTGGTTTCATCGATAATTTCCACAGCAGCGTTTTGACCTATCTGAACTACACAACCGGCGGATATTAATTTGATTGTTATTACAAGAGGCTCAGCCTTTACTATTGTCTTAGTATCAGCCGAAGCAGTTGGAAGCTGAAAGGGCAGAAAGCTTTCTTTTGGCCTCCAATTGGCGGTTACCAGAAAAAATATCAAAAGCAGAAAAATTATATCTATCAACGGAGCCATCCTGAGAGTAAAACTTCCCTGACTGCTCCTGTCAAGTGTGCTGAATATATCTTTCTGCGAGTTTACAGTATTCAAAATTCCCATGCAGCCATTCTACTATATATTTTTTAAAAGTTCAGGCAATTTTAATGTATACCATTTATGGTAATAAATTTCCGCGAATAAATCCATAACTTCTTATTTTTGAATTATTTACCCGCGGATAAACGGAAAAATTTAATTGGGATTGGTATATAAAAAGGATTTATTTGCGTTTGCATAAATTGTCAATAGCTTCTAAAATGCTCCTGCTTTGCTAATTTTTTAACAGGGATCCATTATGAAAAACAGGTCAATGTTTCATATTGCGATGGTCATTTTTTTCTTATTAGTTGCTATAGCAGTTGCCAAAGGCCCGGCGCCAACGCATCTAATGTGCGAACTTCTGGAATATGCTGAACTTACAGAAATTACTGATAAAACCCCGGAATTTGGTTGGGCGGTTAATTCAAATTTAAAAGCAGACTACCAGAGGGCCTATCAGATGATTGTTGCTTCCAGCAAAGAGAACCTCGACAAAAATTTCGGTGATATGTTCGATAGCGGCAAGGTGAAATCGGATAAGTCTGAAAATGTCGAATATCAGGGCAAAGCTCTTCAGCCTGGCCACTACTACTGGCAAGTCAGGACATGGAATAAAAAAAACCAACCGAGTTTGTGGTCAAAGCCTCAGAAATTTACTATGGCTGAATTTATTTTTTCATCCTTTGATGACTGCAGTTGGATATGGAATGGCCCTTTGTACAGCCAGGGCAGGGGTTGGCAATATTTCAGAAAGAGTTTTGATATCGACTGCGACCAGATAGATTTTGCGTTAGTCCAGATATTTGCAGATGATAATTTTAACTGCTCAGTCAATGGCATACAAGTTCACAAAGATACCATATGTTTTGGTTGGAACAGACATGCCTATAACCTTGATATCGCCAGGTATCTTAAAAAAGGCTCAAACCTTATTGCGATAGGAGTCTATAACGACGAGTGGACAGGCGGACTGATCGGCAAAGTTGTTATCAAATTTAAATCGGGCAAAAGCAAAATAATATATTTTGACGATTCGTTCAAATGTTCAAACAAACTTGCCCAGGGCTGGGACAAAACTGATTTTGATGACAGCGGTTGGAAGTTTGCTAAACTGGTGGGTAAATATGGTATTGAGCCTTGGAAAAAGGCGATTAATATTTTCGATTATCCCTGGCAGGGACGCTATCCGATAGTGGAAAATATTATCACTGCGACTAAATTTACCAAAAAAGCTGACGGGCATTATTACATAGATTTTGGCAGAGATGCTTTTGGAACGTTAAAAATTAATTTCCCCAAACCTATAGCATCTGAAAAGATAATTGAAATACTCTTAGGCGAGGAAAAAACAGAAAATGATTTTGTAAAACGTGACCCGTATTCCAAACATGTCACTTTTTTTCAGAAGCAAGTTAAACTAACTCCCGGGCAAACAAGCTTAAGGCTTGAATTGCCTAAGCACAGGCCTGACCATACTATCTGGATGCCCGAAAAAATTGGCGGAATACTGCCTTTCCGTTATTGTGAAATAATAAATTGCCCCGTTGAGCTTGATAGATCAATGGTGAATCAGCTTAGTTATAATTATCAGCACGACAACTCGATAGGGCATTTTCTGTGCAATAATATGGACTTGTTCAAGGTCTGGGATTTTTGCAAGTATTCATTTAAAGCTACGAGTTTTGCCGGTGCATATATTGATGGCCAAAGGGAACGTAAGCCTTATGAAGCCGATGCTTATATTAATCAGCTTACAGGTTATTGCCTTGATCGCGAATACACTTTAGCAAGGCAAACGATAGATTTCCTTTTTGCCAATCCAACATTTCCAACTGAATGGCCTATGCACATGATATTCATGGTTTATGAAGATTATATGCACACTGCCAATACTGAGCTTATCGAAAAGTACTATGACAAATTAAAGATTAAAACACTTTTAAAGCTGGCAAGAGAAGATGGCCTGATAAGCACAAAGACAGGTTTGGTTACTCAGGATTTTCTGCATAAGGATTTGGGTTTGTATGTAGATATGATGGATGTTGTAGATTGGCCGCCTTCCAACGACCTGCGTGATGATTATGACTTTGTTGCTGTCAATACTGTTATAAACGCATTTCATTATCGCTGTTTGGTTCTAATGGAAAAGCTTGCTCTGGCGATTAACAAAACCCAAGACGCAAAGTTTTTTGCTGAAAGGGCGGCACTGGTAAAGAAAAGCTTTAATGAAGTTTTCTTCGATAAACAAAGAAATATCTATATTGACGGCGAAGGTTCAACTCATGCTGCGATGCACGCCAATGCGTACTCGCTGGCTTTTGGGCTTGTTCCCGGAAAGTATAAACAAAATGTGGGTCGGTATGTGACAACCAGAGGAGATCGGTTCGGCGTCTATGGCGTTCAGTATATTCTTGAAGGTCTCTACGCTGCTGGTTTTGACGATTACGCGATGTCACTTATGCTCTCAAAGAAAAACCATAGCTGGTGGCACATGCTGGAAGTAGGCTCAACAATCACAACCGAAGAATGGGATTATGACCCGAAGAAAACAATTTGCGACTGGAACCATGCCTGGGGTTCAAGTCTGGCTAATGTTCTGCCCCGCCAGGCCGCCGGTATTATACCTTTAGAGCCGGGCTATAAAAAATTCCGGTTCAAACCTCAGCTGGGCATATTAAACAGCGGAGTGGTTGTCGTGCCTACTATTAAAGGTGATATTAAATGTTATTATTCTTATACGCCTAAAAGCCGAATAGATTTTAATTTGAAAATACCAGTCAATACTACAGCAAAAGTATATGTGTCTAAGCTTGGCTTCGATGATCCGACAGTTATGATAGATGAGAAAGCCATTAAAGGAAAACCGCAGGGCGACTTCATTGTTTTCGATAATGTCGGTTCCGGCTGGCATAATTTCTACAGAAAAAATATAGATACTTTCCCGAAGCAGATTTTAAATGAACATGCTGACCTTAGTTTTTATCGTGACGGCATCGGCAATAAAAAGAAGATAAAAACCGTTGCCGACTGGCAAAAAAGAAGGACAGAAATTCTTGAAAATATGCAAAAGGTGATGGGACCTTTGCCTTGCCGGGACAATCTGCCCGCTTTTGATATGCAAATAACAGACAGGCTAAAACGCACTGGTTATGAAAGATTAACTGTTACTTTCCAGGCTGACAAAGATGAACCTGTCTATGCGTATCTGTATTTGCCCGACGATAAGAGCAAAAAACATGCCGCGATGGTAGTTGTTCACTCCACGATGGGCATGGGCAAAAAATCTGTCGATGGCCAGGCACACAGAGCAAATCGTGCTTATGCGAAAGAATTAGCCGAAAGAGGTTATGTAGTCATAGCACCGGACTATCCACCTTTTGGCGATTACATAGGCTACGATTTCGAGGCTGACAGATATCAGTCCGGCACAATGAAGGGCATATTTAATCATATCCGATGTGTTGACCTGCTGCAATCACTGCCCGAAGTTGACCCCGAAAGGATAGGTGTAATAGGCCATTCATTGGGCGGCCATAATGCAGCTTTTCTCGCGGCATTTGACGAGAGAATAAAAGTAACTATCTCAAGTTGCGGCTGGGGGCCGATGCAGGAAGAGGGGGTTACTGATATCGAAGGTTGGGCTCAGGACGGGTATATGCCATTAATAGAAACTGTTTACAAATCAGATCCTTATCTTGTGCCGTTTGATTTTCATGGAGTAATTGCTGCTATTGCCCCGAGAGCATTCTTTTCCAATTCACCTTTGCATGATGATTGTTTCCCTTACAAACCAGTAAAAGAAGCAGCCAAAGAATTTGCTAAGATTTATAAACTTTATGGTGCTGAAAATAACATGCAAATCCGATACCCGGAATGTGAACATGATTTCCCTGTTGAGGTGAGAGAGGAAGCTTATAAGTTTCTGGACAAAAAGTTAAAACACAAATCTCAAAAAACGTTGCTGGATTAATAGAGGCGACAATTATTAAGAAATGAAGCTGGTAATCATTCGTCAGGTTGCATATTTGATTTTAACCATCGTTTTGCCATCGACGCAAAATCTTTGAAATCAACTTTATTTGCGCTGCTGCCATTGTCATTGATGTTACTTTCAATGCCTGTTCCTTCGCTTAACCATTGCTCTGCCATGACTTTGAGGTCATTGTGGTTAACTCTGCAATCGCTGTTTACGTCACCATCTAAAGGCTCGCCGCATGTCGCATCGCCTACCAATATCTGGTCAAGATAAATACAACCATATCCTGAAGCAACAGGATTTTGCCTACCTACGCCGATAGTTACTTTTCTGACTCGGCTAATATCTACAGACACAAAATTTTTCAAATCAAAGACAAGCTGGTTCCAGTCCGATGATGTTACAACGTTTGCATCGGTAATAACCTGCGTTGCTGAATTACCGTCAGCGTCTTCAAGCCTGACATATAGTTGATCTTCATTATTTCGGCTACTGCCTTTGCACCACATCGACAAAACTTTGTAACCAGCACCGCTCCAGTCTCTTTCTGTTGTAAAAACTCTATGTGCTTCGGAAATATAAGGCGCATCAAAATTTTCATAACCAAAGCCGATAGATATTAAGCTGTCATGGGTTGTATAGTCGTCTGTAAATATCGTTGACCCTGTTCCGTTGCCTCCGGTAGCACCATCAATCCATAATACAGGTATATCGGGGTCGTCTTTCGGCAAGTCCATACTAACTGCTTTTCGGTAACCAATGACTGTGATATTGTAGTTCTCATCGACTTCTATTATTGCATAAGTATTATTCTCTTCCCCAGTGCCTTCAATTGCTCCTGTTAATGTGTAATAATGTATGTTTTTGATCTTGTTGTAACTGCCACTATGGTGATGCCCGGCAAAAACCGCCAAAACTTTTTCAGACTCTTCCAGGATGTCCCGTACTTCGGCATGGTTGGCAACATATAATCCTGCGTTGCCGCTGCTTGTTTCGAGCATCTGATGAATAAAAATAATCGCAGGGCAATTAGCAGCTTGGAGATCCTGTTCAAGCCAATCCAGTTCTTCCGGCGGAATCACCAGACCGCTATAATTCGGGTCGAGCACTACAAAATGAACCCCATTATGTTCATAAGAATAATAAGTTACATTAGGGTCTATTCCTGCGGGATTAGGAGCGTTTGCGAGAAATTGAGCTCTCGATATTGAGAGGTCGTGATTGCCGATCACATGGTATGCAGGGCCGTTGAATTGTTGATACACTGCCTCTATAGCTTGCAGGTCCTCAATTGAGGTGGCGGGTTGGCTCCAGGTGCCATCGTGGAAATCGCCCAGCTCCACCAGAAACTCCACAGCTTCTGTATTCATCAGATTGACACATTCAGTTAATTTAGCAATCGCTTCGCGGTAAAATCTTGTTGTTGTACTAGCCTTATCAGCGTAATGAGAGTCAGTGACGGTCCCAAAACGGATTAGATTTGAACCAGAACCGAAATCTGCCAAAGCTTTAGCAGGTAAAATACCATGCGCTGCCAAAGCAGCTAAAGTTGCACTCGAAGCCTTTAAAAAGTCGCGCCTGCTTATCTGCCATTTATTATTAAAACTGCCCATCACTACTCCATTTACAAAACCTACACCAAATGTATTGTACACGATATGGAGTTATTTTGCAAGTAAATTAAGCTGTATGTCAAAAGCAAGTTTTGCTAAAAATAAAGAACACACCTAAAAATTGCGAAAACAGAAAAGGAATTATCTGAATTATTAGTTCACAACGTTAAAAAACGGGGTTATTTTGTATTAATCCTGAGGTTTTTTCAGCTCTTCAATTTCAGGCAGGTCTTTTAATGAGTTTAAGCCGAATATTTCCAGGAATTTTTTGGTTGTGCCGTATAACATCGGTCTGCCGAGGATTTCGGCTCTGCCGGCGATTTTGACCAGCCCCTTAAACATCAGACTGCGTATCATTTCCCCAGCTGCGACACCTCTTACAGTTTCGACATTTGCTCTGATTATTGGTTGTTTATATGCTATGATAGCCAAAGTCTCTAAGGCTGCAGGACTAAGCTTGCTGTCGCCTCGCACACGGATAAGTTTTCTAAGCCAATGGCTATAAGGCGGTAAAGTCATCATCTGTAATCCGCCGGCTATCTGCTCAATTCTGAATGAATTCTGGTTCGCTTTGTATTTTGAGTTCAGGTTTTTTACATATTTTTTAAGTTCTTTTATGCTGATTTCTGTGATCTTGACAAGCCTTACAGGTGTAATGGGCTCATCACTTGCGAAAAGGACAGCTTCTATCACGGATTCAATTGTAGGCTCAAAATCCTGGTCATTATCATCGCTGGCTTCAACAATTGTCTCCTGCTCTTGTTTTTCAGTTTCGTCAACAGTATTGTTCTCAGGCTGATTATTATCTTCTGCTGAAGTCATTTCCATTTGTTCTTTTTGTTCTTCTGTCATAGATTTTTCCAGTTAAATGGGTCAGTATCTTTTTTGCTTATGTTAATATTTAAACCTTTTAGTTTATTTTGCAACTGTTTAGCAAGTTTTTTTAGTACAAATCTTTCTGAAACCGTATGGCTGAGGCAGATACAACTGAGCCCCGCTTCTTTTGCCGCCAAGGCCTGATGGTGTTTTATTTCACCTGTCAGGTACAGATCAACATTTTGCGCAATAACCGAGTTGATTATTTTTCCGCATGAGCCAGCGCAAACAGCTGCGGTTTTAACCAGTCTTTTTTCCTTACCCACAAAGCCGAAAGCTTTCGCCCCCGTAGCTTTTTTGATTTTTTGTACGATCTTCGTTAGCTGCGCAGGCTTATCAAGTTTTCCAATCCTGCCAAGCCCGAATTTATCAGGGCTGTCATAAAGTTTCAAACAATCATATGCGGGCATTTCATAAGGATGTGTCTTTTTCATGGCTTTGATACATCCCTCAACCTTTTCTGCCGGGACAATTGCTTCGAACCGTATTTCGTTTACTTTTTCAATTTTATCTTGTTTGCCGATAGCTGGTTTGGCACCTTTTAAAGGCTTAAAACTCCCTACACCTTGTGAAGCAAACCCGCAGTCAGAATAATTGCCGATAGCTCCGGCGCCGGCTTTGAAAATAGCATTTGTCACAGCTGCCAGAGATTTTTGCGGCACAAAGACCACCAGTTTATAATTATTTTGTGAAGGGTTGGGAACAAAATCACCAATAGGCTTAGTGTCAGTTAGGCCTATTATTTCAGCCAGACCGTCGTTGACGCCACCAAACATTATATCAACCGCGGTATGAACAGAAAAAACCGCGACATCAGATTTTATAAGTTCATATACGATACTGCCAGGCCCGTCGGCGGTGACAGTTTTCAGTCCATCCCATATTGCCGGATGGTAGCTTAGTATCATATTCGCTTTTAATTTTTTAGCTTCAGCAATGACATCTTTAGTAATATCAATTGTCAGCAGGATTTTTTTAACTTCTTTTTTTGTATCACCGACTAACAGTCCGACATTGTCCCAGTCCAAAGCCAGCTCAAGAGGAACCATGCTCTTAATTGTATTAGCAATATCTCTTACTTTCATTTGCATTTCCCGCATTGACTTTCAATAAGTTCTTTAAGTTTGTCGTAGAGCAATCTGGTTATATTTCCAGCTTTACCATCGCCGACGATATGCTTTTCAATTCTGCTGACAGGCATAATCTCCATGATAGAATTCGTAACGAAAATCTCATCAGCACCTAAAACATCATCGATAGTAATATCTTCCTGATATGTCTCTATTGAGTTGTCCTTAGCAAGGGCAATGACAGCTTTTCTTATAATCCCTGCAAGTACAGGCGTATCGAGTTTTGGTGTAAAAAGTTTTTTATCCTTAACCAGAAAAACATTACTGATACATCCTTCAGCCAGTTTTCCCTCAGTGCTGAACCACAATGCCTCCGCAGCCCTTCTTTCATGGGCGAACTTCAAACCCATCATGCGAGGCAGATAATTCAAAGTTTTGTGTCCGCATATCGGGTCAGATGGATTCTGTCGATATGGACAAAGCACAACAAGCACCCCATCGGTATAATATTGAGGCGGATAATTTTGTACTTTCGTTGCTGTGACTAAAACCGTGGGCTTTGGTCCTTCCTCATCTAAAGACATTTGGCCATTAGTGACAGTAAGCCTTATCCGTGCATCTTTAAGATTGTTTGCTTCAAGCGTTTTATTCACCGCTTCAGCAAGAAAGTCTTTTTCAGGAATAGTGATCGCCAGCTTTTTTCCGCTGTCAATCAGTCTGTCAATATGTTCATCCAGAGCGAATACTTTGCCGTTATAACTTCTCATTGTCTCGAAAAGCCCCGCCCCATATAAAAGCCCGCTGTCACGAACTGAAACACTCGCACTGTCGATGTCTTCTAAGCTGTCATTTAAGAATATTTTTTCTGCCATATTATACTGATCCAAATTGAATTTTACCGTTTATCCGCGGGTAAATAACTTAAAAATAACAAGTTACGGATTTATTCGCGGAAATTTCTTACCCTGAAGGGTATACAAACTTTTTTCCTGTATAATTTTCATTCCTGTCAGCAGGGCATCTGCTTTTATAAGAGCTTCGTCCCATTCCGCCTGCGCATCGGAGTCAGCCACGATCCCGGAGCCGACCTGCACATAGGCATTTTCGTCCGCTATAATAATCGTTCGTATTGCAATATTCAAGCAAACATTGCCGTCAATGCCGATATATCCGATTGCGCCGGTATAAACACCTCTTTGTGTCGGTTCAAGTTCGTCTATTATCTTCATTGAGCTGATCTTTGGCGCACCGGTGATCGAACCACCCGGAAACATAGCTTTCATCATGTCGCAAAAACCTATATCTGCTTTCAACTTGCCCTGCACCGTTGCTACTGCATGAAAAACAGTAGGGTACTCTTCTACTGTTCTTGGTTGAACGACTTTTATAGTTCCGGCCTTGCATATCCTGCCCAGGTCATTCCTCTCAAGGTCGATTATCATATTAAGCTCAGCTTGTTCTTTGTCACTTTCGAGCAGCTCTTTGAAGTTTTGCCTGTTAAGTTTTTCATCCAGGCATCTCGGTCTTGTTCCTTTTATCGGCTTAGTGCTGATAATACCATCTTTGATAGTAACGAACATTTCAGGCGAAGTGCTGACAATAGTAAAATCCCCGCTATCTATATATGCAGCATAGTCGCAGCTGTTATGTAAATTCTGCCAATTAAATAACTCTATCGGTTTGGCGGTGTAACGCTGCTGGAAGCGAAGCGAAAAATTAATCTGGTAAACATTACCCAGATATATATTCTGTTTTATTTTTTCAAAAGATTTTAAATAGTAATCCTTACTGATATTAACTTTAAACTGTGCAGGATCAATGTTTACAAGGGGGTATTTTTTTGGAAGTTTATTTGTTCTGATCTCTTTGCTATTATTTATAAGCTTTTGGAGTTCTGCGAATTTTTCTTTTGGTCTTTGGCGGTCGTCGGGCAGTTCCAAAACGAAAAGCCAACATGTTTTTTCCACACTGTCATAACAGATAACCCGGTCGTAAAAACACAACTTTATCAAAGGCATCTTAAGATCATCTTCCGTTGTCGAGGGTATCTTTTCAATATACCTGCCCAGTTCATAGCTGAAGTAACCTATCCAGCCGCCGGTAAATAGCCCTTCAATAAGTTCAAACTTACATCCTATATCAAGCTTGTATTTATCTAAAGCTTCCTGAAGTTTTTCAAAAGGGCTATCTTCTTTGGCGTTAAATTCAAAGAAATCTATCGGCTCCGCTGCCCAGTAATTAAATCTGCTTGCCTGGTTGCCCCCCAAAATCGAAGCTGAATCCAAAGCAGAAAAAACTTTACTAAGGCCGACCATGTCAAGTTCAATGTCGATCTTTTTCCAGCAGAGCTTGCAGGTCTGTCTCTTACTTTTAATTTGCAAAGCTTCAGCCGACATTTAAACCTGCCCTGCCCTGAATTGGGTAATTATTTCGACTGACGACGAGGTCCCAATTCTCTCTGCTCCTGCATTTAACATAGCAATTGCATCGCTGGCGGTTTTGATTCCACCTGACGCTTTTACTTTACAGCTTGGCGCTGTTTCCTTAATAAGCTTAACATCTTCAGCTGTGGCACCGCCTGCAGAGTGCATACCGGTACTTGTCTTTATGAAATCAAAACCCGCTCGCTGGGCTACTTTACATGCAAAAAGTTTCTGCTCCCACTCGAGCGCCGCTGATTCAATAATAACCTTTGTTATTACATTGGGTTTCATTGCCTTACAAACTTTCAATATTCCCTGCAGCTGTGCAAGAAGGTACCTGGAATCGCCCGTGACTATCGCGGAGATGTCCGCAACAACATCTATCTCGTCTGCGCCGGCAAAGATGGCCTCTTTTGCCTGGGCTATTTTTGTTTTTGTAGAATCAGCTCCTAACGGAAAACTAATAACCGTCACAACATTAACATCGGTATCATACAATTTGTCCGCGGCAAAAACTACCCAGCGAGGATTGATACAGACACTGCAAAATTTATATTCAACAGCTTCGGCGCAGAGTTGTTCGATCTGGTTTTGTTGGGCATGGGGGGTTAATAATGTGTGATCTATGCAGCAAGCAAGAATCTTTTCAGTTATCTCTGTCATTTTATGAATCCTTTCTTAGTAAAGAAATCCGCCAGCTGGGTGATACTATCAAAAACCTTTGTCGCAGTCTGAGTAACAAAAACCGAAGGCCTTTGCTTAGCTGTCCAAATCACATAAACATCTTTGCCGGCTTCATAGGCGTGCTGCAATTCTCTTTCAACCCCGCTTGAAAGCGAAGCTCTTCCATCAGCCAGCGTTGGAATAAAACTTATTATCATATCCGACTGGTCTATCAAAAGAAAATCCCTCGCATATATCTGGCTGTTAATATCGTGGGTGATTTGTTTTACCTGCTCAAGACAAAGCTTTGTTTTGCCGTCAATAGTGTCAACTTCTATGTAGTCTTTTCCATTCTGTCGAGCTTTTTCCGCCATGCCTGGCAGATATGCTTCTTCAAGGTCAGCCGGGTCAAAACACGTCAACGATTTTTTTATAAAGCTTCTGAATTCGTTGATCTCTTTCTTAACATTTTCCATTTCTGATACTAAGGTCATCGGAAAACTCAAATATGCCCGCTTATTTTTCTGTTCAAAGATCAACCTATAAAAAGTTTCAACAGTCTGCTGCTGCATCCCTCTTGCCAGACAATAGAAATGGGCCTTGTCGTTGATGCCTTTATATAGCATTTCCGTGCAGATCATCTCTTCCTCACGCCAGACGATGAGGTCCTTAAGTGTATGCTCAATTGAATGGTTGCAGCTTAATCTTTTGTGCAAAGCCGTCACCCCGTCGATCATATTGATATAAATATCAGCACTGACCTTTCTCATCTGGTCAAAATCGACAGCTGGGAAAAGCCCATGTCTCCATCTGAAAGTTGCATGTGTGTTGATTATGACGTTTTCATGTGTTTTCGTCTTAGCGATGATGTCCTTAAAAATACTTCTTCTAAGCGAGCTGAGCCTTTTCAGCGGGATATCGAGAATCTTTCCCTGTGCAAGATCCGGGGCTTCGGCATACATCATATCCCCGACATTGCACAAGAGGACATCTTTGCCCTTTTCCCCGGCGAGTTGACAGAGACGTTCAAGATAGCTTTTCTTATCAATACCAACCATTCCGGTTACAACAACTATCATTTAAGACTCCGAAGCATAAAATTGACCAAATTTCTACTGTGACGAAAAAAACAATCTACCAGATTATTGGCAAAAATGCAATTATTATGATTTGACGCAGGCTGCCCTATTATACCAATCCCAATTAAATTTTTCGCTTTATCCGCGGGTAAATAACTCAAA
>CAYZEH010000022.1:4373-22777 GCA_964477135.1 uncultured Pirellulales bacterium | reverse complement strand
ACTTTGACGGCATTACTGACCCCTGGCCTACAAGCCCGGACGGCGGCGGCGATTCCTTGAGCAGAAGATATGAAGATGTCTACGGAAACGACCCCAACAACTGGCAGGGCAAAGGCGAAACCGCAGGCAGTGCCAACTGATGCATGTGATATTATAATGATTTGCAACGAAAGGCCTCAACTGATGTTGGGGCCTTTTTTATTTTTAAGAATCGTTATTTATATTATTTATCAATCTGTTCAGAATCTTCTGCTATTGTTTTCATGGATTTGACGATTCCTGCAGCATCTTTATTAATTTCTCCTGAATAATTTTTATCGAAAGCTTGGAGTAATTGTTCAGGACTTACTGACCAGCCGCAGGATAGTACGCCAAGCATTTTGTTTGTGGCGGTTTTTTCTGAATATTTTTTAAAAGCATATGTTGCAGCTGAACTGTTCCAGACACTTGGCAGAACCCTGAAGCCTTTTTTCTGGAAAAAATCTACTGATAGGTATGATTCTCTCTTTCCATAATGCCAGTCGCACATAATTATATCTTTTGGGATCATATCTATAGCTTTATGTGAACCTGTTTTGCTTGCTTCGGTTATACCATAATGCATTTTATTTCCATCAAGCAACCGATCACTCCACATCATCATCTCCAGGCCTTTATCTTTGACGAGATGTTCATAGTAATCATTTATGGCTTTTGCGATCAGATCTGCGGGGTCTTTTCCTTTACAGCGCGGGCACTGCGGGCCTTTAGGAAATGGTTCATCTTTTCCATTGCTGCCGGGTTTCCAGTCAGTATGTAGCTGCCAAGGTTTTTTGTCTACAGGTGGGTAACCGCAAAGAAAAATTTCATCCATTCCAACATGAAATGCATCAGCATCGAAAGCGTCAATTATCTCATCGATAAGTGCAAAGACAACTTTATTAACTTCAGGATGCAGGGGGCACCATTCCCGGCAATAGATACCTTTGTTGTCATAGCCGATACGAGGTGTTTCATCGAACTCTGGAAATTCTAAGAGTAAGGGTTCATTTACATTTAACCAGGATTGATGTCCAACACAGTTAAACATTGGTATAAGGCGGATACCTCTTTGCCTGCAGAAGGAGGTTAGGTCTCGGGCCTGGATTTTATTTATTCTATGTTTAGAAAGCTGAGGATAAGACTGGAAATCATAATCATAATCAACAGTTAATACAATAGCGTTGTATTGCATAGGCACCAGCACATCATCGATATATTTTTTTAAAGTGTCTATGTCGTCGTATGCCATAGTTTGCAAATGCATTGCCCGCCATGTTTTATTTTGTTTTTCCCAGTTTTTAAGCCAGTCTGTTTTACCGGTTTTTTTCTGATTGATATTGTTACAGCTGTAAATAAAGGCGGTTGCCATAATTGCAGTGACAATGAGAATGAGATTTTTATAACTCATAAATCTACTCCTGAAGAAACTTAATATTTTCATTTGGAAACAAGAATAATGTTTACTCTCAATATTTCAATTATATTATACTGACCCTAATTGAATTTACCCGTTTATGCGCGGGTAAATAACTTAAAAATAACAAGTTATGGGTTTATTCGCGGGCAGCTATTACCCTTAAGGGTATATTTTGCTATTTTCAGCTTAATCTTGACCTTTCAGGAAATTACAGTTATTATCAGGCTGTTGTTATCGGACGTTTATTGTTTAAAGTGGGAGCTTGAAAATGAGTAGGTGTTTTGAAAGCAAAGTGTCTTTGAGTCGCAGAGATTTCCTTGCAGCAACTGGGGCAACTATTTTGTCGATGTCTGCGGGTAAGAGCATGGCTTATGACAAAGGCTCGAAAATCAATCTCGCGGTGATAGGTTGCGGCAAGCGGGGTACATGGATCACAGATCATTTTGTTAAGCATGGCGGTTATAATATAGTAGCAGCATGTGATTATTTTAAGGATAAGGTTGATACGTATGGTGACAGGTTCGGTGTTAAGGCTGATAAACGGTTTGCCGGGCTTTCGGGTTATAAGAAAATTATTGATTGCAAGCCTGACGCAGTTGCGATACTAAGTCCTCCTTATTTTCATCCAGCCCAGGCGGCAGCAGCGGTTGATGCGGGTATGCATGTTTATCTTGCCAAGCCAATAGCAGTTGACGTGCCTGGTTGTCAGAGTATTTCCGATAGCGGTAAAAAAGCAACTGAAAAGAAATTATGTTTTCTGGTTGATTTTCAGACGAGGGTTCAGCCTTTTTATCAGGAGGCAGTCAAAAGGGTTCAATATGGCGACATCGGAGTAATTGCAAGCGGTGAAACTAATTACCATACAACCAGGATTAATCTTCGCGCCGAGCCTGGAAATGCAGAGGCCAGACTTAAAAACTGGGTGTTTGATAAGGCTCTTTCAGGCGATATAATTATTGAGCAGAATATTCACGCTATCGATGTTGCTTCATGGATTCTTGATGCCGACCCGATTTATGCAACCGGCAGCGGAGGAAGAAAAATAAGGACTGATGTGGGCGATTGCTGGGATTATTTTTCGGTGATATTTAATTACCCTGAAGATGTCGTTATCAGTTTTAACTCAAAGCAGTTCGGCACAGGATGCGAAGAACTCGGATGTGTGATGTATGGTGCAGAGGGAACCTTATTTACTGAATATGGTGGTAAGGTTAATATATTGGGTAACAATCCTTACAAGGGAGGAGATACCACGGGGATATATACATATGGAGCGGTTGAAAATATAAAAGATTTTTATAATAACATTGCAAAGGAAAGATTTTACAACAGCACAGTTTTTGAAAGCGTTCGTTGCCATCTTGCTGCGATACTTGGAAGAACCGCGGCTTATAAACATGACAAAGTGACGTATGAACAGATGGTAGATGCTAATGAAAAACTGGTAGCAGATTTGACCGGTTTAAAAGATTAGGAGATTGTTATGAAAAAAATGAAAGCTTCTTTAGTATTGTTAATTTTTATTCTGAGCTTTAGTTCTTTTTCTTTCGCACAACAGAAATTTGAAGCTGTCACCAACTCTGTCGGAATGAAAATGATTCTTCTGCCTGGAGGTCAGTTCGCAATGGGGTCTTTGCCTTGTGAGAAGGGCAGAGCCCATGATGAGTTTGCCCATGAGGTAGTAATATCGAAGTCTTTTTATATTGCTGCTACGGAGGTAACCCAAAAGCAATGGAAAGAGATAATGGGATTTGAGAATTGTAATTTTAAAGGCGACAATCTGCCTGTAGAAAAAATATCGTGGAAACAGGCGATGGAATTTTGCAGGAAATTATCGAAGAAGGAAAACAAAAATTACACATTGCCCACCGAGGCACAATGGGAGTATGTGTGTCGCGGGGGTTCGCAAGACAGCTTTACTGGTGGGTTTAAGCTCGATGAAACAGGTTGGTACTTTGACAACAGCGGGAATATTACTCATGCCGTAGCAACAAAAAAAGCTAATAATTGGGGGCTTTATGATATGCATGGAAATGTCGCAGAGTGGTGTCTGGATAATTATGTTTGCGATTATCCTGAGGAGCAGGTTACTGATCCGGCTGGGCCTGCAGAAGGTAAATACAAAGTTTTCAGAGGTGGGGCGTGGTCGCATTTTAACAGGGCAGCTCGATGCAGTGCTCGCAGTTGCGCACCTGCAAGTTATCAATTAAAATATGTTGGTTTCCGCATTACAATGCAAGCGGAATAGTTTTTTGGAGATATATAAATGAAATCAAATCTTACTCGACGTGAAATGTTATTGGGCTCAGCGGGTGCTGTTGCGGGGTTGACTTTTTTAAGTTCATGCACACCGGAATCTCAAAAATCAAGTTGCTGCAAAAAAGTTTCTAAGTCTGAAGGCTTTAAGATTGGTGCCTGTGACTGGTCTCTTGGTAAAGGCAGCGATGTTGAAGCTATGAAAGTTGCCAAAGAGCTTAATCTCGATGGGGTGCAGATAAGTCTTGGGACTTATGAAAATAAAATGCATTTGCGAAAACCTGAAATCCAGCGAGCCTATTATGAAGCATGTGAGAAATATAATGTAGAAGTTGCTTCAATTGCTATCGGAGCGTTGAATGGTTATCCTTATAAAAGTGATGCTATTGCGGAAGAATGGGTCTGGGATAGCATTGATGTTGCAAAAGCGATGAATCAGAAAGTTGTATTGCTTGCGTTTTTCGGTAAAGGTGATTTGAAAAACGACAAAGCCGGCATTGATGAAGTTGTGAGGCGTTTGAAAAAAGTTGCTCCAAAGGCTGAGAAGGCAGGAGTTTATCTTTCAATTGAGTCAACCCTTAGTGCCCAGGAGCACATGGATATTATTGACAGGGTTGGTTCTTCGGCTGTTAAAGTTTATTATGACGTTGGTAACTCTCACGAAGGTGGATATGATATTTATAAAGAGATTCGTTTTTTAGGTGACAATATTTGTGAATTTCACGCTAAAGATTACAAAAATATATTCGGCAAAGGTAAAGTGAATTTTGTTAAGGTCCGCCGTGCGATGGATGATATTGGCTATCGAGGCTGGATACAGATCGAAGGTTACTGTCCTTTGGGCATGATGGAAAGCTATCGTCAGGATGAGCAATATTTGAGAACGGTTTTTCCACGCAAAGCTTAGTAGTTGATCACAAATTCCATCCTGGTGGAATCGGTTTCATCCATTCTTCTGCCAGCATAGAATAGTCTTTGAAGTCAACTTTTCCGTCATCGTTAAGGTCAGCTGAAAGGCCGGATTCTGATTGTGTCCATTGGTCAGACATTGTTTTCAGTTGATTATTTGAGACATGGTTAAAAGTGATGTCTTTCTGGAAAAGATTTATCCATTGTGGTTGTAAGTCTCGTTCTCCGACGAAGAGTTTGTTTTCTGTGATTCTTGCGATGAAAAAGCTTTCGAAAATTCCGCTGCCGTAACCTGGTTCGCGAACTCTTTGGCTTGCGTTTTCGTTGAAGACATCGAATCCTCTCCACTGGTAGTATTCGGTGTAATGCCAATGGCCATGGAAAATGCCAATTATATTAAAATCTTTCACCATGTTATAAAATGCCAGCTCATCCCATTCGCCGCTAAACCATTTCCAGCCATAATGGGTGAAAATAACAACAGGTCTGCCGCTGTCACCGACGTGAGCAGCGAGGTCCTGTTGGGCAAACCCAAAACTGTCCTCTGCTACTCCGGGACCTCCTGGATAGATATTCAGATTGATGAGATGCACATCATCCCAATCCCATGAATAATGGTAGCCATTGCTGGAAATATTGACTTGCGGTTGTCTCAGGGGGTTTCTTGTTTTTATTCCCTCTTTGGGTATGTCTGACTCGTTTGAAACGCTGCAATCGTGATTGCCGTAAAGCTCAAAGACTGGATAGTTCAATCTGCCGTCGCCTCCGTTAAGACCATAATCATCTACCCAACCGTCACCAGCTGCTGTTCCAGTCCAATCTCCTATTCTTGATGTATTTGTCAGGTCGCCAAGACATGCTACACCTCTTGGATGTTGAATATAACCGCCGCCGAACTCACTTGGGTATGTGAGATTCTCAGCCATATTGTTGATTCTGTCGATAACCCTTTTATTTCCTGCTTCGTTATCTATTCCCTGATAAATAGCGTCATAATGTGTATCAGCGGTCATGCAGAATGTAATATCATTTCTGTTTTTAGCAGAAAAACTCCAGACCGGGTTTTTTATTATTGGGTCATTGGCTTTGCTTATCGATGCCGGTATTAATGCAGAAGCTGTGATAGCGGCAGCTGACTTTATAAAATCGCGTCTTGTTATACTTTTGTTTTTGCTGTTATTTTTTTTCATAATCTCAAATTCATTTTTCAGTTGTTTACTTGTTCGATTCTCCAGTAGTATTTTTTGCCTGATTTCAAAGGCCCAGGATCGTAACTGTTCGCATCAATGGCCTGGTTTCCTTTATAAGAAGGGCTGTTATGGTCTGCATTTTCTACCTCAGTATAATCGGTACCGAAATAAATATCATAGCTGCCGCCGAGTTCACCTTCTGACCAGACGAGTGCTCTGTCAGATTCGACAAGAGCATTTACAATCGGCTTAGGGTTCCATGCATTTGCCGGCAGGACTGTAAATGACCAGACATCGCCCTTGAGTTCTTGAGCGGCGTATATCTCATCAATCCGCCAGTAATATGTTTGCCCCGTTTCAAGAGCGGGCAGATCGAAATAATTAACATCGTTAGGGGCCGACAGCTGGAATTCATCGCTTGCAATAGTTGCATTTTCAACTGCCACGGCGTCTGTTCCAAAATAAACATTATGAGTATTTTCAAAAATAGAAGCTGACCATTTTATCTGTGCCAAATTCTTGTCGAGGCCGGTTTGTCCATCAACTGGTATCGGATTAAATGCGTTAACATAATAAGCCTCTGCCAGATGAGCGATTTCTACTACCGAAAGAGCCCGGTCGTAAACTCTCAGGTCATCTATTCGTCCTCTGTATTGATAGGTTAAGTTTTCTATATTTGTAGCGATTGAAACTTTGCTGTTATTTGTGATTATGTTTCCGCTTGCAGCGACAGAGCTTTTTAATATCCCATCGACATAAAGACACATTTTTGTTCCGTCATACACAGCGCCAATATGATTCCAGGTGTTCTCGTCTTCAACGCCGTAGACCGATACGCCGCCGGAAGGGCTTACTCCGGAGAGTTTGAAATTAAGAGGTCCATGATAGTCATTCGAACCATTTCTGTATAATTTCCAGCTGTCACCTTTGGATATGATGGTGTCGTAGCTGCCCCAACGAGCCCAGCCCCAAACCTTTATCCAGCCAGCGATTGTTATCTGGTCAGTTATATCGAAGTTTGCTTCATTATCGACTTCGCATCGTTCCTGGTTCCAGCCTGCAGAATTAAAATGTAAACATCCATCAACTCGTCCCTCCTCCCATTGTGGTTCGTTAATCAATACAGCATCACATGAATAAGCACTTGAATCTTCTGCGATGTCGCCGGAGGTTTCATCGAATTTCCACCAGCCCCGCAGGCTGGAATCCTGTGTTGTGAAGTTCCAGACATTGCCTTTATATGTGGTGCTGCTTTGAACTTCATCTATTCGCCAGTAATAGGTTTTATCGCTTTCAAGGTTGCTGAGAGCGTAAGTTGTATTGGTTAGAATCTGGTTGCCTTTATATTCAGGTGATGTGGTAATGGCATTTTCAACTGCCAGTGCCTCTGTTCCAAAATAAACATCATGGGACTGGCTTTGATAGCCAGGCAGCCAATTTAGAGTTACATTTGTTGCACCCACGGTAGAATTATTTATTGGCGTAATAGCTTGAGCCACAAAGCCTTCGCCTATTTCAGCTACTTCTGCTGCGGAAAGGGCTCTGTCGTAAACCCGGACCTCATCGATAGCTCCCTGCCAGTTTACATTTTCTAATTCAGCGTTTGAGCCTATACGCAATTCGTAATCGTTAGTTAAGATTGCTCCGTTGGCTGATCTTGAAAAATCGAGTTGACCATCGATATATATTGAAATAGTTGATCCACCATAGACGCCTGCGACATGATGCCAGTTATTGTCATTAATACTAACAGTACCTACAGCAGGTCTACTCATGTCGTCACACAAAAATGTTAAAGTATTGCTTTCAAAATTTCTGTAGATATGAAAACTTGTACCTTTTGAGATGATAGTCTGGTTAGGAGTACTGAAATCAGCGATGAACCATGCGGATATTGTCATTGGGCCAGTGAAGTCATAGTCTGATTCATTGCCGATAGAGACATAGTTGCTGCCGTCAAAGCCCATGGCCTGCCCGATCTTACCAGTTTGCCAGTTTGCCGGACCAGTAAGAATACCGTCATTGGCTAATGTGCCCTGATCTTCTAAAGTAGTGTCAAGACTCCAGCGAGACACAAGGCCTGTGGTTACGTCTGCTGAACATATTCCGCTAAATAACAACAATAAGACAGCAACAATATAAATTGTAAACTTCAATTTTACATCCTCACTAAAACATTTTCTCAATTATTATCACATCCTGCACATCGACAGAATTATACTATAAATTAGCTTAAAGGTCAAGTTTTAATTAAAAAAAAGCTGTTTATGGTAAAGCCTTGCAATGAGCTTAGAATTTTCATATAACCGGTGAAATTCAGGGGATATCGCATAATTGCTTTAGGCTATCTTGATTTAAGGTAAATTGGATGAAACGGATTTTCAAGTGGTATTTCAGTGTGTCGCTGATGGTCAGGATATTATTTTGCTTTGTTGCCGGTTCGGTTATCGGCGGTGGGCTTTGGTATCTGTCACAGACCAGCGGTCAGCAAAACGTTGATATTATCATAAATTATATCTCACCTTTTGGTCAGGTATTTGTTCACATGCTGAAAATGATCGTTGTGCCGGTGATCTTCTTTTCATTGGTTGTTGGCTCAGCATCTTTGCCTATAAGTAAATTCGGCAGGGTTGGAGTAAAGACTTTGCTGTGGTATCTGGGATGTTCTTTCTTTGCTGCGGTTGTGGGAGTTGTTTTGGCGCTTGGGATAAATCCGGGTTCGAAGTCAAGTATAAAGAAATGGCAAGAGATGGCAGGGGGGCTTACAAGTCAGGCAAGTGACATTGCGGAAAAAGCTACCGATGCTAATCCTTTGGCGCAGATACTTTTGAATCTTTTCAGGAATCCATTCGAAGCATTGTCGACAGGTAATTTTCTGCCGATAATCGTTTTTTCAATAATGTTCGGCCTGGCAATAAGAGTTACTATTGAAGCAGCGAAAAGCAAAGCGTCTGTTCAAAGGCTCTTAATACTGGAGGATTTGCTGAAGGCCTGTCGCGATGCGATGTTCAAGGTCGTTGACTGGATACTGGAGTATTCGCCGATAGGTGTGCTGGCTCTTACGATAATGAATTTTGGTTTGCATGGCCCAAGTATTGTTGGGCCTTATATAAGTGTGACGGTTGGTGTTGTGCTCGGTATTGTCACTATGATTTTTGTGGTCTATCCTGTTTTGCTCTGGATAGTGACAAGGCAAAATCCTTTCACTATTTTGAAAAAGATCAAAGAAGCAATGCTGATGGCGTTTATTACCAGAAGTTCCGCTGCGACGCTGCCGATATCAATTAAAGTTGCAGAAGAAGATTTGAAAGTACGAAACGAGTTAGCCAGTTTTTCATTGCCTCTCGGTGCTACGATTAATATGGACGGCGTTTGTGTGCATTTGCCTATGTTTGCGGTTTTGGCGGCTAATATGTTCGGGATTCAGCTTACTATGGGCTCTCTGGCGGTACTGGTTATTACTACGGTACTTTCTTCTATCGGCGCAGGCGGTGTGCCGGGCGGCAGTTTAATGCTTTTGTTTATTGTTCTTGAAGCGATGCATTTGTCCGGCTCACAGGTAGCGGTAATTATTGCGTTGGCGCTTGGGATAAATCCGATACTCGATATGTTCGAGACTATGAATAACGTTACCGGCGATCTGGTTTGCACTTATGCTGTTGCGCATAACGAAGGGCTTATAGGCGAAGAAACAGAGTAGTTTGGTAATTGAGGAAATTTATTGGCTTTAAGGTTGTATAAAAATAAAAAGGATATTTTAAGATGGATGGAAAATATAAAATTTCTATTGTGTTACCAGCGTTTAATGAAGACGATGCAATCGGTGGTGTGCTTGAGAATCTTGTGCCGACAGCAAATGAAAATGGTTGGGAAGTTGTGGTTGTTGATGACGGCTCAAGTGATCAGACAGGTGAAATTGCGAGAAATTGTGGGGCGACTGTTATTACTCATCCTCATAATCGTGGTTATGGGGCTAGTTTGAAAACAGGTCTTCATGCAGCTGAAGGTGATGTTGTTGTGATTATGGATTCGGATGGTCAGCATGATCAAAATGATATTCCCAGGCTTTTAGAACATATTGACAATCACGATATGGTTGTTGGTCAGCGAACCAAAGACGGTCATAGCGATTGGATTCGCAGGCCTGGAAAGTTTGTTCTGGGCAAAGTTGCTAATCTTTTGGCGGGGAAGAAAATTCCTGATATAAATTCTGGTTTGCGGGTGTACAAGAAATATCTTTTGCTGAAATTGATCCATCTTATGCCAGATGGTTTTTCGTTTTCAACGACTTCTACTGTTGCTTATTGCAGCATGAATTTTAGAATCAAATATGTGCCAATAAAAGTTAGTAAGCGTATTGGAACCAGCACAGTTAATCAGGTAAGGCACGGTTTTGAGACAATACTGCTTATGTTGAGGTTGATAGTATTATTTAACCCTTTGAAAGTTTTTATGCCGATAGCTATTGCAAGCATTTTTACGGGGCTTGCGTATCAGGTGTTTATTATCTTTAAGGATGGATGGCATGTTCATGGCGGAGCGGTGGTTGCATTTACTGCAGGTATACAAGCGTTTTTGTTTGGTCTGATGATAGACCAGATTAGTGCGATCAGGCGTGAGAAATATCTTTGAGATTGACTTTTTATACCCTTCAGGGTAGTAAATACCCGTGAATAAATCCTTAACTTGTTATTTTTGAATTATTTACCCGCGCATAAACGGTAAAGTTCAATTGAGATCAGTATAATTATAAATTAATGAGAGAATTGTGATGGATGTTTTGAATAGAATTGCTGAATTGGCTTGCCCCGGATGCAAGGGATCGCTTGAGGAAAGCGAAAAACTTTATTGCAGAAATTGTGATATAAGTTATGAGATTAAAGATGGTATTGCTCATATGGTCAGCGGTGATATGGTAGATTTTGCAAAGGAGATTGCAGTTCAGGACAAAGTTGCAATTGAGTATGAGCAGAAGAGATATCAAGTTGGCTATGCACGGAAATATCATGATTGGTGGACCAATCAAATGTTAAAGCGAGTGAATCTGTCTGGTAGGATATTGGATAATGGCTGTGGTATCGGGTTGTTATACGAAAAAATTGAATCTGGAAAAATTGTAGGACTGGACCTTTCAAGTGAGATGTTAAGATGTGCGAGAAAGTTTTCTGATCAGTTAGTTCTTGGTAACAGTCAGCAGCTACCTTTTAAGGATAAAAGCTTTAATCTTGTGTTTTGTAGAAGTCTGCTACATCATCTGCCTAATCCTGAATTGGCAGTAAAGGAGATTGCCCGGGTGTTAAAGCCAGGTGGTGAGGTAGTGTTGGTTGATACGAATACTTCGATATTATCTTCGCTGCCGAGAAAGATTGCAAATAAGGGTGAGCATTTTTCAGAGGAACATCAGAACCTTAGCAGAAAGAAACTTGAAGGGTTGCTTGGGCCTTACTTTGAAATAGACGATGTTGCCTACTTCGGATATATTGCTTATCCATTGCTTGGGTTTCCTGATTTGGTGAGTGTATTTAAGTATGTGCCTTTCAAACCGTTTTTTGCTTCTATTCTTATGGGCGTAGACAAAGTTCTTAGTTGTCTGCCCTTAATTCGCAGCCAGAGCTGGGCGATCCTTATTAAAGCTACCATTAAGTCTTAATCACTGTTGCTTTTGGGGTAATTTATTTGTCAGGTCAAATACAAGGTAGGGTAATCCCGGTTCATTTTTTACGGTTGCTACATATTTAAATTTGTATAATTGTGATAGTTGTTTGCCCAGTGTTCTCAGATGATTTGACATTTGCTGGTTGTAGTAGGCAGCTGGCATTATATAGCGGGGGTATTTTCCAGTCTCTGCGAGTTTTACAACATCCTGAAAAGTTGTTACCTGCTTTACATGTCTATCCAGATACCACGCCACTTCGGGTCTGTAGAAAGAGCCTTTAACTTTGTGCTGTTCGACTACCAAAGTCTCAAAGCTCAGCAGAGTCTGGTCAGGGGTGAGTTGCTTTTGGAGGTCCGAGTACATGTTAGCTCTTGCTGACGAGAAATGTCTAATGCCATGGTAGTGTTCAAGGCCTTTGCCGCAAAGAATGGCAGCAACGATTATAAGCACACAAGTTGCTATGTGCGATACAGTTTTATTTGCTTTAGCGAAAATGTCACCTACAACTACAATAAACAGTGCTGCTGATATTGCTATTACCGGTACCAGAGGCCTTTCCCAGTAATGGTGCATCCATAGTGTGCCTTTTAGCAGGAATAGCTGGAAGATCGCAGGCATCATGAAAAGCCAGAATTGCGGAAATCTTCTTGAAACGAAAATCTGCTTAGCTTTTTTTGCAGGAGCTCTCAGGACGTAAAGTTGACCAATGGTGAGGTAGGCAATTGACATTATCAGCACGGCAAGCGAGAAGTTCATTACCGCAAATTCCCACATTCTTGCGAACCATTTGCCCCACTGGAAAGATTCCATTTCTCCTTTACCGGCTCGCCACTGGTAAAGCTGGATTATATTGTCAAGCTGCCAGTTATTGCCCCAGAGCATAACTGTAAAATTGATAGCCATGCTTATAAGTGGTGTAATGGTTAAAATTGCAAGTATCGTATAGCTTGGTTTTTTTCTCTTGTTAATACAGCGGCAAACGTAATGAATGCCGATAGCCATTGCATAAAAGAAGCCCGACCAAGTCATTTGCATGACAAAAAACAGCGTTAACGCTAATCCTATATAATGTCTCTTCTTTGGTGCTGGTCCATTATTAAAAGCACCTATTACGATTAGATAAAACCATATAACTGCAAAGCTAAGTGGGAAGGTCCAGTCTCTTGGCCCGAAAAAACAGGTAAGTGGGAACAGAGCATATAGTAGTCCCGCAATTAGTGAGGTTTTGTCGTCGGTAAGGCCTCTGAGGATAATTAGAAACAAAAAAAGACAAATTACAGCGCGGATTATTCCGCCCGCGCGCTGCGCCCATTCATTTATTCCGAAAACTACCATATCCAAAGCACGCAGCATCATTCCAAGTTGCGGGTGATCCAGGTAGTGACGAGGTGTTGCCTCTGGTGGTTCTCCTACGGCCCATGTGCTCAAAAGTTTTGTGTATGATATGTCATATTTTAGCAGTACTTTCGACCTCCAGGCAATACTGGCTTCTCCCCAGCTGTGCAGCCCTGTGAATTGACGATTAATTCGATAGCTCATTAGGCTAATAAGGACTAGTGCGATAAGGCAGGCGAGTATCCAGAATTTTTTGTTGGATAGTTTTGTTATTGATATAGCCGGTGCTTTTTGACTCATGATCTTTCCTGTTAATTGTTTAAGATTGTTTTTGACTATTTAGCCTTTTAATAAGCTGACCATCTTTGCGAACCAGTATATAAAAGAAAGGCTTCTGGTGTAGTAGTCCTATTTGTGCATTGCCAGGCATTTTTACATAGTTCTGCATCATCCATATCACTACCGGATGATCCTTAGGTCTTTGGACATGTTGCAGATTTATTGCTATTATTTCCGGCTTGGCTTTTTTCAAATCCTGCAAAGCTCTTTCGGTGTGTGCTTTTGCCAGCGGGTTTTCTGCTTTTGCCCCTGGGCTGTCCATCATATCGGTAGCCCAGATTACGCCTGTGGGTGCGGGACGTTTTGTCCAGAAGTATAATGACGGGTTAATGCCCCATACATATAATGTCTCATCATCTTTGAGCAATTTATCAAGTTCTGTCGCAATTTGTTTTGTGATTATGTACTGCGGGCCTTGCTTGTTTGCGGACCACATATCTGGTGAAAGTTTATATTGAGGCCAAACCATTATTATTAAAATTGCCAAAGCGATGGAGCCTATGGTGTTCGTGACCCATAGTGGTATTTGTTTTTCTTTTGCGGTCTTCATTGCCAAAGCAGAACCCGCGGCGACGGTTAATCCGATGAGCCAGAGTTGATAATAGTGATTATAGAATCTTCCCGGCAGAGATACAGCAAGATGTCCGCTGATAAGCATAACAGCAACCAGTGCCCATTTTCCGCGACAGCCTTTCCAAAGACCGGCAATGATTCCAATTACAGCAACAACGCCGAGGACAGCAGTACTTTTTACTGCACGTGGGAATAATCTTTTTGTGGTTAGTCCTTCAATAACATTCTGTCCTAAACTTCCGCCTCTGCTCTTTGTGTAATATTGACCATAAGTCACCATCGTATCGTAGAATATCTGGAATCTGCCTGTAGCAGCGAAGTAGCCGAAAACTGAAAACCAGACAGCTGCCGCAGCTGCACCTATAATACAGAAATGCAAAATCGCCATTTTCCGTTTCTGTTTGTCAGAGAAGTTTATGATTACATAGGCTCCAGCCAGCAGGATAGCAAATGCTATGGCTACTGGTTTGTAAAGTGTCGCGCAGGCAAATAGTAAACCGACAGATATCCATCTGCCAGGCTGAAGTTTTGTACTGTCTGCCCCTAACATCAATACAAATGCCCATACCAGGCATGCGTTTATTCCGACTTCGATGTTAGGTTGGTTTGCCCAAAGCCACAGGTCGCTGCAGATAAAGGCCCACAACGCAGCTGCCCATAGCCCGCCGGCGGTGCCGGATATTTTTTTGCCGGCATAGTATATGCCTATCATGGTTACGATAGCTGAAATTATCCCTATGAAGAAGACTTGTGAAGGTCCGTAGCCGAATAAAATTTCCGCTATTGCATATGTGACAAATATAGCAGGAGGTTTGCTGTCCCACAGGTCCGAATATAAAGGTTTGCCATTCAGCATTTCATGGGCGATTACCGCATGGCTGGTAATGTCTCTTTCAAAAGGCTCATTGAAAGTGTATAATCTCATTGAAATTATGCAAAGGCATAAGAAGGTAATTATTGCGATGGCCCAATACTTCCAGTTCAAAATATTGTTGTTTGAGGATGTTTTTATCTGTTTAAAGGGATTTTTTTTTATTTTATTTATGTGTCTTGTTTTTTTCATAAAAGCCCATCAATAAACCATTTAAACGTACTTTATCGGAATGTTAATGTATCGTACCATTCATGGTAATAAATTTCCGCGAATAAATCCATAACTTCTTATCTTTGAGTTATTTACCCGCGGATAAAGCGAAAAATTTAATTGGGATTGGTATCGTATATCGGCTGTAAAGCCATATTTTGCCAGTTTAACCATCTAAAAAATGCCAACCTCTGTCGCTATTGTTACGTATTGTTACTATTGAATTATTGTGGAAAGAAAAAATCTTGCTTGAAAACATCCTTTTCGTTAAACTTAAACGCTGTTTTTAACGAGATTAAAGTTATATATAAGTTTAACTGGAGAAATGATTATGAGACGTAGTTTTATTATTTTGGCCATAAGTGTTTTTAGCTTTTTGATGTTTTCGCAGATTGGTTGTGAAGAGCAGGCAAAGGGGGAAAAACAGCCTTTAAAGGTTGAAGAGCCAAAACAAAAAGAAGCTGTAAAAAAGACAGCTGAAATTAAAGTAACAGGCTCAGGGCCTCAAATTGAATTTGAAGGTTTGATGCATGATTTTGGAAAAGTTGGTCCCAGTTCCAAGAGTGTTTACGGCTTTAAGTTTTCTAATATTGGAGATGGAACTCTTAAGATAACCAAGGTGACGAAAACCTGTGGTTGTACACCGTTTACCCTTGAGAAGAAAGAATATGCTCCGGGTGAAAGTGGAGAGTTGAAAGTAAGATATAATTCCGGAAGCAAGGCAGGGATGGTGACACGTCGTCTGTATGTTTATACTAATGATAAGGATGATGCGAAGATCCAACTTACCTTAAAAGCAGAAATAATCGAAAAAGTTAAGCATACCCCTCACAGATTAAATCTTTCTTTGAAGGAAGAAAATGCCGGTTGTCCTGATATTGTAATTGAAAGCCTTGATGGTAAGGAGTTTTCTATAAAGCGAATTAAATCAACCGCTGATTGTATTACAGCTGATTTTGATCCATCTGTTAAAGCTACGAAGTTTGTATTGAAACCAAAGGTTGATGTTGAGAAGCTCAAAAGAGGCCTTAACGGCAGAATAGATATCAGCCTGACGCATCCACAGTGTCGCAGCAAGACGATAAGTTTTGAAGCATTGCAGAGATTTAAAAGCACACCGCCGTCAATCATTGCTTTTAACTCAGAGCCTGATGTTCCGATAAAAAGGAAGATTTATATTCTCAGTAATTACAATGATGATTTTGAGATCGAATCAGTAAATTCGGGAAAAGGCTTTATTGAGGTATTGAGCCGGCAGAAAGATGGTAAGAGATATATAATTGAAATTCAGATCAATCCTCCTTCGATTGAAAATAACAAGAATTTTTTCAAAGATGTTTTGTCGGTAAACATTAAAGACGGCGGAAGGTTGAATGTTGTATGCCGTGGTTTTTATGCAAAGAAAAAAGCAAAATAATCGGGCAGGTAAGCTCATAATACCCTTCAGGGTAATAAATTTCCGCGAATAAAACCATAACTTGTTTTCTTTGAGTTATTTACTCGCGGATAAACTGAAAAATTCAACTGGAATTAATATAATACTATGGTTCGGTCAATTTATTTACTATTCGTATTTTTGGCTATGTTCAGCATAGCTTCAGCTGAGGGTCTGTGTCCTGATGATACGGCAACCATTTTTTTTACCGGCAACGACAGAGGTGAACTTAAGCCTTGTGGTTGCAGTGGGGGTCAGCTTGGTGGTTTTGACCGACGCAGTGCTGTTTTCGACCAGGTCGACGATTCCCGAAGATTAGTAATTGATACCGGTTCGTTTGTTGAAAGTGACGGCGAGCAGGATATGATTAAGTTTAACATCATGATGGAGGCTTTTAGTATTTTAGCTTATGACGCAATCAATCTTACAAAAAATGATGTTGAGATTGCATCTAACCTCGGATTATCGGACGGTAACGGCTCGTCTTTTAAGATTATTACTTCGGATGGCAGCAAAGAATCTGCTTTTGCGAGGACTTTTACTAAGAAAATAACCCTTAAAAATGGCAGGATATTTAATATAAATCTGGCAGGTATCGATTCAAATAAAGATTCACAAAAACAGGTTAAAGGCCTTTTCAACGGCAAAAAAAGTAGAGATTCTATCAATATTCTTATAGTTACCGGCGATGGAAAAGCAACAGGTAAGGCTGCTATGACGGTTGTTGACTGTCTGATAACACCTCCCGGTTCTGATGAACCGGCACTTCAAAAAACCACTAAATCCGGTGCTTTGGTTATTAGCGGGGGCAGATTTGGCAAATATATTGGGAGAGTTGATATAATCTGGCCGAAGAAGACAAAAAGGCCGCAGCTGAAATTTTCATCTGTGCCTTTAACTGAAGATATTAAACAAACTCCTTCGTTGGTTGAGTTGTATAAAGTTTATCAGCAGCTTGTTGCTGAGGTGGGGCTTATTGAAAAACATCCCCGCTTTAAGATGGAAGAAGATTTGATATATCTCGGTTCTGATAGCTGTAAATCTTGCCATGAGTATGAATATGAAAAATGGAGCCAGAAAAAGCATTCATGGGCTTATTCAACTTTGGAAAAAGTCGGCTCTCAGTATGACCCGGAATGCGTGGGTTGTCATGTGGTTGGTTTTGATTACAACACTGGTTTTACGACAGAAGACCAAACCCCGCATTTGAAAGATGTGGGCTGTGAAACTTGTCATGGGCCTGGTTCTGAGCATGTGGCGAGCGAAGGTCAGGAAAAAACGACAATGCCCCAGTTGGCGTGCACTGAATGTCATACTCCTGAGCATAGCACGGATTATGCAGACAATGAAAAAGAATATTTTGAGAAAATTGAACATTGGCAGGAACAAAAGCCGGCTGAAGATGTCAAAGTAAAAGAAGCGCCTAAAGAAACAGAAGAATAGATATGCGAATATTACGTGGAATAATATTGTCTGTTATTGTAACAGCGGTTTCGTGGAACTGCAACGATGCTTATGCCTCCAAAAGGGATAAGGATATAAGGGAGCTTCTGGATTCTCCGAGCGTAGTAGAGAAATTCAAGAAAACTCAGGGCAAGCAGACGAAAAAATCGAAAGATAAGGAATCTCCGCTAGTGAAAGAGGCAAAATCATTCGCATTGTATCTTAATCCGCCTCAAAAAGTGGAAAAGCGTCCGCCTAAGATCGATAAGAGAACCAAATCTATAGTCAAAAAACCTACGAATGCTTCAGCTAAATTTGAAATTGTCGGAACAAGCTATGCTGAATCCGATCCTTCGATGTCTTTGGCATTGTTGGATATCGCAGGCAAAGGGTTAAGGTGGATCAGACAGGGAGAAACAGTCGGACATCTGGTAATAGAAGAGGTCAAACCAGGCGGTACGATTGTAATTCGTGATGGGAAAAACACATCGGAAATGACAGTTGATAAGCCGGTTAAAATGAGCCTTTTAAAGGGTAAGCCGCCTGATATGAAAGAATTGTCAGGTCAGATCGAATCGATGTTATCGAAGTCTTCTGATTTGAAATCAAAAACTTCAAGGGGTGTTAGACCATCAGCGTCTGATAAGTTAAAAGCACGTCCGGAATTGTCAGAAGAGGAAGTTAAGCAGCAAGAGCTGATGATGGAGCAGCTTTTGGATCAGGTTGGACAGATGTTTAAAGCTTCC
>CAYZEH010000022.1:0-4273 GCA_964477135.1 uncultured Pirellulales bacterium | reverse complement strand
GTGAAAAAAAGCCCTCTGCAAAAGATGAAGTTGATAAAAGGCGGAAAGTTGAAAAGCCTCAAGGCGAAACCTCTGATGTTCAGACTGTAGAAGAAGTATCAGGACTTATGGATAAATTGTCAGAAAAACTTGAGCAGATCAAGTCTGATAAGAACAGTACAGAGGTGGAGAATATTGAGAAAAGTGTTCAACAGGACGCCGAGCATCTCAGAAGAGCTATTTTAAAGCTTAAGACGACAGATGTCAGCCCTGAGGATAAGGGGAAATTAAGCGCACTTGATAAAGATCTGGCAAAGATTCAGCAAAACATCCGTAGAAGCCAGTCTCGCAAGCGTATCGAAAACATTAGGAACAAATCCCGTAGATGAGTTGATTTTTAGTATTTTTCAGCAATCGGCAATCATTCTATCTTATGGTCAGATAAAATAATAAAAATCGGACGTTCAGCAATTCTGTTATTTTTTTAATTTTCAAAAAAATATTCATAAATAAATTTTCTACCGGATTTTTTATCTCGCTGGTTTTCCCGTTTTTGGGTTAATTTCACCGAATCGGCCTGTTAACGGCAATATTTCGGGAACTTTTTTCTCTTCTGATTGTCTGATAAATATAAGCGTTATTTAGAATAGCTGGTCGGTGTTTGTTTTAAGGTTAAGTTATTCTAAAAAAACCGGTTATTTAGACAGTTAAGAGCTAAAAAGCCCGATACAAGGAAAGCTTAGTGTAGATTCATAGATTTAGAATTTGTTAAAAAATGGAGTATTTTCTATGGAGACAAAACGGCAATTTATAGGCCGTAGTAATCTTAAAGCTTTGGTATTTGTGCTACTTATTACGTTTTGCAGCAGTATTTCCGTTGCAAATGAAAAGGTTACTTCTAAACCGGCAAGATACAGAGTTTTTTCGTTCAGGAATATCTCAGCTGATACAGCGAAGCAATACCTTACCGATGCTCAGATATGTACTGTTTCAAAGATACCCGGCTCGGAGACCTTACTTGTGACCGCTCAGACAGCGGACTTGATTAAAGCTTCAGCGGTTTTAAAGCTTATCGATTCCAAAGAGCATTATATTTTTGAAAAATTGGCTACCGGCGAAAAAATTGCGGATGTGCCTCAAAACGATCTGATCGCTGAAAAAATCGGCAATGTCTCAATTGGCACTTTTGCTAATCCTCCTGTGATCGGACCAGCTGACTCAGCGATAATTGACGTTCATAATGATTCGTTAGTTATTATCGCAACTTCAGAGGTTGTAGAAAAAGTAAAACAGCAGATCAAAAAAACTGAAGTTGTTGCAGATGTTAATACCGTTTCACAAGCAGCAAAAGACAGCAATGAAGATGCAGCAATGAGCGATGATTTGTTTGACGATCTTATGAATAGTCTTGCTGAAGCTGAGGAAAAAGCGAAAGAGCTTGGTATTGAAGATCAAACGCAGGAAGAAGTTCAGGGAGTTGAATTAAAAACTCAAGCCCAGGAGAGCTTTGCTGAACTTGAGAGTGCAAGCGATGATTTGGAAGTTATGGGCGAATTGGTTCCTAAGACTGAAAAACAACAGCTGTCTGAGCAGAAAAGTGAACCTGTTGATGACGAGATGAGCGGGATGTTGAAGACGGTTGATCAGATGTTGTCGAAAAGTAAAGATAAGACTGAAACTGATGTTGAGCCGGTTGGGCAGCAAAAGACGGAAAAAGAAGTTTCACCCGTTGAAGTTGCTAAAGAGCCAATTGTATCAGAGGAGAAAGTTGAACCCAGGCCAAAAGCGGATATGGAAAAGAAAGTGGCTCAGGCTAAACCCGAGGTTAAAAAGGCCAAGCTTGTGGAAACAGAAGAAGACAGTCCTTATGAACCCGATTCATCTGAGCTTGCTGATGAGGATTTGACTTTGAATCTTCCTGAAGAGCTTGAAATTATAGACCTTCTTGATTTTGTCGGTAAGTATCTCGGTCTTGATTATATGTACGACCCGGAGTTGGTAAAAGGCAAAGTTGCCTTGCGTATTCAGCGTAAGATTAAAGTAAGAGAGCTTTACCCTCTTATTGAGCAGGTATTGAGATCTAAAGGTTTTGTAATGACCCGTCGGGATAATCTGGTTACTATTGTGCCAGTTGACAGAATGCTTGATATTGACCCTGAGATTCACATAGACGCTAAAAAAGTTCAATATGGTGATGCGGTAATTACTCGTATATTCAAGCTTGAACATATTGATACAGCCAGTGCTAAAAACCTTCTGGAGAATCTGAAACTTGGTGCTAATATTACAGATATTGCTGAATCAGGTACTTTGATTGTAACTGGTTTCGCGTACAGGATGGCCAGGATTGAAGAGCTTTTGGAAATGATCGACCAGCCTGGCAAAGCCAAAATGTTTAAATTTAAAAAGCTGAAATACACGATGGCAACAACATTGGCACCGCAGGTTAAGGAGCTTGCTGAACAGCTTGGTACGATGTCGGTAACTATTTCAAAACAGGCCTCTACTACAAAAACTACTTCAAGAACAAGAAGACCGGCTACCAGACCGACGAACAGACCGAAGACGCCGACAAAAAGTACAACTACGACTCAACCTTCACCAACTAAGCCTGAAATCTTTCTCGATGCCGATGAAAGAACCAACAGGATTCTTATGATAGGCCTTAGAGATCAGCTTGGGGAGGTGGAAAAACTTATTGAAGCTCTTGACGTTGAACAGCAGGACTTGCGTATCATGAGAGTTTATGATATTGAAAATGTCGGTGCTGAAGATGTCAGTGAAAAGCTTTCTGAGCTTGGAATCACGAGCACAGCAAGACAATCTTCATACAGCGCAAGCAGATCAAGAAGTACCAGCCGATCAAGAATAACCAAACCAACCACCGCCAGGGCAACGGCTTCAAAGTCATCGACTACTGCGACAGGTGCAGATGAATCACCCGAAGAAGAGCCTCAGATTATTATAATCGAATCGACCAATTCGCTTCTGGTCAATGCAACGCCGGATCAGCATAATAAGATAGCTTCTATTATAGCTTATGTTGACAGCGAGATGCGCGAGCAGGAGATTCCTTATGTGATCTATTCGCTTGAGAATCAGGACCCTGAAGATTTGGCGGATACCTTATTGCAGCTTATAGAAAAAACAACCAAGGACAAAGAAGGCAAAGTACAACAAACAGTTAAAACGACCGAAGATGACATTGTTATCGTGCCTGATAAAAACACGTTTTCTCTGATTGTTTATGCCAACAAAAGAAATCAACTATGGATCAAGAATCTCATAAAGAATCTTGACAAGAGAAGACCTCAGGTGCTTATAAATGTTTCTTTAGTTGAGATAACAAGAAATGATGCATTCCAGTATGATCTCAATCTTATTTCTAATATGCAGGATGTTGTAACAGGTAATCTTGGTAGTGTTAGCGGTGGTATTGCAGCTCTAAGTCCCACTGCTACAAATAATTTCCAGGCAGGTTCAAATAAGGGTACAATAACTGGTTTCTATTCGAATGATAGAATTCAAGCTTTGCTTACAGCTATGAGTAGTAAAACTTATGGCCGAGTTCTTGCTCAGCCTAATATTTTAGTAAATGATAATGAAGAAGGTAAAGTTTTTACCTCTGAAACGATTTATGTTAAAGAAGAGACTCAAAGTTATCCAGGTGACGGTACGAATTCTGTTACAACTGTGAACTATACGCCTTATGAAGGTAAAATTGAACTTTCCATAACACCAAATATCAGTGAAGGTGACCTTTTAAGGCTTGAAGTTACTATGCTTCGTGAGGATATTACTGAACAAGATTCTGGGCCTCCACGCTATAAGACAAGTAACGTAGAGACAATAGTTACCGTTCCAGATGGAAGCACAATTATTCTTGGTGGTTTAACTAAATTGCGTCAACAAAAGAGTGGCGGTAAAGTTCCTTTACTTGGTGATATTCCTTTGGTTGGGGCTTTATTTAGAAATGTTGATAATAGTGATGACACCAGCAAATTATATATTTTTGTAAAAGCTAATATATTAAGACCTGAAGATGCAAAGGGAGTATCTCAGTTATTAGATATTTCAAAAAAGAAAAAAGATGCTTTTGAAAAAGATGAAAAGAAATTCCAAGAGTATGAATCATTTCCTGGTATAAAACCTGAGCCGATAGATCCGCTGCATGTTCTTGAGGATGAATAGTAGTTTATTAATAATAGAGACTAACGTTTTACGATGAAAGAATTATTAATACAGACAGCTGAGAGGACGGGGCTTGCTGATGTAGATCAGCTGACTGATTTTC
>CAYZEH010000021.1:14835-23615 GCA_964477135.1 uncultured Pirellulales bacterium | reverse complement strand
TTTTTTTTCATAGTTTGTGGAATTTGTATAAAAGGCTGGTCAAAGGTGGGTGGAGTGGTTATAATATGCGGTTTTCAAAAATTTGTAATGAATTGAGCTGGAGATCGTTATGAGAAAAGCTTTTATAGCAGGTAACTGGAAGATGAATACTGACGCAGCGGGTGGTGCGACGTTGGCGGCAGGTATTGCTGCGGCAACTAAGGATATCGCGGGTGAGAGCGTTGATGTGGCGTTTTTTCCGCCTTTCGTTTATTTGCAGTCAGTAGTGTCGGCGGTCAGTGCTTCGCTGATCGGGGTCGGCGGACAGGATATTTACTTTGAGGAAAAGGGCGCTTTTACGGGTGAGATATCTGCGGCGATGCTTAAAGATGTTGGCTGCTCTTATGCACTTTGCGGGCATTCGGAACGCAGGCACGTTATTGGTGAGAGCGATGAGCTTATAAATAAGAAGGTTCATGCATCTATCGCAGGTGGGCTTATGCCGATACTTTGTGTTGGTGAGCTTATTGAAGAGCGTAAGGCAGAAAAGACCGAGGAAGTTGTCGAAAGGCAGATTCGCGGCGGTTTGAAGGGTGTTTCGGCTGAGAAGATGGCGGCTGTGACTGTTGCTTATGAGCCGGTATGGGCAATCGGGACCGGGTTGACGGCTACACCTGAGCAGGCACAGGAGGTTCATGCATTTATTAGAGGGCTTCTGGCTGATATGTATGATGCGAAGCTGGCAGAGGAAGTAAGAATTCAGTATGGCGGGTCAGCTAAGGCTGACAATGCGGCAGAGCTGATGGGGCAGAAGGATATCGATGGTCTGCTGGTCGGCGGAGCAAGCTTGAAAGTTAATGATTTTGCTGCTATTATTAAGGCAGCAGTATAATTGTAGCCCTTAGTATGGGTTTAAAAAATTTGAATTGTTTTGTGGAGAACAAACATGACAGTTTTTCCGTTTTTGGCGGTGGCAGTGCCTTTGTTGATGAAGATCGTAGCGGCGATATGGATGCTTTGCTGCGTATTTCTGGTTTTACTTGTTCTGATACAGAAGGGTAGAGGCGGCGGATTGAGCGCGACATTCGGCGGCGGCGGCGCCGGCGGAGTGCTTGGCTCTAAGACAGGTGATTTTCTGACGTGGGTTACTATCGCTTTGGTTGGTATATTTTTGGTGCTTTCTGTTGTTATGGCGAAATTTTACAAACCTAAAGTTGGCGATTACGGCGAAGCTGGGCAGGCAGTGCCGCAAACACAGCAGATGCCACAGCAGGGTCAGCCTGTACAGCCGGCGATGCCTGATGGTGACGCAGGGACTAACTAATTGTTTTTAGTGATCTTTATTAAGGCGTGCGGCGATGATTAATAGTATGACTGGCTATGGCTATGCTGAAGGGCAGTTCGAGGAAATTGTTTATACTGTTGAGATCAAGGCTGTCAATAGCCGTTATCTGAAATACAGGGTGAAGCTGCCTGATAACGTGGCTTTCCTTGAGGGGCCTATCGAGGCTTTGCTTAAGGAGAAGCTTTATCGGGGGACGGTTAACTGTGCCGTAAACTATAAAAATGCGCCGGCGACGGTGTTGTTTGACCTGGATGAAGAAGGATTGAAGAGCTATGTTGAAAAGCTTAACGCTATTTCATCTTCGCTTGATAATTGCGGACAGGTGGATGTTGCTTCTTTGCTGACTTTGCCCGGGATCATTGTGCCTGCGATGCCTGATGAAGATACGAAAGAAAAACTGCGTAAGTTTGTATCGGAAATCGCATCGGAAGCGATCGATGAGCTTATTGAAATGAGACAGGTTGAGGGGCGGTCGCTGGTTGATGACCTTGAAGAGAACTGCAGGATAATAGAAGATGACCTTGAAGTGATAAGCAAGAGGATTGATATTGTATTGCAGCAGTATCATGACAAATTGCAGAAGCGGGTCGAGTTTCTTTTGGCTGATGTTAAGCTTGAGCTTGATGACCCTACGCTGGCAAGAGAGGTGGCGGTTTTTGCTGAGAGGTCTGATATATCAGAGGAATTGTCGAGGCTTGGATCGCATTTGAAACAGTTCGCTGAAAGCTGTGAAAAAGATGGTCAGGCCGGCAGGAGGCTTGATTTTATTACGCAGGAAATGCTTCGTGAGGCTAATACGATCGCGAGTAAGGCGTGCGATACTGAGATCAGTCAGCTGGTAGTTGATATTAAGTGCAGGATCGACCGTATTAAGGAACAGGTGCAGAACGTAGAGTAATGAAACTATGAGCAGTAATCATGATGGTAAGATTATAATTGTCAGCGGACCAAGCGGGGTCGGTAAAAGTACGATCTGCAGGGAAGTCGTTAACAGGCTTGATAATGTGTTCCTTAGTGTTTCTGCTACGACCAGGGCTAAGTCTGAATCTGAGGTTGACGGTAAAGATTACTGGTTTTTGGCACGTGATGAATTTGAAAAGCAGATCGAGGACGGGATGTTCCTTGAACATGCTGAGGTGTTCGGGAATCTTTATGGAACGCCTAAGGACAAGACTGATGAGGCGATTAAAGAAGGTAAGAATGTTATTCTTGAGATCGATGTGCAGGGTGCGAGAAGGACTAAGCAGATATATCCCGATGCTGAGATGATATTTATTCTTGCTCCTACGCATAAAGAGCTGGCTGAGCGGTTGAACGGCAGGGCCAGGGATGGAGAGAAAGTTGTTGAAGAAAGGCTGAACGGCGCTAGTGCTGAGATCGCAGCGGCGTGGCAGTTTTATGAGCATATGGTAATTAATGATGATCTGCAGCAGGCAGTTAATGAAGTAATACAGATTATTCAAGGTAATATTGGAGAATAAAAAATGATTGAAGCGCTCAAGGGTAATGAGATAATCAATAAAGTTGGAGGCAAGTTTAAGCTTACCGCTCTCATTCAGAGAAGGATGGCAGAGATGTTGCAGGGTAGTCGCCCTCTGATCGATGATGTGAAGGGCAAAACTATGCTCGAGATCGTAGTCGATGAGATTTTGCAGGATAAGATTACTATCGAATACAAAACAAACACTGATATTAATCTATAGCTGAGGTTTTTATGTCGGCGGTTGCGCAGAAAAAAATATTGCTCGGCGTTACGGGCGGGATAGCTGCTTATAAGGCGGTTGATCTTGCGAGTAAGCTGACAGGTTGCGGCGCGGCAGTTAAGACGGTGATGACTGAAAGCGCAGGTGAATTAGTAAGGGCTAAGAGTTTTGAGGCGGTGACGGGCCAGGGTGTTTATACGAGCTTGTGGGAAGAGCCCGGCGGATTTGAGATAGAGCATATCTCCCTGGTTGACTGGGCGGATGTGGTTGTTATTGCACCGGCTACCGCCAATATTATTGGTAAGATCGCGGGCGGGATTTGTGATGATCTTCTGAGCACTGTTATTTGTGTATGCTGGGGGAAGCGGGTTTTGATTGCTCCGGCGATGAATGATAATATGTGGAGCAACCCGATAGTGCAGGGCAATGTTGAAAAATTAAAACAGCTTGGATTTGCGATGGTTGGGCCTGAGAAGGGCAGATTGGCTTGTGGGACGGAGGGTATTGGCAGGATGAGTGAGCCGAGCGATATTATTCGGGCGATTGAAGAGTTGCTGAGTAAATAGGTCAGTAGTTTTAAAAGAAAAACAATTCAGCGGGAAACTTCAAAATGAAATTTCTTATAACAGCAGGGGGCACGCGGGAAAGGATAGACCCTGTTCGTTTTATTTCTAATGCCAGCAGCGGTAAGATGGGCTATGCGCTTGCTGAGGCTGCGATAGATGCGGGGCATGAGGTTGTTTTGATAACGGCTGCGAAAGGGTTGAAAGCGATTGAAGGAGCGAGGGTTGTTAATGTTGAATCTGCGGGGGAGATGTTTGAGGCGGTTAAGAAGGAATTTGGGAAATGTGATTGTTTGGTGATGGCGGCGGCAGTTAGTGATTATATGCCTTGCTCGCCGGCGAAGAATAAAATTAAAAAGAGCGATGACTCGATAGTTATTGTTTTAAAGGCTACTGAGGATATTTTGAAGTGGGCGGGGGAGCATAAGAAAAAGGGACAGCTTATTGTCGGGTTTGCTTTGGAGGATAAGGATGTTCGCAGGCGGGCAGAGGGTAAGCTTGAATCGAAAAAACTTGATATGATCGTTGCGAATACGCCGGCTGCTATAGGCGCAGAAAAATCATGTTTGGAGATTAAAGCGCCAACTGGGCAGTGGCGAACTTTGCCGAGAGCATCCAAAGCTGTGAACTCACGAAAGATCGTTAAAGCGATTGAACAGCTTTAGCTTGTTTCAGCGTCGATCAATTTTTTGTTTTTCAAATACAGCATTATGTCAATGAAGACCATTATTGCATTTGCGATATAGAGATAGATTATATGGTCCATGCTGAACAATAGCTTATGTGTCGTTCCTGAGATATAACCAATCATTACTACTATCAGAAACGGCAGAGATTTTCCTGCGATGGATTTCGATTTCCATGACCTGTAAATCGAAAAAGGCCAGGCAACTCCAAAACAAATCAGCATTATTGCTTCAAATATACTCATGGTGTTAGTCTTTTATACCCAGGTCTTCTTTTGTCAAGAGGCTGTCGAATTTGTAACCGGCTTTGGTAATGTTTTCTTGTGCGCCTTGCTTGCGGTCTATGGTGCAGACTATTTCTTTTACTGATGCTCCGGCTTCGGTGATTATTTTTGCTGCTTCGATCACCTGACCACCTGTGGTTGCGATATCTTCAACGAGCAGGACGACGTCGCCTTTTTTTAGTACACCTTCGACCATTTTGCTTGTGCCGTAACCTTTTTTGCTGTTTCGAACGATGATCCAGTTTTTGCCGGACTGGAGGGCAGTTGCAGCAGCTAATGCAACACCGCCGAGTTCTGCCCCGGCTATTAAAGTAACATCATCGGTGATATGTTTTGCGAATTCTTCGCCAAGAGCTTTTAAGATATCCGGGCATGTTTCGAAGAGATACTTGTCCAGGTAGTATTTACTTTTTTTGCCGCTTCTCAGTGTGAAATCACCTTCGAGGTAAGAAGTTTCTTTTATTCTTTTGATGAGTTCTTCTCTTGTCACTTTTTTTCCTTTATACATTTAGTTCAACTTTTCTATTCAACTGTTTGCGATATTTTCTGCGCAATGGCGTTACGTTTTCTTTTATAAATTCATCGACCTGCTGTGGTGCGCGGCCTGTATAGCTTTTTGGGTTCATCACGGATTTGAAATCAACTTTGCTGAAAGCTTTGTTTGCTTTTAGTCTGTCGATAAGGTCATTTTTTTTGCCGAGTTGTTTTACCTGAGCGGCAGCTTCGTGTGAGTGAACCCTGATCTCTTCGTGGAGTTGTTGTCTGTTGCCGCCTGTTTTTACTGCTGCCATCAGGATATTTTCTGTGGCCATGAAAGGCAGTTCTGCATTTACTCTTGCAGCGATGACTTTTGGATAAACGACGAGTCCGTCGAGGACGTTTGTGAGTATTTCGAGTATTCCGTCTATAGCGAGGAAAGCTTCTGGGATGACTATTCTTCTGTTTGCTGAGTCGTCGAGGGTTCTTTCGAACCACTGCTCGGAAGCGGTCATGGCTGGGCTTGAAGCGAGCGAGAGTACGAATCTGCTAAGTGCGGTAACTCTTTCACTTTTCATAGGGTTCCTTTTGTATGCCATTGCGGATGAGCCTATCTGGTTTTTGCCGAAGGGCTCTTCGATCTCTTTGAGGTTTGCGAGCAGTCTGAGGTCGTTGCAAAGTTTGTGTGCAGATTGTGCGATCAGTGCGAGTGAGTTTACTACCATGGTGTCAATTTTTCTCTGGTAAGTCTGACCTGTGACTGCACATATTTTTTTGAAGCCGAAAGCTTTTGTGACAGCGGCATCAAGTTTTTTTACTTTAGTATGGTTTCCTTCAAAGAGTTCGAGGAAAGAAGCTTGTGTTCCGGTTGTGCCTTTGACACCTCTGAAAGGCAGGTTTTCGAGTCTGTTTTCTACTTCGCGCAAGTCCATAACGAATTCATAGCACCATAGTGTAGCTCTTTTCCCGACGGTTGTGAGTTGGGCAGGTTGATAGTGAGTGAATCCTAATGTCGGCAGAGATTTTTGTTTTTTTGCGAATTTTGCGAGCAGGTCTATAACGACTGCTACTTTTGCGGCGATTAGCTGGAGAGCTTCACGTATGATTATCAGGTCAGCATTGTCACCAACGTAACAGCTTGTTGTGCCGAGGTGAATTATCGGTGCTGCTTTTGGAGCGGCGTCTGCGAATGTGTGGATATGAGCCATTACATCGTGTCGGAATTTCTTTTCATAGTTAGCGGCTTTTGCGTAATTGATATCGTTGAGGTGCTTTGCCATTTCATTGATCTGGTTTTGTTTTATGTCGAGGCCGAGGTTTTTTTCAGCTTTTGCCAGTTCGAACCAGAGTTTTCTCCATGTGGAGAATTTTTTATTTGGGCCGAAGATTTCCGACATTTCGACGGAGGCGTTTCTTTCTACTAACGGAGAAGTGTAAAGACTTTTATTTTTTGCCATAATATTCTCTATTCTCTTTTAGTTATTTAATTTTTCCTGTCTTTGTTTTAACAGTGTTTCGATTTTGTTTATATCTTCGCTGCTTAACTCGATATCGGAAGCTTTTGCGGTTTCTGTTATCTGGTCTGGTCTTCTTGCACCGACTATAGCGGCGGTGACGACGGGTGACCTTAGGACCCAGCTTATCGCAAGTTGAGCTAATGTTATATTGTTTTTTTCAGCTATTGGTTTTAAATTTTCGACTAATTCCATTGTGGTAGAGAAAGGCAGGTCATTGAAGTCGTGGTGTTTCAATCTGTGGTCGTCTGGGGCGAGTTTTTTTAATCTTTCATAGTTGAATTTTCCGGTGAGCAGACCTCTCTGCATTGGGCTGTAGACAATGACGCCAACATTGTTTTGTTTGCAGTATTCCATCAGGTTGTCTTCGAAGGCTCTTTTTAACATGCTGTATGGCGGCTGGAGTGATGCAACGGGGTGAATGTTGCGGATTCTTTTCAGCTGATCGGTTGTGCAATTCGATATACCAATGTGTCTTACTTTTCCCTGTTTGACGAGTTTTGCCATTGCCTCGAAGGCTTCTTCGATCTGGTTGTCCGGGATTGGCCAGTGCATTTGATAGAGATCTATTGTTTCTATGTCGAGTCTTTTTAAGCTGTCGTCGCATTCATTTATAATGCTGTCGGCGTCGAGACATTCAGTTTTTTCTCTTTTTTCGTTCCAGAGCAGGCCGCACTTTGTTGCTATGAGTGGTTTGGCGGAGGTTTGCTTTAATGCATTACCGACGAGTTCTTCGCTGTGGCCACAGCCGTAGATGGGTGCGGTATCTATCCAGTTAATGCCGATATCGAGAGCTTTGAGGATAGATGCGATAGCCTGGGAATCGTCCTGTGGGCCCCAACCGAACTGCCATGGCCCACCCATTGCCCATGTTCCGAGCCCGACGGTTGTCAGGTTTAAATCGGTATTTCCTAATTTTCTTGTTTTCACTTTTTTGGCCTTCAAAAATCAAAGGTATAAGATATTACCAATCGCAGGGTTTATCAACAATTTTATGGTATTTGTTGAGTATTGGCAGGGGGTTAGCCGTAATGGGAGATGCCGGTATAGAGGATATTTATTACGAAAAGGTGTATTGGTGAGAAAATGTAACCGAAGAGGTTCCATGCGATTATCAGTCCCACTATGCTGAAATTGGGGTTTGCAAAAAATCTTTCGTATTTTTCAGAGTCTGTTTTGTTGAGAAATAGATAGGGCAGGCAGTGTCCATCGAGCGGCGGGAAGGGCAGGAGGTTGAACATTGCCAGGACGAGATTCAGAGAAAAAACTATGCTTATCAGCAGAGCAAAACTGTTTGCCAAGCCCGGAGGAGCTGATACTGCCTGCTGAAAGTTTATATGTTCCGGGGTCTGAAATATGTTGAAGAATAGGCCTACTCTTATGACTACTATGGCGATTATTACTAAGGTTATGTTTGCCAGCGGGCCTGCGAGGGAGACGAGAGCGGAGCTTTTTTTGTTTTGGTGCGCCCAATAGCGGTCTACGGGTACTGATGCCCAGCCGATCATCCAACCGCCGAAAATAAATGAGACAATTGGGACCAGCACCATTCCGAATGGGCTTCTTCTCATGTGGACCACCGGGTCGAAGGTCATTAGTCCGAGCTTATGTGCGGTGGAGTCGCCGAGTTTGTGAGCGGCGAGGCTGTGGGCAGCTTCATGGGTAACTGTTGAAAACAGAAATACCGCGTACCATAATGTGCCTATATATAATTGCTGCATTTTGTTCTTTAGCTCTTTGCAATAAATAATACAGGATATTATGATTTGCGTGAATTATCAATAGTTTTATGTTTGGCTTGAAATATGTCGCTTTCGGGGTTAGAATTTATTAAACAATAAAAATCATGGAGATTTATATATGAAAGAGAAAAGTAAAATCAGACAGCAGGTTGGGTTTGGGGTTTTGTTGGTTGTGCTGAGTGCGTTTTTTTATGCGGTTCACTTTCTTTTGTTTCATGACAGCCACCATATATTTATTTATCTTGTTGGGGATATTGCGTTTGTGCCTATCGAGGTTTTGCTTGTTACAGTAATTATCCATAAGCTTTTGGAGGCGAGAGATAAGCGGGCGATGCTGCGAAAGATGAATATGGTTATCGGTGCATTTTTCAGCGAGATCGGGACAGAGCTATTGGGGTATTTTAAGGGGTTTGAGGAAAGGGATGTTGAAACGCCTGATATTTTAGTTGACGGTAATTGGAACGAGGAGGATTTTGATAAAATTGCT
>CAYZEH010000021.1:6322-14735 GCA_964477135.1 uncultured Pirellulales bacterium | reverse complement strand
GATTATCCGTATCTGTTCTCTTTGGCGATACGGACGAATCCCTTTAATCCACAGGCGTCTGTTGAAGTTAAATAGTTTTTAAATTTCAAAATTGACGGTTTTGCTTTTTGGTATTTTTATGGTTTTTTGTTTTTTGTTGTAGATTATCTTCAGGGTGAAGGGGCCATCGGATTTGGCGGTTATTGATCGTTGGCCTTTGGCGTCTGGTTTTTCGCAGATCAGTGAGAGGGTTTTATTGTTGAACCAGAGGTTTTCTACGCCTATCCTGTTATTGCTTTTTATGTCCCATGTTATGGTGTTGCTGGCGGCATCTGGTTTTATTCCTATAGCGTATTCTATAAAATAAACTATTGGGCCTATGCCAGTCCAGCCCACGAAGTCTGGTTTTGAAAGGCTTCCTTGTGTTGGGAAATCGGGGGCATAGTTTTCCCAGACGGTGCCGGTTTTTTCAAAAATAGTAATTATGTTATCAAGATGGTTCATTGCTACTTTGTAAGCGATGTCATTGTAGTTGTAGTTTTCCAGGCCTTTGATCACCATAGTGTTTGTTGGTGCCCAGACGCTGCCTTTCCAGTAGTCGCCTTTGGGGTTGTATCCTTTCTGGTTTGCGGGGACGGTTGGTATCATGTGTTTTCTGGCGAATTTTTTTGGGTCGAGCAGATGTTCTACGAGTTTTGCAGCTTGTTGTTTGTTCGCTACTTTAGCGAGCATTGGCCAATAGCCCGCAATTGTCCAGACGTCATTTATTTTTCCTGTTTTTGCCCAGTCGAAATAGAAACCTTTTTCAGAGTCCCAAAGTAATTTGTTTATTTTTGCGGAAAGTATGTCAGCTTCTTTGGTGAATTTCTTTGCATCTTGTTTTTTGCCAAGCTCATTTGCGATGAAGCTAAGGTTTCTTGCGAACATTGCGACTTCGCTGGTTGTGTCGATAGAGCAAAGTGTGGTTCCAAGCCTTGGCGAGTTGTCCATGGATGCCCAGCTTACGAGGTAAAGGCCAGTGGTTGGTTCTTTGATCTTTTCGTATGAGTAGTAGTATTTAACCAAAGGCTTATAGACCATTTCAAGGCGTTTTTTGTCGCCGGTGATTTTGTATGATTCGATCTCTGCCCATGCGAGGATGGGGTGGTTCAGGCTATGAGGCGTCCCGGGTTGTGAGGTGCCAAAGTGAGAAGGTTGGCCGTCGGCTTCGTCGACTTCTCTGACTATTTCACCATCTTCAAGCTGAGTGCAGTAGAAGTTGTCGAGGGATTGTATGCCGGGGATGTAGGGATTGGCGTAGTTGCAGAACATTGTCATGAAGGCGGTATCCCAGAGGAACAGATTTGGGTTGAAGGCTTCATCGATGTAGTTTGAGACGAATGGTGAGCCTGGTTTAGGCTGTTTGAAACTTTTGAATGCGAGCTGCCACACTTTCCAGTAGCATTTGACGTAATTTGGGTCCTGGTCGAAAATTGGGCGGGGCAGTTTGTCTTTTGTATTTTCAAAAGTTGGTAAAGGCTGGGGGATATATTTTTTCTTTGCGAAATATTTGCCTAATTCGCTGCTTTGGGCAGGTGCGATCAATAGTGCAATTAGAATTGCAGAGACTATAGTAATATTTTTTACAGAGTTGAAATTCATTTTTTGTTTCATTTATATATCTCCGAAAGATATTTTTAGTTGATTATTATATAGCTGACTGAGTTAAGCAATGCTTTTATTGCACAAAAAAAGGCTAACTATAGGTGGAACTATAGTTGGCTTGTCTGATTTTTTTTTACTATTACCATCCGCCTGGTTGAAGGATGTCTGTTGCAGGGGCGCTCCACCAGTTGGGGTCGCGGAAATATTGTTTCTGCATCATAGCTGCTACAACGCCATCGTTAATGGCTGTAACTAATTGCATAGCGGCTCCGACTCGACAGTCACCAGCGGCAAAGACTCCGGGGATAGCTGTTCTCATATATGTGCTTTCGCATTTTATAAAGCCTGCATCGGTGAGTTCTATTGAGCCTTTGAGGAATTTTGTATTTGGTATCATGCCGACGAAGATGAAGACGCCGTTACATGGGTAATCTTCTTCTTTTTCGGTTTTCAGGTCTTTTAATGTTATTGATTGTACTTTGTCTGCGCCTTCGATCCGGGTAGCGACAGAGCTGTATTTAACAGTAATGTTTGAATTAGGCTGATTTACTTTTTCCATTAATTCATCTACGAGTATACGAGTAGCTCTGAACTGGTCCCTTCTGTGTATCAATGTCACTTTGTCGGCGAATTTGGCGAGGTGGAGAGTTTCTTCTATTGCGGTATTTCCTCCGCCGATTGATACGACTTCTTTGCCCCTGAAGAATGGTGCATCGCAAGTTCCGCAATAGCTCACACCGGAGCCTGCGTTTCTGAATTCATCTTCGCCCGGGATGGAGAGTTTTCTGTATCCGCTTCCGGGTGCGAGGATGACAGTTCTTGCGAGGTATTTATGGTCGCCGGAGGTAACTTCTATTTTTCCGTCATCAAGTTTTTTCAAAGCGGTAACTTCTTTGCCCATTAGAATCTCAGCGTTGAATTTGAGTGCCTGAGCCTTAAGTCTTTCAGCTAATTCTGGGCCGTCAATTGAATCTATGCCGGGATAGTTTTCAACTTTATCGGTGTTTATGATCTGTCCGCCCGGGAAGAATTTTTCGAGTACGAGAGTTTTAAAATTATCTCTTGCTGAATACAGGGCAGCACCTAAGCCTGCCGGTCCTGCTCCTACTATTATACAATCATACAAATCTGCCATGTTTTTCCCCTTTAAATATACAGTAGCCAAAGTTCTAAATTTTATTTTCTTCCAATATTTGCCCTTCATTGAAATATTCGACCCGTTCGGGAAATAGTTCAGCTATTTTCTGCTCGGTAGTTCTTTCGATCACGAAAATACTGTTTTGCTGTATTAGTCTTTTTGTAATCTGTTTTTGCTGGTTGAAGTAAACATCTTCGAAAAACCCCGACCCATCAAGGAAGATTATCTTGACTAAGAAGTCAGTGTCGGAGCTTGCTGGTTTGAGTTTTGTTAATAATGCCGGGGTAATTACTCCTTCAGCTTCGATTATATCTACAGTAACTTCGTTGTATTTACTGGCGATGAAAAACTCAAGCAGCTGATTCATAAAAATATCAGGCATAGCAGCCGGGCTTAGCTGGAAATTTTCAGTAGCAGCTTCATGGCTGAATTTGGTAACTGTCATTAAAGAAGGTTCGTTTACGACGATCTCGATACTTTTTTTTCCTCTTATAGTATTGGTTTCACTTTTCCAGTAGAAGCGATCAATAGTATCGTTGCCCTGGAAAAATGTCACTTGCTCATTCGATAAATTGTTGTTTCTTACGTAGAAAAAAGTTGCCGCTCTTAAGTCTAACGGAGTAACTTGGTCGGACTTAAGATAGGTTTCCATGGTAAATCCGATAGGTATTTTTTTCTGGTTACTTATAAGAAAGAAGTTCTTTTGTTTTTTTTCTTTTATGAATTTTGCGGGTCCAATTTTTTTCAGATCTGAGACAAGCTGATTTGCAGCTTCGATCGAAGTATTGTCGTATTTCACAGAGTCGATGATGTCGAAAAAGATATTTCTTGCCCATTCGGTTTCATTGGCAATTTGCTGAACTTCTACTTCTATTAACCTGTTATTTGGCAAGTTTGAAACTGCGTAAAAAGTGTGGTTTCCTATCATTGTCCAGTCGAAGTTCAGAGAATTGGAGACAATCTGTCCCTGCTGAGTTATTTTATCTTTGAGAGAGAAGGCTTTTTGTTTCATTTGCAGTTCAACAGGTTTTCGAATCTTCGGCATTCGATATCTGCATTGCGCCAGAGCAGAGGTTTTTTGTGAAGTCATCCTGTAGACACTTCTGAGGGTGAATCCATCATCGATGAAAACCCATTGTTTTTTACTTTGCCAGCCATTATTAGTCGGGACAGAGGCGGATAAATTAACGTGTTTTAATGTTATAGGACTGGTTAATGTGGTCCTTGTTTTAAGCATTACAATCAATGCCGCTATTGCGATTGATATTACCAGAATTGACAAAAGAGCTAATTTTTCCAATCCTCTGTTTTTGTTTACGTTATCCATGCCCCAGATAATACTGGTTATTTAATGATATTGCAACTATATGATTCAAATAGGAGTTTGGATTTTTTAAAATAATTTCGTCATGTTTGTTAATGGTCGATTTGGCAGAATTAGAATTGGTTTGTATATATTAATTAACAATGGCAAATATGTTTTAAAGTTTCAAAAATGAAGATAAGTTTAATTATATCGCCTGGGGGGCAATATGATGGATGGAATGGTGATGACGCACGGGGCTGAGCCGAGGGGAATTTTAGGGACTATAATAGAAAATCGAGTGCCTGCTATTATGTCTTATTTATCTAAAGGCAAATGGCATGTTGCTAAGATGGTGCTGACAGAGATCGGTGCAAACAGACTTATTATGGAAGCTTCGCCGGGGAAAAAGCCATATCCTATCAATGTTAAGATAGGCCAGTCGATTGGTTTGTCTGCAAAGTATGGTTATGGTAAGTTTGTTTTTGAGTCTACCGTGATGGATCTGCTGGCAGGAGATCGCCCCAATAGCGGCGGTAAAGTAGCGGTTTTGATACCGCCGAAGATTAATGTTATAAGTCGTCGAAGCTATTTCAGGGTTGCTATTCCAGCTGAGCTTTGTGTTGATGCGATGTTCTGGCATCGCAGGTGCAGCGACGGCAACAAGGTAGCTGAGGCTGAGAGCTGTTCTCATGGCAGTCTGGTAGATATTTCAGCGGGCGGGGCACAGGTAGTGGTAAGTGCTGCGAGGGAATTTGATTTTAATAAGGGACAATTTATCGGTGTTAAATTTACGCCGATGCCTTATGACAAGCCTTTGATGTTTACCGCGCAGATACGGAATATTCTGCCAACAGCAGATGGGACTAATTATTGTCTTGGTCTTCAGATCGTAGGTCTTGAGGCAAGCGATGAGGGTATGGGAACACTTAAACGGCTTTGCAATGTCGTTGAGAACTACCATCAGATTAATAAAACCAGCATAAAGCAGCGGGATTTCGAGACCACAGCAGTTAAACAGTAGTGATATGTTTTTTATTCGATGTCGTCAATCTCCGGGTTATCTTCCCGGGCATTGACGGCATCTAATTTGAGTTGTTCAGCGGTTATCTGATAATCGCTTTTTTTATGTATGAATTTTACATAGAACAGCTTTAACAATCCACTTGCAGCGAATCCGCAGAAAATCACCATTGCTGCGGGTTGCAGGTACCAAACCGCCAGACCTATTATAATGATTATCCAGATGAAATAGGCGAAAGGCTTTTTGCCTCTCAGGTGCTGATTGACAATGTGTGAGTATCTGACCCGGCTTACCATTAATATTCCAACGGCGAACGTGATAATGGGCAGGCAGTATACGATGATATCAGAGATCAGATCGTAAGTTTGTTTCTTGGTAACCCATTCCGCGAGGGTCTGATTTTTGAAAACTATCAAAGTGATGATGACGCCCGCTGCAGCAGGGCTTGGCAGGCCTATGAAACTCATGTGTGAAGATTCGTCTTCTTCGTTTTCAACGTTGAATCTTGCAAGTCTTATTGCGGTACAGCTGACGTAAGTTCCAGCGGCGAGCCAGAGGAATCTGTGCAGGAGTTTGTCGAAAGCGACGGATAGTTCGACGTCAGCTATGGTGGCTTCAAAAATTTTCAGTACGATAAAAGCAGGAGCGATCCCGAAGCTTATTATATCGCAAAGGCTGTCAAGTTGTCCGCCGAAGCTTGAGGTACTTTTGCTCATTCTGGCGACTCTTCCGTCGAGGACGTCAGCGATCATTGCCAGTGCAAGTGTGTAACATGCCTTGGTGAACTGGCCTTGAGATGCGAAAACGATAGCGGCGAATCCTGCGACACCATTTATGAGTGTTATGAGTGATGGCAGTATTGTTATGTATTTGAGCCTTTGTTTTCGCATTTGCCGGAGCAATTTTTCTTTAGCTCTTTTTGTTTTTAGTTTTGGCATTTTTTTGGCCTTGATATTTTTAAATTAATCTACAAATTAACGAAATTAATTATTGATCCTGCTTAGTACTATTATACTTTACCATTGGTGTAAGACCAGCTTTTACTTTATCACCAATTTTTACCATGCATTGGGTGTAATCGCTTTGGGGGATGTAAAGCTCAGTTCTTGAGCCGAATTTTATCATTCCGAATTTCTGACCGGCGGTTAGTTTTTGTCCAGGAGCGGTTTCGCATATAATATGGCGGGCTATTGCACCGCTTATCTGACGGACAATGAGTTTATCCTGTGGTGATTGAGTTCTTGTGATGTAAAGGTCGTTCGATTCGTTTACTTGGCCTGATTGTGGGTCCATGGCGTTTTTAAATTTACCTTTTTTATAGGTTATTTTTTCTATGGTGCAATCGCAGGGGGCGCGGTTGATGTGTACGTCGAAAATGCTCAGGAATATACCGATCCTCAAAGCTTTGCCCTGAATGAATTCGTTTTCATCGACTATTTCGATATCTGTTACTTTGCCGTCAGCAGGCGCTATCAGCAGATTTTTGTCGGTTGGGATTGCTCTGAATGGGTCTCTGAAAAAAGATAATACCCAGATAAGAATTATTAATAATATTACTTCAATAGTAACTGTGGTCCATATCGGCAGGAACTTTTTGCCGAGTAGCAGAGCTATGACCATTAGTACTATCAATATTGTTGGGAAAACCACTATCTGCGGCAATCCATATTTTGTAATTGGTATTCTCATAACCAATACATAATACTGTTGATCTTTTAGATAATCAAGTAATTAAGGTTTTTTGTTTTTTTAATGAGATTTGTTGCCTATAATACAGACCATTAGAGAAATTGAAATCTTTAGGGCTTATTAAGATGATAAACTTAAATGGGAAATGGAAACTTTACTGGCGGCGTCAGAAGCAATATAGCGAGCCTAAAATAGCGAATCTTGCAAGGCTGGATTGTGTTGAGGCTGTTGTGCCTGGTAATGTTGAGCTTGATCTGGAGCGAGCGGGTATCTTGCCGGAGATTTTCTTTGGAGACAATGTTCATGAGGTTCGAAAATGTGAATTTAATGAATGGTGGTATAAACGGTCTTTCAAGGCTGATAAGGGACTTGTTGAAACGGGAGGTGAGTTGGTATTTGCGGGGTTGGATTGTATTGCGGATGTGTGGGTTAATAACAGGCAAGTCGGTTCGGCTGATAATATGTTTATTGAGCATCGTTTTGATGTCAGCGATTTTCTAAAAGTGGGCAGCAATGAGATCGTTGTGCATATTAAAAGTGCGATCCTTGAAGCTCGGAAATATCAGCATAGTGTTTGCGAGAATGCCCAGGCGATGAATTTTGACAGTTTGCGAATCCGCAAAGCGGCTCACAGTTATGGGTGGGATATTATGCCGAGGATAGTTTCTGCGGGTATCTGGCGAGATGTCAGTATTGAACCTAAGAGAACAGAAAAGTTTACTGATGTTTACTATGCTACTATTGAGCTGACTAAAAAGGCTGCTAAGGTTTGGGTGAAGTGGCAGTTTGTTACGGATAAATATGAGCTGGATGATTACCGGATTAAAATAACAGGGCAGTGCGGTCAGAGCAGGTTTGAGAAAACTGTTAACGTGTATCATACTTATGGCAGGTTAGAGATCGATATTAAGGCGCCTAAGCTGTGGTGGCCTAAGGGATATGGCAAGGCTGATCTTTATAATGTCACGGCGGAGCTTATTTATAAGGGCGAGGTTGTTGACAGGCGGGTTGAGAAAATTGGTATTCGTCAGATAAAACTTGATTATACCGAGATCAATACGAAAGCCGATCCGGGGCGGTTTGTGTTTGTTTGTAATGGTGAAAAGATATTTGCTAAAGGGACAAATCATGTGCCTTTGGATGCTTTTCATAGCAGAGATAAAAGCAGGCTTAAAAAAGCGATGGATATGTATGTCGATCTTGGTTGTAATATGGTGCGGTGCTGGGGCGGGAACGTCTATGAAGATCATGAGTTTTTTGACCTTTGTGACAAAAACGGGATAATGGTCTGGCAGGATTTTGGATTTGGGTGCGGGTACTATCCGCAGGACGATAAGTTTCAGGAGAAGATTGCTTATGAGGCAAAGCAGGTGATACGGAAGCTGCGTAATCATGCGAGTATTGCTATCTGGGCGGGTGACAATGAGGTTGATGTTTTTTGTATGGATATTTATGGCGGGGTTGATCCGGGTAAAAATCGTTTGACGAGGGAGACTTTACCAGCGGTTGTAAATCAGCACGATCCATACAGGCAATTTTTGCCGAGCAGTCCCTTTTGCGGAGATGCAGTTGTTAAAGCCGGTGATTCTTTTCTTGGGCCTGAACAGCATCTATGGGGGCCGAGAGGATATTATAA
>CAYZEH010000021.1:0-6222 GCA_964477135.1 uncultured Pirellulales bacterium | reverse complement strand
GAATCTGAACGATTTTATTCTTGCAAGTCAGGTGACACAGGCTGAGGCGAAGAAATATTTTATTGAAATATTCCGCAGTCAAAAATGGAATAAGAGCGGGATACTCTGGTGGAACCTTATTGATGGTTGGCCTCAGTTCGCAGATAGCGTTGTTGATTATTACTATGGGAAAAAGCTGGCGTATCATTATATTAAACGTATGCAGAAAGATGTTTGCGTTATGATAACTGAAGCTAAAAAGGGTATCTGTAATGTTGTTATTGCTAATGATACTTTGAAGAAGGCGAAGGGGACATTTAAAGTTAGTGATGCTGATAGTGGTAAGGTTATTTGCGAGGGCGATTTTATTGTTGACGCAAATGCCAATGTGACAGCTTCAAGTATCGAGGTTGCCCCTGACGCCCAGGCGATGCTGCTGATAGAATATAGTGTCGCCAAAAATAAATTTTCGAACCACTATATGTTTGGCAAAGCTCCTTTTAAGCTTAGTAAATATAAAAAATGGCTTAAGCAGATATGTAATTTACCTGGCAAGATCGATTACAGCGAAATAGGCAAATGATCGCAGCTAAAAAACTATAGCAGCATAACCGACAGAATCTTCGCTGGTAGTGTTCATTTTTTTCTGCATTATTTCATTGCTTGTTGTCTGGGCGAGTAATCGGCCTTGATTTCTGTTTTGTTTTTTTACAGCCTCGACGGTTGCAGCAGCGGCGCCGGCGCCACAGGCGTTGAGATTTTTCCTGGCAGTGGCGAGCAGTTCTTTTCCATCAAGCCTTAATGCGCAATTGATGAATTCTTTGTCATTGACCTGCGAGGACCATTTAAAGGCGTCGGTTCCTTCGCCTGCGGGTTCAAAGCCATATCTTGGGCCATAGTGAGTTAAGTCGGTTGAGCCTATGCAGATTATTTTTTTATCTGATGCGGCGATTATGTTGCCTATAGATTCGCCCAGATCGATAGCACTGGTTTCAGCAGGTGTTAATATGGGTAGTATTTTGGCGAATGGGAACAGGTGTTGTATGAAAGGGGTCTGCACTTCGATGCTGTGTTCGTATTTGTGCGCATTGGGATCGCTTACGGCATTTTTGGTTTTTAACACCTCTTCAGCGAGTTCTTCGTCTACTGCAACCTGCCCGATCGGGCTGTTCCATGCACCTTTGTCATAAACTGCGGGCATATCTTTGTAATAGCTATGAGCGGCACCGAAAATAATAAAACAGTCAACTTTTTCATTTTGTTTTTTTATCGCAGAAAATACCATTGCTGCTAATGAGCCACTAAAAACCCATCCTGCGTGTGGAACGATACCAGCTACAATAGGCTTTGGAAGCTCAGTGGGGAGTGTTTTTTCGTGTATACATTCTTCGATCTCACCTATGCAGACGCCGTATTTTTGCGGATAAAACTGACCAGCTACTGTCGGGTTTCTTGTTTGCATAATAAACCTTCTTGCAATTATAATCCTGTATATATATTATAAACCTGCCTTTGTTGGCATATAACTAATCCGAAATACTATACTAACCTTTTAGGAAAAAAATACAAATGACATCTGACAAAAAAACGCCGGTGGCAGTAGTAATGGGCAGCGATAGTGATATGGCTGTGATGCAGGGCTGTATTGATACGCTTAAAGGTTTTGGGATTAAGCCTGAAGTTCGGGTGATCTCGGCGCATCGTACACCTCAGGTAGCAGCTGATTTTGCTGATAAGGCATTGGGTAATGGTATAAAGGTTATTATTGCAGCTGCTGGTATGGCGGCTCATTTGGCTGGCTCATTGGCAGGGCGGACGAGGCTTCCTGTTATAGGTGTTCCGATTGCATCAGATAGCGGCGTTGGTGGTTTAGATGCACTTTTGAGTACTGTTCAGATGCCGCCTGGTATTCCAGTTGCAACAGTAGCGATTGGTAAAGCTGGTGCTAAGAACGCTGCGATACTTGCGGTACAGATGCTTTCAATTGCTGATGAGGAATTGGCGGTTAAGCTTGACGATTTCAGAGCAGCTCAGCAGCAGAAAGTTATCGAGAAGGATTCAGCTTTGCAGGGGTAGCTGAGGTGGTGTTTTTGGTTATATAAACGTTCGTATGAGAGATCGTAGTAGTAATATAAGATGTTTAGTAAGCAGTTGTTGTGGTGAAATCAAGATAATGACGGTTTTAGAATGACAATTTAAGCTACAACCATCTTGTATTTGGTAGAATATTCGTTTTTATACGGAGGTGTACCATATCTAAGGCTAAAAAACTCTACTTCTGATAAATTTCCATTGACTCTACATCCAACAGGACAGTACAGTATTAGTAATTGGGAACAAACCACCACGATGAAAATCAGCGATGTAGTATCTCTTATTAAAAATTACGTTCTTTTTGAAAGGGTAAAAAAATGGAAAAGAAAGTTATGATTTTATTTTTGGGACTACTGTGTTTTTCGATTGGGCTAACCGGCTGCAAGGATACTGGGAAAGAAAAGGCTGTCGCAGAAGCTACAGAAGCAGAAGCTACAGAAGCAAAAGCTGAATTAACCAAAGTTAAAAGTCTTTTGGAAAAAACTAAAATTGAGAGAGATGAGCTAAAAGCAAAGGTGACCAAGATTTCTGAGTCGCTTAAAGCAGCCCAGACAAAAATTGGAGGTCTTTTGCAAAGCAGTAACCAAGGTGCTGACGTTAAGGATAAACTTGCCGAACTCACTAAGCAACGAGATGCTGCGACTGCCAAGACGACAGAAACAAAAAGTATGGTCGAAAAATTGAAGAGTCAATTGTCTGAACAGATCCAGAAAATTACAGGACTTGAAGGCCAGAATAAGAAACTTCAGGAGATAATTGCCGAGTTGAAAAAGAAGTTAGGCAGTGATGTGGAAGTGCCATCGATTCCTGGAGTATCGCTCTAAAAATTACGACCAACTATCAAATTTGGTATAAAAGAACATTAGCTTGCCAGAAGTAAAAATGTGAACAGATAATGTATTATCAATCGGAAGCTGATAATCAGGTTCTATATGGTATGAACTTTACAAAGTGATATATACGAGATCAATTTAAAATTTTTAGAGAGGTAAAAAATGGAAGAAATTATGAACACGATTTATGGTTATATAGCCGAGTACGGCCTAAGCATATTGGCTGCTGTTTTAATCTTCATCGTAGGGCGTTGGCTGGCAAAGCTGGTTTCAAAACTACTTGGCAAGGCAATGACTAAAGCGAAAACAGATAAAATGCTGGTAAATTTCTTAGAGAATTTATGTTATGTCGCACTGCTTGTCTTCGTTATTATCGCTACCTTGGCGAAGCTGGACATTCAGACGGGTTCATTTATTGCTGTTGTCGGAGCTGCAGGTTTGGCGATTGGGTTGGCTTTACAGGGGTCTTTATCTAATTTTGCAGCGGGGGTATTAATGCTCATATTTAAGCCTTTCAAGGTGGGTGATTTTGTGGAAATGTCAGGGGTTAAGGGAACGGTGAAGGAAATACAGATTTTCAATACAATCCTTGATTCCCCTGATAACATAAAAATCATTATACCCAACGCTAAGGTGACAGGCGGTAACATTTTGAACTACTCAGTTAATGGTACCAGACGTGTTGATTTAGTAGTTGGTGTTTCTTATGAAGATGACATAAAGAAGGCCCAAGAGGTAATCGAACAAGTTCTTCTCCAGGATGATAGGGTTCTCAAAGATCCTGCTGTTACGGTGGCGGTCTCTGAGCTTGGTGATAGCAGCGTTAATTTTGTTGTTCGTCCATGGGTCAAATCAGCGGATTACTGGGATGTCTATTTTGATATGACAGCAAAGGTCAAACTCAGCCTCGACCAAAATGGCATATCAATACCCTACCCGCAGCATGATGTTCATATGATATCGAGCAATGCATAAATCTATATTAAATCGAGGTTAATTATGATTTTGAAAAGATATTTTGTGTGGGCAATAATTTTGATGACATTTTTCCTTACGGGTTGTGAAATAATGAATAATGTTCTTAATCTTCAAAAGCCTACTGCACAAATGAAAGGTCTGAAGTTTAAGGACGTCAAGCTGAACTCAGCAACTTTGCTGTTCGACGTTGAGGTGAATAATCCATATCCAGTTGCTTTACCGCTAATGAATATGGACTATGCCCTTTCAAGCGGAGCTGAATCATTTCTTAACGGAAATGCTGAATTACAGACAACAGTTCCGGCAAAAAGTAAAAAAATAGTTTCACTGCCAGCTAACATTAATTATCTCGATATGCTGAAAGCCTTGAAGGGTATAGGACCCGGGTCGAAGATTCCATACAAGGCGGACTTAGGGCTGTCTGTAGATGCTCCAGCTGTTGGGTTGATCAGATTGCCTCTGAAAAAAGAGGGTGAAATAGTTTTGCCAAAGGTTTCTGATGTTAACGCCAAGGATATATGGAATATTATAAAACCAAAGTAAACAGACGGAATTTATAATACGAAACAATAAGTTTGACATAATTATAAAAAAGGATAAAGCAATGAATATGATAGTGAAATTACGGATGGTTGCTATATGTTGTGTTCTTTTGTTTGTGTCCTCTTGTGGGCAGGTTCCGGTTACAGGCAGAAGCCAGTTTAATCTTGTCCCTGATTCGGTTATGAATTCAATGAGCCTTCAGTCTTATAACGATTTTCTTTCTCAGAGCAAGCTTAGCGTTGATGCTGGTCAGACTGCGATGGTCAAGCGGGTGGGGGGCAGGATTCAGAAGGCAGTGGAAAAATATTGCGCTGAAAACAACTTATCAGACCGGATAGAGGGATACCAATGGGAATTCAACTTGATCGAAGACAAATCAATTAATGCATGGGCTATGCCGGGCGGTAAGGTGGTAGTTTATACAGGATTATTGCCTATTGCAAAAAGTGAAGCTGGTTTGGCAGTTGTGATGGGCCATGAAGTTGCTCACGTTATCGCCAAGCACGGCAGTGAGAGGATGACACAAGGATTGGTTGTTGAACTTGGAGGTTTCGGGTTATCAAAGGCCATGACAAATTACCCGGTCGAAACTCAAAATTTATTTATGAGATCTTATAGTGTCGGAACTCAATATGGAGTGTTGCTGCCTTACAGCAGAACTCATGAGAGCGAGGCAGACCATATGGGGTTGATTTTTATGGCGATGGCAGGATATGACCCTCATGAGGCGGTAAGTTTCTGGGAGAGAATGTCTGCTGCTAAGGAAGGCAACGCACCTCCAGAGTTATTGAGTACTCATCCGGCTGATGCTACCAGGATCAGGAAAATCAATGAATTGATACCAGAAGCGATGAAATATTACCGTTAAATACAAGTTGGAAGCTAAGTTAATATATTGAAGGGATTCTAAAATGAGATATTTTCTTGCTATTATATTGCCGCCTTTGGCGGTGCTTCTTTGTGGTAAGCCTATTCAGTTTGTTTTGAATATTATTTTGACTTTGTTATTCTGGATTCCGGGGATGATACATGCTATCCTTGTAGTTAATGGCCATTTGGCTGATAAGCGTGCGGACAGGATTGCTAAGGCTGTTTCCAAAAGTTAAATCGAACTGACCAAAACTATATTTACAGGGATATTTTAAAATGAAAAGTGTGATCAATTTTTCTTTAGTGCTTTGCTTGTTGGCTTTGACTGGTTGCGATAGAACTTATTACAAAACTATGGAGGCATTCGGAAAACACAAACGAGATTTGTTAGTGGACCGTGTTGAGGATACTCGCGATTCGCAGGAGGATGTTAAAGAACAATTTCAGACGGCATTGGAAAAATTCAGTGCGGTTGTGAATTTTGATGGTGGTGAGCTTAAAAAGAAATATACAGAGCTTAAAACTGAGCTTGAGAGAAGTGAGTCTAAAACGGAAGCTGTGCGCAAAAATATTAAAGATGTCGAAGATGTGTCGAATGCACTATTTACTGAATGGGAGGCTGAGCTGGAGCAATATAGTAATGATGAATTGCGTCGCTTGAGTAAGTCGAAGCTTGATCAGACACGACAGCAGTATGCTAAGTTGATCGGTGCTATGAAGCGCGCGGAAGTTAAAATAGAGCCGGTATTGTCGGTCTTTCGAGATCAGGTTTTATTTTTGAAACACAATCTTAATGCCCAGGCAGTTGCATCGTTGCAGGATGAACTTGTTTCTGTAAAAGCTGATATTGCATCGCTTGTTAAGGAAATGGAAGTTTCCATTGCTGAGGCTGACGCGTTTATTAAAGCGATGGCTAATTAATAAA
>CAYZEH010000020.1:1591-23649 GCA_964477135.1 uncultured Pirellulales bacterium | reverse complement strand
AAAGTTCCCATCACTGCTTCGCAATTCGATTACCATGACGAATCGGTAATACCGAAGACGTGCGATTATGCTGACATACATATCTATTGGCAACACCCTGAATTTCCGAATATTTCCTGGGACAAGGAAGACTGGTTCCTGCCGACAAAACCCATGGAATGGTTCCCGTTGACTAATTCTCTGCTGAATACCGGAGCCGCCAAAAGAATCGAAGGTATGCCTTATACAATGTCAGAATGGAACATACCGAACCCAAGCTTGTACTCGGCATCACTGGCTACATTTGCCGCTATGGTCGCAGCAACACAGGACTGGGACGCGGTTTATTTCTTTGAATATCATTCTCTGCCGGGGCAATGGGATGTTGACCATATTACAGAATTTTTTGAACTCAACGGCAACCCGGTTAAAGTTGCAATGACAGCATCGTGTGCGAATATGTTCCGCAGAGCTGACCTTAAACCATTAAAGAAAAAAGCGTTGGGAACGCTGCGTAATATCATGCCAGGGGCAATGGCACTAAGCCGACAGATAGGCATTGACCCCAAAGCCAAAAAGCCTGACGAAAAAATATATACTAAAGAAAAATTCCTCAAAAGTGACGACGGCAGTCTCGTCTGGGATGCCAGAGACAAAGAAAAAGCCTATGTAAAGGCCTCCGGAGATGCTTCAAGAGCCGTTTGGGGTTTTATCGCAAACCAGTCATTTGACCTTGCGGGTATAAAAATCTGCGTAGATAAGGTTGAAAGAAATTACGGGGCGATAGTCTTTACAAGCCTTGATGGTGAAAAACTGGAAGATTCCAAGAGAATACTGCTTACTGCTGCCGGGGCTGCGGATAATCTGAATATGGGTTGGAATGAGGCGCACAACTCAGTTGGCATAAAATGGGGACAAGGCCCTTCGCATATTACCACGGTATCAGCAACGATAGCTATAAATTCAGATATCAAAAAAATATATGCTCTCGACGGCAAAGGAAAACGCAAAAAAACCATACCAATTATAAATATTGACGGAAAAACAACCTTTAAAACCAGTGCGAAATTTAAAACCTTGTGGTATGAGATAGTAGCTGACTGATCATAAGCTCTTATTATAAAAGATGTTATCGAAATTTGCATTTGGTCGGTTTTTGTGTTATATTACTGCAAAACGGCCTGAGTAAAAAAAGTATTGCAAATATTCATAACTTCTTTATAATACTTGGCTTTACGCAGGAAAATAGTGCGCAGCTGTCTGCCACGCTAATTTAAACTTAACAGGAGTTCGATCCCTATGGATTCTAATAATGAAACCAATGAAGTAGCTGAGGTTAATGATGTTGTCAGCATTGACGTTGATTTATTCGGTAAAGATCTTCCCTCAATGGAGCAGATCGCTTCTCTTACAGACTATGTAATGTCAGACAGCGGTCTGATTAGCCAGTTCGCACAGACAGTCGAAGAGAATATCTCGAAGTCTCTCCCTGCGGGCATTGGCCTTTTTATTCTTGGGAAAACTACCCAGGCAATTGAAAAACTGAACAAGGCAAAAGACTGCAAAGAAAAATTCATTTATCTTGGATTAGCTCTTCGCAAAGCTGAACAATTTGAAAAATCTATCAAAGCTTTACAGAAAAGTCTCAAATCAGGCGCTGACAGCTTGGACATCAATCTTAAGATAGTTTCAACTTATCGTCATGCTAAAGATTTTGAAGCAGCAGAAAAACAGCTGGCGGAGTGTGCGAACTTTGAGAACGTAAACGCTGAATACCATTATCAGCTTGCGCGTCTCCAGGAATCATTGGGGCTTTATTCAACAGCTATTGATAATTTCAAAAAAGCTCTTGAGTTAGCACCGGATGATAAAAAGATACTTTTCCATCTCGCATACCGTTGCGATCTTTCGGGATTCGAGGAAGAAGCTATCGATTATTATAAACAGATCGCCAAAACTGTTCCGATCTACGTAAATGCTCTTTTGAACCTGGCGGTTCTGTACGAAGACATAGACGAATTTGACAAAGCTTCTGATTGCATAGAAATGGTGTTGATGCACCATCCCAATCACCAAAGAGCCCAGCTGTTCGACAAGGACATCGAAAGCTCAAAGACAATGTTCTATGACGAGGAAAAAGAGAAAAAGAAATCTCGCAAGAACCAGATACTCGAAACTCCTATATCTGATTTTGAGCTGTCTGTACGAAGCAGAAACTGCCTGCGTAAGATGAATATTTTTACACTTGGAGACCTGCTGAACATCACCGAAGCTGAGCTGCTCAGTTACAAAAATTTCGGCGAAACTTCATTGAAAGAAATCAAAGTTATCTTAGATACAAAAGGGCTGAATCTTGGCTCTCTCAGCAACCAGACTTCCGAACTCGGTGAAAACGATGATTATGAAACATCAGAAGAAAACGGCTTGCTCACCAAGACAATTGACGAATTGCGTCTTTCGGTCCGTGCTCGCAAATGTTTACAAAAACTAAGCTTACGCACATTAGGCGAGCTAACCAGAAAAACTGAAGCTGAACTGCTCGGCTGTAAAAACTTTGGCGTTACCAGCTTAAATGAGATCAAAAAATCCATGAATCAGCTGGGACTGTCGATGAGAACTCTTGATTAACCAAAGCTATACCGATTAAAATAATTTCATCGGAAATATAAGTTGTATAAAACATTCGAAAAGCTGAATAATATAAAAAAATATATTAGTCGGCTTTTCTTTTGCGCGGATGGAAAATTGAAAAATACCGGTCTTTATTACCTGCTGATTTTTTCTGTTTGCATTACTTACAGCCTGACAGGATGCGGCAAAAGACCGCCTGCTGACCAGACGCCACAAATGGATACTTCACCTGATTTTTTTATTCGGGTACGGCTTTTAAAAGACATGACCGAAGCAGTTATAACTTCATCAACCAACCTGAATATAATCAGTGACACCGGTGAGGGAAAAAAATATAACAGCAAACTAAATATCACCCTATTTAACAACCAACTTAAAATAAATAATGATATTTTTACGGGTAAAAAATTTGAGGTTAAAACTTCTTCGCCGAATATTTTCTCAATTAATGACCAATCATATCGTGGTTATTTGAAACTTATAATCGACCCGGAGAAAAATACATTTTCTGCGATAAACATAGTTCCATTGGAGCCTTACCTTACCGGTGTGATTGGTGCTGAGATGCCTGATTACTGGGAGCCGCAAGCTCTTAAAGCACAGACTATCACAGCCAGAACATATTGCCTTTACATAAAAAAACGCTTCGGCACCGGCAGGGATTATGACATGCGGAAAAGTCAGGCCAACCAGGTTTACAAAGGCATCGATGCTGAATCCGAACAGGTATGGAATGCTGTCAATGAAACAAAAGGTATGGTACTTACCTGCAGGCAAACCGACGGCACAGAAAATATTTTCCCCACATACTACAGTTCAACTTGCGGCGGACACACAGAAGACAGCAAAAATGTTTTCGGCGATGACTTCCCAGCTTTAAAAGGTGTGCCTTGCCAATATTGCAAAAACGTCGCGAAACCCAAATATTATTTCTGGCCCAGCGTAAAATTCGACCACAAAACTGTCACCGAAAGATTGCTGAATCGTTACAGCTCACTTGAAAAATTAAAAGACATCGTTGATATTGTGATAAAAAAACAAACTGTCTATAAAAATTTTACAAGAATTACTGCTGTTGAGCTTATTGGTGTAAATGGTAAAACCGACTGGTTGCGAGCAGAGGATTTCAGACTTGCAATTGATCCATCGGGGCGTAAAATCAAAAGTACTATTTTTAAACTTACGAAAGAAGATGATGGTTGGCTGTTCCAATCTGGTCGCGGTTTCGGCCATGCGGTAGGAATGTGCCAGTGCGGCGCTCAGGCAATGGCAAGGCAGGGCGCGGACTTCAAAAGGATATTAGAGTATTATTACCCAGGTTCAAAAATAATTGATGTTTACAACAATAATTAATATTTACAACTGAAATACCCTTAGGGTAGTAAATGCCCGCGAATAAAGCTGTAGCTGACTATTTTTAAGTTACTTACCCGCGGATAAACGGGGAAATTCAATTGAAATCAGTATATAATATGAAAAGTTTTAAACTTATAAATAAAGATGCAAACACAAAGGCACGCAGAGGTGTGCTTACTACTGGTCATGGTCAGATACAGACTCCGGTATTTATGCCGGTGGGAACTGCCGGCGCTATAAAAGGGACAACACCTGCTATGGTGGAGCAGACCGGTGCTGAGATAATTCTCGCAAACACATATCACATGATGATACGACCTGGCGTAGAGACGGTAGAGAAAATCGGCGGACTTCATAAAATGATGGCGTGGAACAAACCAATCCTCACTGACAGCGGCGGATACCAGGTTTTTTCTCTCAATTCGCTTGTAAAAACAGATGACGATGGAGTTGTTTTCGCAAGCCATGTTGACGGCACAAAATATGAGATGAACGCAGAGATCGCTACGGATATACAAAACAGGCTTGGCGGCGACATTATTATGTGTTTCGATCAATGCGCTCCCTACCCATGCGAAAAATCTCAGCTTGAACAGGCTATGGAAAGATCGATACGCTGGGCGATCAGATGTAAAAATGCTCATGCCAACGATAAACAGCTTTTATTCGGAATCGTTCAGGGTGGCACAGATCTTGAGATGAGAACTCATTGCACGCGGGAATTGGTAAAGATGGATTTCCCAGGCTATGCCCTTGGAGGGTTAAGCGTTGGTGAAGGCCATGAAAAAATGATCAAAACTGTTGCCCACACTACTATTGAACTGCCGGAAGACAGACCAAGATATCTTATGGGTGTGGGAACTCCGCTGGATATAGTCCAGGCGGTTAATCATGGAATTGATATGTTCGATTGCGTTATGCCGACCAGAAATGGGCGAAATGCGTATGCTTTTACTGAGCAAGGCCCAGTCAGGCTTAGAAACAGCTGTCATAGCACAGATACCGAACCGATAGAGCAAAATTGCGACTGTTATTGCTGTAGAAACTTCTCCAGAGCAGCTTTAAGACATTTTTTCAACGTTGGTGAGATGCTTGGTCCGATCATGGTTTCGCTGCATAACACCAGATTTTATCAGCGTTTAATGGTTAAAATCCGCGATTCCATCGAAAAAAACGAGTTTTCGCAATTCGTTGCTGAAAAAACTGAAAAATACAGAATATTTAACAATTAAAAAACATAAATTTTCTGTCATTTTCTTTAGATTTAAGGTATAAACTTGAGTTTTCGGAAACTTCTACCAGAAAGGATTGGAAATGGATAGTATTTGGAGTGTAGTTCAGAATTCAGCAGACAATGCGCTTGTCGGCATACTCGGTGTAACTTCAGAAACCGTTACAGAAAACGAGCAGCAGACAAGTGAGGTAGCTACGACGGGGGCTGACCCTAATTCAGGGGTTGCTCAAAGGCCGAAACAGTCACCTCTTATGACATTTGCACCAATCATACTGATCTTTGTTGTAATGTATTTTATGCTTTTCAGAGGGCCAAGAAAAAAACAACAGAAGCACAAACAGATGGTACAAGCCCTTGAAAGGAACGATAAGGTCAGGACTATCGGCGGAATTCTCGGGACAGTTATTGATGTAAAAGAAAATGAAGTTACTCTTAAGGTAGATGAATCAAATAATACTAAAATCAAAGTTTTACCATCTGCTATCGGAACAAATTTATCAAAAGAAGAAAGAAAATAAATCTGATATTATAAAAGAAATTGCCGAAAGGTTGCGATTATCAGGTTTTAAAAGCTATAAATAATATTACTGATTCTTTAGTCTCACAGGGAAAGATTATGAACAAAAACTTGACGTGGAAAATTGTTTTCATTTTAGTTATTGCTGTTGTTGCCGGTTACACATTGTATCCACCAGAAAAAACCTTGAAGCCTGGTATAGATCTGGCAGGCGGCACAAGCCTCATTTATGAGATCAATACCCAGGGGTTAAAACCGGCAGAAAAGAAAGGGCTTTCTGAGAAGATGATTACAATCCTCAGAAGACGTATTGACCCTGCTAACATTCAAAACCTTATCTGGCGGCCTCAGGGTAACACCAGATTTGAGATACAGCTGCCGCTTGCGTCACCGCAGGCACGTCAGAAACGCCAGGAATATGAAAATGCTATCGATTCACTGCTTTCAGAGAACATCAATATCGCTTCAATCATGAGATCGCTGAAAAAATCTGATGATGACAGGAAAATTGATTTTGAGAAATACGCTCAGGGTTCGACTGAAAGACTTGCGATTCTGGAAGAGTTAGCAAAAACTTACGATGAAAAGCAGATACAGGAAAAATTGCGTGACAAGGTAAAAAAAGAGATCAAGACTGCTGAAGGTATGATGCCTATAGCTGGGCTGGACATCGAAAAGATCAAACCTAATCTTAACAAGTGGACTGAGCTTTCCGATGAAAAGCTGGCTGAGGAGCTTAAAACTTTCCTCGGAGCTAATACAAATATCGGTATGCTGACGCAGTATGTTCAGACTTACGTTAAATGGGCTGAAACAGTTGAAAAGCTAATCGAACCAGAAACAGGGGCAAAGGATAAATACAAAGTCGCCCAGAGAAATCTTGACCAGCTTAATCTTTCAGCTGACGAGATCAATGCTATCCTCGAAAACGACAGACTGACAAAAAGACAGGCGGATCTCGACACTTTAAAGGTAAGATTCCCACAGAAAGCTGATAAGGTCGATGCACTTACCGTAGCTTTTGATGAATACGAACCTTTTAAGGGCAGACTTGACGACCCGAAAGATATTCAGAGAATGCTCAAGGGTGCCGGTATCCTTGAATTCAGAATACTACCGATCCCGGATCATCCGGAAGTTGACGCCGATGCAATGGAAAACTATCGCAACAGGCTCCAAACCAAAGGGCCTAAATATGCGTCAGATAACAACTATATTTGGTCAGAAATTGAAAATCCCGAAGAATTCAAGGTTGACAGCGCTGTTATAGGCCAGTTCGGTGAAAAATGGTATGTACTGGCGAGTAACAAAAAGAACGAAATCATGCTTCATAAGCCGGATGAAAAACCATGGAAGCTTAAAAGTGCTTTGCCTCGTCCGGACCGGATGGGAAGAAGAGCTATCGGCTTTACACTTGATGAAAGAGGCGGCAAACTTTTTGGTAACGTAACCGGAAAGAACCTTGAAAGGCCTCTTTGTATACTACTTGATGGTATGGCGTTGTCCGCTCCGAATATCCAAAGCAGAATCTCAACTCAGGGTATCATCACCGGTACGTTCTCTCAGGATGAGATCGATGATATGACTAACAAACTAAATGCCGGTTCACTGCCTGCAAGGCTTAATGAACAGCCTATATCGGTAAAAACCATAGGCCCTTCTATCGGTGCTGATAATCGTGACAAGGGTGTCAAAGCCGGTATCATCGGTTTGGTGACTGTTATTGTTTGTATGACTGCGTATTATACTTTGGCTGGGTCAATTGCTGTTGTCGCATTACTTATGAACCTGCTTTTGGTGCTTGCTATAATGGCACTTGTAAGAGCAACATTTACGCTGCCTGGTATCGCTGGTATCATTTTGACTATCGGTATGAGCGTCGATGCAAATGTGCTTATCTTTGAAAGGATAAGGGAAGAACAGCAAAAAGGCTCTTCGCTTAGAGTGGCAATCGCTAATGGTTATCAGAAAGCGTTCAGAACAATTTTAGATGCGAACATAACTACTTTTATCACAGCTGCTATCCTCTTCTGGGTTGCATCTGAAGAAATTAAAGGCTTTGCAATCGTGCTTATGCTTGGTATCGCATCAAGTATGTTTACCGCATTGTTCGTAACAAGAGTCGTCTTTGACTGGTTGCTTTCCAAAAAGCTTATCAAAGATCATCTGGTAATGTTAAGAATCGTTAAAAAGCCAAACATCAACTGGATGAAACTCAGACCGATATTTTTAACTATCTCGCTGATTCTTATTGTTTGCGGATTGTTTATATTCTTCACAAGAGATAATGTCACGAACAATAAATACGACATCGAGTTTACCGGCGGAACTATGGCCCAGATAAGCTTGAAAGATGACGTAAATATGACAAGGCAGGATGTCGAAGACAGCGTCCGCAAAGTCGGTGAGGAAATGGGTAGTTCCGCTTTGGCTTCTGCGAATGTTTACAGTATAGGTGAATCGAACAAAGAATATGCAATAAATACAACTGCTACAAATAAGACCGCTGTTACGGTAACTTTGGCTGGGGATGCAACAATGACAGCCCAGCAGATTGAAGATGCTGTCGGTGATGACCTGAGAAATTTTACTGTTATCGAAAATGGCAATACTTTTGAAATAACAACGAGCAATACAAATAAAGGGACCATAAAATCTGTTCTGGAAAAAGTTTGTAAAAATGCTCAGATTTCAGAGCCGGTTGTAGATACGATAGTAAACACAGCATTGATGGCTGCTTTCGAAGGTAAGCTTAAGATCAAACAGAATCTAAACCCAACCATCGCTTCTACAGACAAGATAACAGAAGATATGATCGAATCTTATCCTGAGCTTGCTGATTTCATCGGCGGTGTTAAAATAACATGCGAATTAGGAAAAGATGTTTCTGGTGAAGAGCTGCTGCAAAGATTTAGTGCTGTAAAATCAAAAATAGATTTGCGTGACCTTAGATGGTACAATTACAAAGTTATGAACGCTGACCTGTCAGAGGTAGAGTTGCAGCAGAATGTAAAATCTTTCGTTTATGTCAGTGCAGACCCCGAAGCTGGATTCAGACAGTTTGATGATTCAGAATGGGAAAACTTTACCGATAATGAAACCCGCAAAGTCAATGCCGTTGGTCAGCTTGAATCTTCGCTGGCTCAAATTACACAATTTAGCCCTACTATCGGAACAGAAGCAAAGACAAAGGCTTTGATCGCAATTGTGCTTTCATTGTTTGCGATCGTAACTTATGTATGGATCAGGTTTGGTGATGTTCGTTATGGTGTCGCAGCTATCGTAGCTTTGCTACACGATGTGTGCATAACACTGGGTGTGGTCGTTGCGTGTACGTATATCGCTTCAACAGTGATTGGTGAAAAACTGCTCATCGCTGATTTCAAGATCGATCTTGCGATGATCGCAGCATTTTTGACCCTTATAGGTTACTCCCTTAACGATACCATCGTTATTTTTGACCGTATCAGGGAAAACAAACACAAAGCAAGACTTAATCCTAAAACTATTGCCGACAGTATTAACCAGACTATACCAAGAACAGTGCTTACATCATTAACGACGTTCATTGTGGTTTTAATCATGTACATCTTCGGCGGAACAGGATTACGGGGCTTTACCTTTGCGATCGGTCTGGGGATAATCGTGGGTACTTATTCTTCTATCGCGATAGCGGCACCGATACTTTTGATTGGAGTCAAGAAAACCAAAGAAAGTGAATAGATGCCGAAGGATTGGAAAATCGGTTTAGTAGCTGGATTCATACTCGCTTCACTTGGAGCAATATGGTTTTGTACTAATCCGCAACAGAATAATAACACAGCCTCGCCTGGAGAAAATAGTGAGGCTGTTACTTTTTATGATACAGCAAAATCTGAAAAAAGCTTTTCTGCATCAAATGAACTTTCACAGACTTTTACAGAACCAGCGTCGTTGAAGCTGACCTCTTCACAGGGACTTAAAATCACAGCTAAGCCTGAACCATTGGCGGCGCAGAAACCCGTCAGACTATATACCGTTCAAAAAGGTGATACACTTTCCTTGATCTCGGAAAAAGTTTATAGTGACAAAAACATGTGGCACAAGATAAGGGACGCCAACAAAATCGAAAACGTAAACGCCCTTCGCCCGGGCACAGAACTGATAATACCTTAGAGACGCTTTAAAGTTTAAAGCAACTCAGCTGCTTCTCCATCAACAAGCCAGCATACTTTTTCCAGAACAGGCCAGAGCAAATGAATCGGATACTTAATCTCGTCCGGCTCAGAGGTCATCACTTCTTTCAATGTCTTCGCTTTTGACCTGCCTGAAACCATTACTACTAAGTTTGATGCCGCCCGTAAAACAGGATATGTCAATGTTATTCGATTAAGCTTTTCATCCATAACATAAACGACAGATGCCAGATGTGTGGTGTCAATAGAAGCGTACGAATTAGGCAGAAGCGAACCTGTATGCCCGTCAGAGCCCATCCCTAAAAATATCAGGTCAAACTCAGGCAGCTGATCTTTTTCAAGCTCAAAAACACTTCGCAGGTCTTCTCCATACTGCCTTGCTGCCTCTTCAAAATCGCTGAACTCTGTTGAGATTGCGTGAATATTCCGGGGTGGGATATTTATCTTTGATAAAAACGTCTCATACGCCAGGTTGTAATTACTCCACTTGGAATCTTTTGGAACATAACGTTCGTCAACCCAGAAAATATGTATATTGTCCCAGTCAAGATTTTGAGAATTCGGATGGTCGCCGAGAAGTTCCAGAAAACTGCGTGGAGTAAACCCACCTGAGATGGCAACATAAAATTTACCTTTGTTTTCAATTGCTTTTTTTGCATGTGAAACAAAAGACTCCAACCCGCGAACAGACAATTCTTCAAGGTCAGAGGTGACCTCTATATGAGGCTTGTAATTTGTTAATGTTTTCATAATCTACTTCCTCAAATAATAAATTACAAACTACCATCTATTATCAAACTTTGCTTTCAGAATTACCAGCACAAATTTTTATATTTTTATATTTTTACTTCAATATTTCTGCTTTGAGTTACTTAATTTGCACATAAGCTCTTTATTTACAAATGATTATGCCGTATTTAGAAAAGAAAACAGGATTTGACTTAGTTACACTTGGCCTTTGAATCCGCCTTATATTAAGTGATTATCACTTAATATTTTCTTTTGTCCATTTGGCCGCCTGGTCAAGTATCTTATGGTTGAGGTCAATAAGCTTTGGCTTAGCAGCAAAATTATCCGCAATAGCCTGGTAAAACACCTCATCACTCAATTTGGTACATCCCAAAGCCTTTAGAACACCAAGCATTACAGTGTTGGCAGCTCGCTCGGAACCACCTTTGGCAGCTAATTTCATCGCAGGTACCGCAACAGCTTTAACACCTTGTTTAAACTCAAAGTCTCCTGCAATCGAATCATAAATTATAATCCCCCCCGATTCGACATCATTGGCAAATTTCTCAAGCGAAGGTCTGTTCATGGCGATAAGCACATCGGGAGAATGAACTACCGGAGAGCCGACTAATTCGCCGGATATCATCACTGAACAGTTTGATGTTCCACCTCTTTGCTCTGGGCCATAAGATGGATACCATGAAACATGTCTGCTGTCCTTGCAAGCTGCCCTTGCGAGAATAAGACCCATACTAAGGACTCCCTGGCCACCAAAGCCGGCGACTTTAATCTGAACATTACCAAATTCGTGATCGTTTATTGCATCAGGCGAACTGTCATTTTTGAGATTATATAACCCATCGATCGAGTCAGTAGAAAAGTCGCTGGCGATTCTCTGCAGAGGTTCAGCCTTTTTGCTGTTGTCTCTGAAATTGCCGAGTGGAAATTCTTTGGTCATATCATTATTTATAAAATCAATACTCTTTTGCGTATCCTGCTTGAGATTAGTCGGACAATTCGAAAGCACCTCAACAAAAGCATAGCCTTTACCATCCCTTTGAATTTCCAGTGCTTTTCTGACAGCCCGTCTGGCTTTTCGAATATTTTTAATATCAGAGACAGCAACACGTTCGATAAAGACAGGAGCTTTTAAATTGTTGATCAATTCGCACATATGAATCGGATAACCGGAAAGTCTCGGGTCTCTGCCCATCGGACAGGTTGTAGTTTTTTCACCTATCAAAGTAGTTGGTGCCATCTGTCCGCCTGTCATGCCGTAAAGGGTATTGTTCACGAAAAACACTGCCATCTTTTCACCTCTGTTAGCTGCCTGCAGTGTTTCATTAAGACCGATAGAGGCAAGATCACCATCACCCTGATAAGAGATAACAACAGCATTGTCTTCTGCGCGGGAAATGCCCGTTCCAACTGCCGGCGCCCGCCCGTGAGCAACCTGCACATTGCCGCAATTAAAATAATAATATGCAAACACAGCACATCCGACCGGGCTTATAGCTACTGTTCTGTCTGTTATTTCCAGATCGCCCATAGCTTCGCCGATAAGCTTATGCAAAATTCCATGGCCACATCCCGGGCAGTAATGAGTAGCTGTCGGAGCTGGTCCGCCTTTTCGTGGAAATTCTTTATATAATCCCGGAAGTCTTCCAATTATTTTTTCTGCCATTTAAAAATGCCTCTCTAATCAGCCAGTTCTTTTATCTTACTGATTATTTGATCTATAGTAATAAGATTACCGCCGAGCCTGTTAACAAGATGCACTTGCCTGCTGAACAGAATCGCCCGCTGAACATCTTCAAGCATCTGACCGTTACTCATTTCAACTGCAACGAATTCACAGCCTTTTTTGTCCGCCAGCTCTTTAAGTCTGGCATTTGGGAACGGATATAAACTTATAGGCCTGAAAAGCCCAACTTTTAAACCCTGCTTTCTTGCCTGGTCAACTGCTGTTCTGCAAATCCTGCTGCTGATACCATAAGAAACCAGCACAATATCCGCATTTTCTGTTTTGTATTCTTCGTAATCGACCTCATTTTTCTCTATCAAAGCGTATTTTTCCTGAAGCTCATAATTAAAATCTTCGAGCTGCTGGAAATCGAGAAAGATCGAAGTAACAAGATTTTCTTTAGTTTCGGCAGTTGCATTAACCGCCCAGGACGTATCTATTTTCGGCTTGATCGCTTTTTCAGGGAACCGTAGTGGTTCAATCATCTGCCCGAGCACACCATCAGCAAGAACATATACAGGTCCGCGATATTCAAAAGCCAGTTCAAAAGCCTTCATAGTAAAATCGCACATTTCCTGCACAGAATTTGGAGCCAGGACTATGCATTTATAATTGCCGTGGCCTCCCCCTTTTACAACCTGATTATAATCGCCCTGCTCAGGACCGATATTGCCCAAACCAGGCCCGGCTCTCATAATGTCAACGATCACACAAGGGAGCTTTGAACCGGCGATATAGCTGATGCCTTCCTGTTTCAGGCTTATTCCAGGCCCTGATGAGGCGGTCAAAGCACGATGCCCAGCTGACGCAGCACCGTATGCCATATTTATAGCAGCCTCTTCCGATTCTGCCTGCACAAATTTTCTACCAACTTTGGGAAATAATTCAGACGCTTCCTGAAGTATTTCGCTGGCAGGTGTAATTGGATATCCAAAATAGCAATCGCAGCCGGCATATAACGCCCCGACTATCACCGCATGATTGCCCTTGATCAATTGTGTTGCCATATTATATAACTCCTTAACGTATCAAACGTTTATTAGTCTTTCTTTGGGATGTGCACTTCTATTCCATTTGGTTCCGGGCAGCTGTAAAAACAGTTCGCACATCCGGTGCATCCGGTTCCTTTGTAAACTACGTAATGGTAGCCTCGCTGATTAACTTCTTTGCTCATTTCCAGACACCCTTTCGGACATGAAACTATACATCTTCCACAGGCTTTACACTCGATCTCGTTTATTACGGGATACGGGTTCTTTTTCTCATCTTTAACTTCCACTGCAGCTCCTGTTTAGCATTTAAACATACATTATAAACCAGTTTCTACTCATTATCCTGACTTTTTTTGCGTATATCAACCCTTTTTATTTTACCGCTTATAGTTTTGGGTAATTCATCAACAAATTCGATAATTCTCGGATATTTGTATAGGGCAGTTATTTTTTAACATGATCCTGCAATTAGAATCCTAAGTATACTGATCCCAATTGAATTCACCCGTTTATCCGCGGGTAAATAACTTAAGAATAACAAATTACGGCTTTATTCGCGGTCCCGATATATCGGGGCACTACTCTTAAGGGTATATACAAAAAACACCAAAACTTCAAAATACAAAAGAAATAATGATACTTCTTTCACCCAGTAAATTCAACTAATTTATTCTCAGGAAATTATGCACAGTACCCCCCCCCCCAAAAAAAAAAAAGCCCTACAAGCGAAAGATACATATAGCCCAAACTACCACAATCATTAATATTTTGTGCTAATCAAGGCAAAAAAAGAACTTACAAAAAAATGCTGCTTAATCTTTCGCCAGACGCAAAAAAAAGATTTTTTTTGCATTATTAAAAAAAAACTCTTGAAATCATAAAAATATTCTATACATTGAGTAACGTTATGATTAGCAATGAGTATAAGTATTAAAGGTATGTCGTTAAGAAGTTTTAAGGAAAGTTTTGCAATAAGATACTGTTTTATGTTATAGTTTTTTCAACATTAACACCTTTGTTGTAATCACCCCCTTGAAAAGCAAAAATAGCGGAAAAGATTTCAGACGAAACCCCGTACAACTACCTGTTTGTATGGTATCTGTTTTGGAAAAGTGTAAAAATACTTGACTTAATTGCCAAACGATGTGTAGTATGTATTGAAGATATGGATATAGGTGATGCAGGTTTAAGTCGAGATAAAGTTTTAAAAAGTTACTTATCGTGTAGATAGTGCAAGTTTTTTTTAACCTTGTTTTCATATGAAGGAGAACAGAAATGAGAATTAGTAGATCAACCGGATACGCTCTGCTGGCGGTAGGGTACATGGGCAAGAATGCTGACAAGAAAATCATTCTTTCACAGACTATTTCCAAGGAATACAACATTCCGCTGGAATACCTGCTCAAGATCCTGCAACAATTGGTAAGAGCGAATATCCTCAGAAGCAAAAGAGGCCCAAGAGGCGGCTTTTCATTGGCTAAACCCATCAACAAGATCAATATGATGGAGGTTATTGAGGCAGTAGACGGGCCAATGACCAATCAACTCAATCTTGAAGAGCAGATCACTGACAAGAAATTCACAGACAAGATCGAAGCTGTTTACGGCAGAGCTATTAATCAGGCTACAGCTGTATTTGAGAAGACTAAATTTAACACTTTGATCACTTAGTTTGAAGCAGATGCAAATTAGTGAATTTCAACAGTGGATATCGCAAAAGTATGAAAAGCGTGACCGCCAAAGAGGAACTGCTGCAACTTTTATGTGGTTTATTGAAGAAATTGGTGAGCTGGCAACAGCGCTGGCTGGCGATGATTTCGACAATAAAGAAGAAGAGTTTGCCGATGTTCTTGCATGGCTTTGCACGCTGGCAAACATAAGCGGTGTCGACCTTGACAAAGTATGTAAGCAGTATAAAGAAAAAAACATCGAAGGCTTCAAATAGGAGTCTTTGATGTTTATCTTTTATTGTTTCTAATTTCAATACCACCAATTAAAAACAGGTGCTTCTTTATTGGTCTTTATCGCCTATCTCATCGGGCAGCTGAGGTTCCGCAGATTTATCTGTGGCGGTAACTGCCCTGTAAAAGCACCATCCAAGGCCGCATATTATACCCATCAGAATAACTGAGAGTATTATATATGCAGTTGCGGATAAATGCCCATCGTATTGAATTTTTGATAGTATATTCATTTTTTCAAACATTTTCTGGTTCCTGTCCACTGGTATAGTCGGTTCTTCCGACCATGCTTAAAATGACCGCTGTAATAAATGCCCCTGCCATAAGGGTTAGCCCGACAATATTAGGCCAAATGGCTTGGCCATTATCATTGAGGAGGAATCCCCCCTCTTTTGTAAAATCATCGCATAAGCTCCAGATAAATAAAGAGCCGAGAATAAGCGGAATTATATATTTTATAAGCCATTCCCACCAGAGACCTATCTGCCAGTCACTTCGGGCGTTGGCATGGCGTCTTAGAACATGTAATTTATAAAACCAGCCGATAGCGATACTTTCAACAAGTCCGACAAGAACTATTCCCCATGTGCCGTTAACAAAGTTGTCGATCGCACCAAGCCAGCTTAGACCACCTTCGGTGGTGAAGAATATTCCAAAACCAAAGCCTCCGACACTAAGAGCAGGCAAAACCCATTTACTCGACCAGCCTGTTTTATCACAAAGGCTGGCGAGTATTGATTCGGTCATCGAAAAAGCAGAGCTGAGCCCGAGTAAAATCAAGGCAGTGAAAAACAGCACGCTGAAAAACTGAGTTGCCGGCAAGTTTGACAAAGCTGCAGGAAATGCTACAAAGGCCAGTCCCGGGCCTTGACTCTTATCAAGAACCTGACTGATCTCTACGCCCTGCTTAACAGCCAAAGATCCCATCGTGGTGAACACCGCAATACCGGCAATAAAACTAACCGCAAAATTAGAAATTCCTACAATCAGAGCATTATTATTTATATCACTTTTGCGATGCAGAAAACTTGCGTATGTAATCATGACTCCAAAAGCGACGGTCATGGAGAAAAATACCTGCCCGAAAGCATGACGCCAAACTACAACATTTTTCAATGATTCCCAGTTCGGCTCAAGGTAATATTCAAGACCATTGACTGCACCTTCAAGTGTAAGACCTCGAATTGTGAGTATCAAAACCATCAGACAAGGTAGCGGTACAACCCATATAGCCATTTTGCCTATCCAACCAATGCCTCGGAATATGCTGAAATACATCGCTACCCATACCACAAAAAGCGATATAACTATGGACCAGCGGATATTACCAAGGCTGAAACTATTATTAAACTTCAGATATTCGTCAAAGAAAAATGTTTTCGCATTCTCTGCCCATGGAACCACCTGGTAAAAACTAAAAACGAGATAATTGAAACACCACGCAAGGATTATTGAATAGTAGCAAACAATAATACAGCAAAGGACAATAGGCCACCATCCAACAAACTCGGTATGTTTTGAAACCTGTCGAAACGCCCCCGGAGCCGCCAATTGTGTAAAATGTCCCAGCGAAAATTCCATTATCAACAAAGGTATGCCAACCACGAGCATCGCTATAAGATATGGAACAAGAAAGGCAGCTCCTCCGTTTGAATAAGATTCGTAAGGAAACCTCCAGATATTACCAAGCCCAACCGCTGAACCTATAGCTGCAAGAACAAAACCACTACGAGATCCCCAGTTTTCCTTTCGCTCCAAAAGCTCAGCCATCGGTTTAACTCCAAGTCATTTTTAGATGTTTATGCCAAGAATCTCCAGGCTGTCACGTTCCACTATATTTCGAATACTTCCTCGCGGGACAGTCGGTAATGAAGTATCAGCCAAAAGCTTATTAAACCCAAGAAGCGTTTCAATGCAAGGCCCGGCACTACCAACAGGATATCCGCTGCCGAACAAAAGCTTATCCATAACACCCGCCTCATTTGCGGAAACCACTATATTATAAATCTGCCAGATATTGCTCGGCCTAATCGTAAGATCCGAATAAACGTTCTTATGTTTTGCTAACATGGCAATTATCTGGTTGACGAAAAGTGAACCCATTGAACCAATTACCATTTTTAGTTCGGGGTATTTTCGTGCTATTTCATCGAGCAAATAAGGCTGAGCATAATCGAGTACCGCTGAGCTGCTTAGGGGCTGACAGTTATCGAAAAAAACCGGCATCCCAAGCTCTTGTGCAGCTGCGTAAAATCTCATTGCTCTACTGTGGGCAGGATGGAATTTATCTTCACAACAGTAAACGACAAAGCCTTTAAAATTATTTTTTTCAATTAAATTTGAAAGGGCTTTAGGTGTAATCGCATCACAAGTCGGGTTAATATAAGCAAAACCTAACAACTTATCCCGATAACTGTTTACATATCCTAAAAGTTTTTTATTGACCTCTTCACTGTTTTCGCCCGCATGCGCCAACACAATGCAGGCATCAATCATTTCAGCCGAAGCCAGCAATTCCGACGCCCCGCCGGTCTGTTCAACAACTTTCGGCAAATGTGTGTGACAATCAACTATCATAATTTTTTCATCCTCAATATATAGGCGTTATCCATAACAGTCTTAATAACAGTCGTTTATCTTATAATTACCTTTTTCTACAGTCAAGAACAAATATAAAGGGTTTTCTTGACGACAACGATGCCTAAAGGTAGTATTGTTGTAAATTATAAAGATTTTTATACTAAGGATTACAATGGATTGTCCGGTTTGTAAAAGTGCTATGATAACTCTTGAGCTTCATGACGTCGAAATAGACTTCTGTTGCGATTGTAACGGCATCTGGCTCGACAGCGGTGAAATTGAGCTTCTTATCGCAGATGCCCAGCAGACACAAAAATTGCTCGATTCCTTTAAAACAGAAAAAAATCTCACAGAAAAGCTGAGAAAATGTCCCATCTGCCTGAAAAAAATGCAGAAAATTTCCGTTAGCCAATCTGAAACCCCTCTGATCATTGACAAATGTTCCAAAAATCATGGTCTTTGGTTTGACAAAGGAGAGCTCAAAAAAATCATCTCTATCGGACAATTTGACAGCCAGAAAAAAATTCAGTCTATTTTAAATGACATGTTTGATGAAAGCCGAAGTGGCGAACCAGAAAAGGAGAATAATTAACAATGGCAAACATAACTAAAGAGGCTTTTGGAAAAACGCCTGACGGTCAGGAGGCTTTTCTTTTTACACTTACTAATAAATCCGGCATGCAGGCTAAGATAACAAATTACGGCGGGACCATAATCTCGCTGATGGTTCCAGATGCAAATAATAACTTCGCTGATGTTGTCCTGGGGTTCGATAATCTTGATGACTATATTAAAGATAATCCATTCTTCGGATGTATTGTGGGAAGATATGCTAACCGAATAGCAAATGGTAAATTTAAGATCGACGACGTTGAATATAACCTGGCGATAAACGACGGACCAAACAGCCTTCATGGTGGGCTGAAAGGATTTGATAAGGTAGTATGGCAGGTACAGGAACTGATGTCAGAAGACGGGCCTGCTTTGAAACTTACATATACAAGTCCCGATGGTGAAGAGGGATACCCGGGAAACCTCAAATGCAGCGTCACTTACACCTTAACAAACAGCAACGAGCTAAGAATTGATTATTACGCTGTCACTGACAAAACGACTGTTATCAATTTAACGAACCACAGCTATTTCAATCTTAAAGGCTATGACACCCCTGATATGCTTGAACAGCTGCTTTACATTAATGCTGACAATTACACGGTTGATGATGAGAACCTTATCCCGACTGGTGAAATTGAATCAGTGAAAGATACTCCGCTTGATTTTACATGCGAAATGCCGATAGGCAGCCGAATTGAAGAAGTTGACGGCTATGACCTTAACTACATTATTAATAATCATAACGGGCAGTTGACATTGGCGGCAAGAGTAACTGAGCCTGAATCCGGAAGGATAATGGAAACTTTGACAACACTGCCCGCGGTTCAACTTTATACTGCTAATTTCCTTGACGGTTCACACAAAGGCAAGTCGGCTGTATATAATAAATACGCAGGCTTTTGTCTCGAAACCCAACACTATCCGGATTCGCCAAATAAACCTATGTTCCCGTCAACTATTTTGAAACCCGGACAAATTTATCAACATACAACAGTTTACAGATTTTTAACAAAATAAACCTTTCTTAAGGAGCGAAAAAATGGTTTCATTAATCGTTACACTTGTTGTAGTAGTTCTTATCGTATTGTTTTTAATTGCAATGTATAACTCTCTGGTACAGCTTCGCAACCAGGTCAAAAACGCATGGGCGCAAATTGATGTCCAGTTGAAACGTCGTCACGACCTGATTCCAAACCTTGTTGAGACCGCCAAAGGTTATATGCAGCACGAAAGGGGAACTCTTGAGGCTATTACAGAAGCCAGATCAAGAGCAATGGGGGCGGGCTCTGTTGCCGATGCTTCAAAAACCGAGGGTGCACTTACCGAAGCGCTGAGTAAATTTATGCTTGTCGTTGAAAACTACCCTGACCTTAAAGCTAATCAGAACTTCCTGCAGGTACAGGAAGAATTGACCAGCACTGAAAATAAAATTTCGTTTTCCCGTCAAAACTATAATGATCAGGTGCTCTTCTTTAATAACAAAATACAGATGTTCCCATCTAATGTAGTTGCGGGAATGTTTAACTTTAAACAAGGCGAATTCTTTGAGATCGAAGCACCTGCTGAAAGAGAAGTCCCAAAAGTAAATTTCTCCTGACCTTTAACATAACGGCATAAAATATGTGGGAATTAATAAGAGCGAATAAGAGACACTCTATCGTCTTGATATTACTGATGGCTGTGGTGTTGCTTGGATTGGGATACCTGATAGGATCGGTATTTACCGCAAATATGAAAAATGGTCACGCAATGTACGGCGGGCTTTGGGGTATCGCCATCGCTGGGACTATCTGGTTTTTCCTGACTGTGCTTAGCTTTTCGTCAGGCGACCAGATATTACTTGCTGCGAGCAAAGCCAAGAGGGTTAACCATGATGTCCACCCTCAGCTTTTCAATGTGGTACAAGAGATGGCTTTGGCTTCGGGGCTGCCTATGCCGAAAGTCTATATAATCGCAGACCCTGCGCCGAATGCTTTCGCCACCGGCAGGTCTCCGAAAACTGCTTCTGTTGCTATTACCGCGGGGCTGCTTAGCAAGCTTAACCGAGACGAGTTGCAGGGGGTAATCGCCCATGAGATGAGTCATATACTGCATCGTGATATTTTATTTGTCACTGTCGCAGGTATAATGTTAGGCTCAATCGTTCTGATGTCACAAGTGTTTTTACGCGGGATGTTTTATTCCTCGCTGGGCTCTCGCAGAAGATATTCAGGCTCATCGAAAGGCGGAGGTCAGGCACAAATTCTTATTATGATAATTGCGATAGTCGCTGCGATACTTGCACCGATCTTTGCGCAGCTGTTGTACTTTGCATTGTCACGAAAAAGAGAATACCTTGCAGATGCTGGCGCTGCCAGACTTACACGCTATCCAGCAGGACTGGCAGCAGCGCTGGAAAAAATATCTAACGATCATTCAGCTCAATTGGCTTGTGCGAACAAAGTCACCGCACCGATGTACATTGCAAATCCACTGAAAAAGAATAAAAAAGCTGCCAAGCTGTCTGATCTGACAAGCACACATCCACCTATTTCAGAAAGAATTAAGATACTGCGGACAATGGCTGGTGGAGCTTCCATGAAAGATTATTCAAAATCTTTTAGCCAGGTAACAAAAAACGACAGCCCCCTGCCGGCAGCAGCTATTACAGATGAAATAATAGGAATCAGGAAACCTTTCGATCAGCCTGGCAAATCTTCCAAACAACAAAAACAAATGCATCAGCTTGGCGATTTGATGAGAATAGTTAATGGCTTTGTGTTTCTCACATGCAGTTGCGGGTTAAAATTGAAAGTACCGCCGAACTATAAGGGCAAAACGGTTACCTGCCCAAAATGTAAAAAACAGCTAAGTCTGAAAAAGTCGATTTGATAGCAGCTCCTGTTTAGGCATTTATTGACAGCATCTGCAATCCTCTATAGAAAATAAATCAGTATAGGTTTCATCCGTTTTAAAAAACATAAGTTATTAAAAAAAATACAGTTAGGATCGTCTGCAAAAAAAAAATCGTGCCGAATGATGGAAAAAAATTTGCTTGACATGTTTCATTTAATTTGGTAGGCTGACGTTCATAGTTCTGCAAGATTGTCAATTTTGCTAAATTAAGGAGAAGAGATGATGAAAAAAATATTAGTTTCATTCTTGTTCGTTGCATTTGTGACTGGGGTAGCAAGTGCTGACATTACCTGGGATTGGAGTTTTGCCTCAGAAGCGGGCACCTTTGTTACGAATGGTGTTGTTGGTACTGGTGGAGTTGTAGCACCTGGAACATATGCTCTTCTGGACGGCACTTCAAGTTTTATGGTTACAGCCTCGGTTGTAGGTGGTCTTTTAGGTAATAACTATACTGCGGGTACTGCTTATAACGGCACTGCACCATTTACATTTGACTGGGATGGCAGTAGTGCGACAAAATGGGATTGCGGTGGCAGTCTTGGAGCAATACGTGACTGGTTGCCAATCAGGCATAACACTATTACAAAATATGACTACATTTTTGGATTCGACGATGTTGATAAGAACATAAGTTTTCCAGGCAGAGCAGC